>JAFEGE010000087.1 GCA_018240105.1 Verrucomicrobiota bacterium | reverse complement strand
CAATCACATAGGAGCTATTCGGTACTTCTTGAATCATTATAACCAATGGGCTTATGAGAAATTCTTAGATGACCTTGACGTTATTGAATGCTTTATCACTTAGCCTAACCTTAATTCCACCGCCGTGATTCTTTAGTCGTATAGATTGGTAGATAGATAACCGCTCTAACTACTAAGTCTGCTAAAGCGTGCTCTTCTCTTGTCGTTATACCAAAGAGATGTCGAATAGCGGCACATATTCTATGCCAAACACTTTGAGGTAGATGGTTAATACGAGGGCTATTATCTCTTAACTCCAAAACCCCATCCTTATGCATGGAAAAGGTGCCTAGGTGGCCTAACATAGTTTCTGTGGGTGTTATAGGTCTCATTCGGGTCCTTTAACGTTATTCGTAGGAAAGAAAAGTTTCACCTTGTTTCGATGCTTGGAAGTCTGCCTCTATGAGGCCTACTTTCGAAATAAAAGCGTCCAATTGGCGTTCTAAAATTTGTCTGCAGGTAGATTCGATATTTCTATAGGCCATAGTGGCTCGTACTACAGATCTTATGGCATGAACAGCTTTTTGTCTTTTTTCTAGTGGTACCTTACGTATTCCCCGAGCTTCTCCTTCTAGGGCGTGTAGTAATATTTCAATTTCAACTAACTGTAGTGCGTCCTTATCAGAAGAGCCTACAAAAACTCCTATAAGCGCATGGACAAATCGTTCCCACAAACTCGCAACTTTTAAAGTAATTTCTTTGCCTTCGTTTACATGAATAATTGTGTGGGGATTAACAGATGTAGGAGATATTTTACTCATTAGGGCGTTATAGACAGGGGTGTTTATTGCAGTCATTTTATCTCCTTTAATTATTATAATTAACATTACAATAGTATAACTTTTTAATTATAAATACAATGTATAAAACTATTTCTATTACGTTAAAAATAAAATTATATAGAAAGTTTTACGATTTAACTTTTTGACGGCGGATCTCTTCGCTAAGCTGCTGGAGCGTGGCTAGGAAGGGAATCTCGCAATGGGGTGCATATTTGAGGATTTGCTTTAGAACCTCATGGAGCTGGGACTTATCTGATGTCTCATCAGGATAGATGGTGGCAGCCTCTAGAAGGGTTGTATTCATCACAATAGGGGCCCCCCAGGGGGTATCTAGCATGAAGTGGATAGCCTCTGCCCCTTTCCAGGTTGTGAGCTCAGAGACCTCTTTGGCATGGCGGTCTAAGACTAAGATCTGCTCTGCTATGTTATCCAGAAACGCCTTACTTTGAAGGAGTTCCTTCTTCTTGCGAAGCTTCTCAAGCTCTTGGTTAAAGCTTATGATATCTTGGGCAAGTTCGGAGATTTTTGCAGGGATGCTCTTCTTGTAATTTCTATGGCTCATAAATTACTTATAGAAGCAGAGACAATATTCGTATAGAATTAATTGTAAGTTGCTGATTGTAATTTAGATAAGATAGATGAGAAGATCTCTTCGGGAGAGGCTTTCTCTGGGCAATCGATCTCTAGGAGGTTTTTGTGCTTCTTATAGAAGGCTATAAGAGGGGCTGTCTTCTCATGGTAGATCATAAGGCGCTTTTTAATCACTTCAGGGGTATCATCTTCACGCCAAAAGAGTGCTCCCTGGCACTTATCACATACGCCTTCTAGGCGAGGAGGGGCGTTTTGGAGGTGGTAGATAGCGTCACACTCCTTACAGCTTCGTCTAAAAGAGATTCTATTTTGGATAACCTCTTCTCGGACATCAAAATAGAGGACTTTAGGGGGGGTGGTTAGGAGCTTTTCTAAAGCTTCTGCTTGCGCAAGAGTTCTAGGGAAACCATCTAATATCCAGCCGTTTGTATGTTTTTTAAGGGTCCTTTCAACAATTGCTATCATCATGCTGTCAGGAAGTAGCTTGCCCTCGCGGACGATGGCTCTCTCCTCTTCTGTAAGATCAGGATTGTGGCGCACAAGATTGCCAGAAGAGATATGGGGGATGCCAAAGTAGTCGGCTAAGAGAGCCCCTTGGGTCCCTTTACCGCCTCCGGGTGGTCCTAATAGGATAAAAAACATACGGTTATAAGTATGGAGGCAAGGAGAATAAACTTCAATTGACTTTCAAGGAAAAATTCTTTCAATAAGGGGTATGTATATTTTAGCTATAGATGCCGGGACAACCAATTCTAGGGCCCTCTTAATTAACCAGAAGGGGGAGATTACAGGCGTAGAGGGGCAACCCTTTATCCAACACTATCCAAATCACGGTTGGGTTGAGCATAACCCACAGGAGCTCTGGCAGACGCAGAAAGAGGTGATCCATAGGCTTTTAGGGAAAAGTAGAGTCTCTGTCCAAGAGATTGCGGCCATTGGGATTACAAACCAAAGAGAGACGGTCATCTTATGGGATAGAAAGAGCGGTGAGCCGATCGGTAATGCGATCGTCTGGAGCGATAGGCGTACCTCGGACTGGTGTCTTGCGATGAAGCCTAAGTATGAAAAGGTCTTACGCGAAAAGACAGGACTTTTTTTGGAGCCGTACTTCTCCCTCTCAAAGATCGTCTGGATGCTCGATAATATCCCTGGGGTGCGAGAAAAGGCCGAGGCAGGTGAGCTTTGTGTTGGTACTGTGAATACCTATCTTTTATGGCAGTTAACCGGTGGCAAGCAGTTTCTTACAGATGTCTCTAATGCCTCTAGAACGCTTCTTTTCAATATTCACACATTAGCTTGGGACCCAGAGATTCTAGCGGCTTTTAATATCCCCCTCTCTCTTTTGCCCGAAGTGCGAAGTAACTCTGAGGTGTATGGTGTCACCTCATCCGATCTTTTTGGCCGTGAAATTCCTATAGCCTCAATGGTTGGGGATCAGCAGGCAGCGCTTTTTGGCCACGGCTGCTTCCATATGGGAGATACCAAATGCACCTATGGTACCGGCAGCTTTATTTTAATGAATAGAGGTACCTATTTTACGCCAACGAGCCATTTAACAACGGTTGCCTGGCAAATTGGCAAAAGAGCGGTTGTTTACGCCTTAGAAGGGGTTGTATACTCCTCTGGCTCCGTAATCGAATGGCTCTGTAATGGCCTTCAGGTAATCCACACACCTCCAGAGGTAGAAGAGCTCGCCAAAAGCGTACCAGACTCCGGTGGTATCTACTTTGTGCCGGCTTTTCATGGTCTTGCCTCACCCTCTTGGAACTCTAAAGTACGCGCTACCATTTTAGGTATCTCACAAAGTGCCACCAAAGCCCACATAGTACGAGCTGCCTTAGAAGGGGTTGCCCATCAAGTGACAGATGTAATTCTATCGATGCAAAGCGATATTAAGAGCCATATATCGCTTGTGAAGTGTGGCGGTGGTATGAGCAAAAGTTCCTTTTTAATGCAGATGCAAGCGAACTTACTTTCTATTCCTCTTAAATGCGCACAGAGCTCCGAAAATACCGGACTCGGTGCCGGCTATCTTGCAGGGCTTGCTGTAGGCTTTTGGAAAGATGAAGAGGAGATCGCCTCTCTATGGAAAGAGGCAGGCCATTATAAACCCTCGATGGATCCTAAAGATGTAGCTAAAATGCGAAAGAGTTGGCTTTTGGCTATAGAAGCGGCCAAGTTGTGGGCAAAAAATGAGGGATAAAGCAGTATCAAGAGAAGACCTTCTTAAAGATATTCGTAAAAACCCCTCCTTTGATCTCATTATAATAGGCGGTGGCGCTACAGGGCTTTGGTGCGCCTTAGATGCAACTCTTAGGGGACTTCGGACTTTACTCATCGAGAAAGAAGATTTTGCAGGAGAGACCTCAAGTCGCTCTACAAAGCTCCTCCATGGCGGGCTTCGTTATTTAAAACAGGGGGATCTCTCTCTTGTAAAAGAGGCTCTCTATGAGAGAGATCTTCTTGCCAAAAATGCAAAAGACTTTGTTACAAAGCGCCACTTTCTTGTCCCTTACTACAGCCAGATCGATAGGCTTACTTATAACATAGGGCTTTGGCTCTACGATAAACTAGCACGCAAAAGAGAAGAAAACCATAGAGTTCTTACAAAAGAAGAGGTTCTTAAGTTAGCTCCTACCATAGAGAAACAAGGTCTTATCGGCGGTGGCCTTTATTACGATCTACAGTTTGATGATGCAAGATTTGCGATCGAACTTGCTAAGCAAATTTGGCATGCTGGCGGCTACGCTCTTAATTACTGCTCTCTACAATCTTTTATAAAAGAGGATGGCAAAATTAAAGGAATTAAGGCCCTAGATGAGGAGACGGGAGAGGCTTTCACTATTCATACCAAAGCAGTCATCAACGCAGCAGGTGTTTTTGTTGATAGAATAAGGGCTTTAGATAATCCCGAAGAGCCCAAGATCTTATCTTATAGTAGAGGCAGTCATATAGTTTTGCCTGCACGCTTTCTTCCAAAAGATATAGCGATTGTAGTCCCAAAGACCAAAGACAAAAGGATCATCTTTATCATTCCCTGGCTTGGCAAAGTTCTTGTCGGGACAACCGATGTCAAAGTAGAAAGTGTTGTAGAAGATCCGAGTCCGTCTGAGGAGGAGATCGATTTTCTTCTAGAGCTTGCGGGTCAGTACCTTTCTGTAAAACCAAAGAGAGAAGATATCTTAGCCCAGTTTGCAGGCCTTCGTCCGCTTGTCAAAAAAAAGAGCACACAAAAGACTTCAAAACTCTCTCGCACCCACAAGATATTTGTAGGAGATTCTAACCTTATAACGATTGCCGGCGGTAAATGGACAACGGCTCGCCACATGGCAGAAGATACGGTAGATAAGGTTTTCTCTGTAATAGGGGAGCCTAAAAGAGCGTGTCTTACCCACACCCTTTGTTTTAGGAGAGATCCGCCAAAGAGCCTCCAGCTTTTAGATGCTGCTCTTCCCTATACCAGAGAAGATATAAAGCAAGCCGTAGAAGAGGAGATGGCTCTCCATGTAAGCGATGTTTTAGCAAGGCGTACCCGCATGCTTTTCTTAGACAAAGAAAAAAGCCTTCTTCTAGCGCCTAAAGTCGCAGCTCTTATGGCTTCTTATAAAAAGAAAGACTCTCTTTGGATTCAAAGAGAGGTAGAGGCCTTTTATCGCTACGCTAAAAGCTACCAATCAAACAGGAGTGCGGCTTAACCGACTTGGATGGGTTGCTGGTCCGTGAAGAGCGTAGCCTGGTCCATCTGGTGGTGGGGGTAAGTAGCCTCCTCGGGGGTGACGAGCAAAGATTAAATCAAAAGCTCTTCCACATAAAGCAGCATAGGCAACTGTATAAACCTTTTGTACAGTCCCCTCGCTGGGATCAACATAAAAAACTCTACTATCCGGGATTCTTTCTGCCCCTATTACGATAACCATCTTTGCAGGAGCTCTTGTCTCTTCTTGAAATTCTCCTCGTCTCCACCCCCAAACATCGCGGTCATCTGGAGACCTCTGAACAACTGTAGGCTCTCTTCTATAAAACTCTCGCCCGAATTGCCCGCTTAATGCGAAGGGACCAAGGGTAGTTAAAACCTCAAAAACTCTGTCAATAAGTTGAGAGGGATGCCATGAAGAAGGCGTGCAACCAAATCCACGCCAGTTTGTCGTGAATGAGGCGCCGGCAAACATAGCGCATCGCGCTGGGAGAGACAATTCCTCAAACCCCTCAGGCAGAGGTAAAGTTGGCAGTATAGAGGTTAAAAATTCCTGCTGTATAGCAGCCTCTTCTAATAAATGTTTATGTAGAAGATATGCCCCAAACTCAGCATGGGTTGTTTGCTCAGAAAAACCTCTAACTGTTTCCAGCATAAACTCATATCCAGCAACTGTTGTTGGGCATAACAAAGGTCTTTGCATAAGTCTTGTTATGTGCTCAATTGCACTTGGGGCATCACTAAGAGGTAGTGATGAAGCAAATGTTTTTAAGATTTTTATTTCAGCCTGTTTTTTTAGATGAAAGTCTCTCAAATTCCCATTTCTAATAGAAAAATGCAAAGCAAGGTTTCTTCGGTCTCCAAAAAGAGAGATTTTGCTTTCTTCAGAAACGGCTCTACCATCTAGATACTGCGAGCTATCGGTAATGGTTTCTAGAGCATGAAGACGAGCAAGATCGGGTGATAAAGAAGCTGTATCAGAGGGCTCCCTTGGTGGTGGAAGATGGTAGATCATAGCATCAGCTGTTGCAGTTACTCTAAACATAATTTATCTCCCGGTAAATAAGGACGGGTAGTATGACTTATCTATGACTAGTTGTGAATAGGTAAAATTTTTTACGTGAGCTAAAACATCTTCGAGGAGTTCTATAGCTACGCTAAAAGCTACTCATCAGACAAAACATTGTAAGTATTTTTTAATTAAGGCTCTTCGGGGATGATAAAGGCTGCTGCTATATAAAAGACAAAGACCGGGATGAAAACCGTAACAAAGAGCAATACGACAAAGATAAGTCGTAAGATGTCTGGATTGATTTTGAAGTAGGTGCCAAGACCGCCACAGACACCAGCTAAGATGCGGTTACGACGAGAGCGGTAGAGTCTTTTATAGGAGGCTTGGATATAGGCTCTAGGGCCCTTTGGCAAGACGCCCCAGAGAACAAGGTAAACAAGAAAGGTGATACCGAAAGATACGAGGGTAAGGGCAACTGCAATGAGGCGGATTAGAGAAGAGTCTACTTGAAAGTACTGCGCAAGGCCGCCGCAGACGCCGCCTAACTTTTTATCGAAGTTGTCTTTATAGAGTCGCTTCACTATTACTCCTTATCACTATTACTCGTTATTTAGTCTCTCCTAAGGGGCTCGGAGAAGTGAAGGCCATGCGCTTTTTTGTTACAGGGTGTGTAAATGACAATCTGTGGGCGTGTAGTGCAAGGCGTTTCCAGGAAAGATTACCATATTTGGTATCGCCAAGTAAAGGGAATCCGGCTTCGCTTGCATGGACACGGATTTGATTCTTTTTTCCCGTCTCTAAGAGGAATTTTACAAGCGTTGTTTTCTTTCTAGAGTAGCCGAGCGGTTCATAATGAGTAATGGCTACTTCGCCATGCGGGTGAGAGCGTACAAAGTAGTTTTTATCCTCTTTTAAACGAGACTGCCAAGTGCCGGCATCCATGAGTTCTCCACAGACGATGCCTTGATACTCACGCTCGATACTGTGCTCGGCAAACTGCTCTTTAAGATAGTCTCTACTCTCTTCATTAAGAGCAAAGACGATAACACCAGAGGTTTCACGGTCGAGCCTTTGGACAGGCCAGACTCTTCTTCGCCATGTTTTTACAATGCTATGGAGAGAATGCTCTGTGTAATTGGTTGCAACAGTTAAGAGCCCTTCAGGCTTTTCTACTACAATGATATCTCTATCTTCATGATAGATTAGGATACCGTCTCTTCTTTTAGCTTTTTTTTGCATCTTTTCGGGCCATCATAAGGAGAATAAAGAGAAAGGAGAAGAGAAAGGGGCCAACCCATGATAAAACAAAGGAGCGACATAGATAAGGGCATCTGTCCATGTAAGAGAGGACAAAGTGATAAACAGAGATGACAAAGCCCATAACCGTTAAAGGGAGGATATAAGGGATAAAGTCGCGCCTGTTTTTGAGGACCATAGGAAATAGGATAACAGCTAATGGAAAGAGAAAGACTCTCTCATACCAGCAGTATTTGCACGGGGTAAGTTTTGCGATTTCACTAAGGTAAAGACTTACTAAAGTGGCGATGCTTGCCATAAGCCACGCTAGAAAAAAGCTGTAGCGATTAACGGTTTTCCACATAAGTTTTGCTCGTGACAAGTTCCTCTTCAATGTATGTTTGAATAGTTTTCCAATCTATCTTCTGGACTCTTCGGCCATTGATAAGAATTGTTGGCAATTCGATTTGGTTGCCTTTAAAAATCGGCGCTACAAGCCTTTCTTGTTCTGCCAAAAGAGGGGCAAAGGCTGTATGACGAACGCAGCTGATGGCTGCAGATTGAGAAAAATCCGGGTGGTCTTTAGCGTAGAAAGTTAAAAGCTCTCTCTCTGTTTGATTCCATAACTTGTCGACCGGTAGAGAGAAAAACCTTTCTATAAACTGATGGAAATGGACACTGCCTTGTGATGTAGCGCAATGGAGCGAGAGAAATGGGATCTTGGAGGCTTCTGCAAACGCGAGCGGTATAGTTGTTAACTTTGCTTTACCTGTGTCGATATAGTGCTCTTTAATCAAAGGCATCTCTTCTGCATGGAGACGTTTACACTGGGCGCAAGCAAGCTCTTCGACTAAAACTATATGGACGGGAGCTGTATGGTCTCCAACCGTTGGAAACCCGCTTGTATCGAGAGAAATTCTGCTTTGAGGATGCGGCATAAAAAGGGCTGCTAGAAAAAATAGCGCTGCTAGAATGGCCGAAGAGTAAAAAAGTAGTTTTTTTTCCATATTTCCTCAATATAGCAGATAGTCTTTTAAATCATAAATGCAAAAAATGGTTTATCGTAAAGATTTTTATTTAGGGAAGAAAGAGGCGAAAAACTTCTCTGCAAAAGCTTGCTCTTCTTCTGTGAGCGCTTCTTTTTGCGAGATCTCAACTTTATAAAGGGTCTCTTTTACAAGGACAAGTTTGCCTGTAATTTTTTCTTTGCCTTTCGTGATTTCATACTCCAAGGCAGGAAAATTAGCATGGCTTGTCTTTTTCTTACGATTCACTTTTGCATCATCGCCATAGAGAAAATGGAAAGCACCTTTAAAAACAAGGCCAGAGCCCCATTTTGTCCAGCTTTTAGGAAGCTGTGTGCAGCCGATTGTGTAAGTGATCTTATCTTTATGAGAGTATTCTTGATAATGAAGCGTTAGATTGCTTTTAGGAACAGGTCTTGTAATCTCGCGGAAGGCCGGGTCTTTAGGGAAAAGGATAGAAAAAGAGAGGTTATCGGGTGAGATTCTAGTCCAAGTCTCTCCCTCGGAAGAAAAGTAAGAGTTATATCGTTTAAAAAAGCCAGGCTTCTCTGTCGAGGTGATGCGGTAAGCCTCATCGACAACCCAATCGGACGTAAAGGAGAAGATAGAGACGATAAGCGATAAAGTAACAAGGCAAGCGTAGGGGAAAAAGCTTGGAAATTTCCGAACAATGTGGGGTTTGCCTCTAGGGTTCCATCTCTTTTTACCGTAGCGTCTCCACTCTTTTAGATAGAGAAAGGCAAAGACAAAATTTACCCCCGGAATAAGGAGGGGCTGCACTAAAAGAGCTGCTTGGAAGGCTAAGAAAAAGGCATCTTTCCAAGAAAGCTTCTTCTCATATCTTAAACCAAAGGCAATCTTACCGAGTGTTGTACCAAAAAGTTTTAAAAGAAGCGCTTCAACAGGAGCAAAAAGAATAGGAACAAGAAGAATAAGCGCTAGAGAAAACCAAATATTTGCTTGCTGCTCTTCTAAGAAAAAAAGAAGAAGAGAGACGAACCAGGTGTAATCTAAAACTTTTGAAAAAATACGTGTGAATGTCATCATTACATAAAAGCATAAGCGAAAAAAGCTTAAGCTTCAATCTTTGAAAAAATCTTTAAGATAGGATGATCCCGCCGCCAATACATATGTCCTTCGTATAAAAGACGATAGATTGACTAGGCGTAACAGCTCTTTGCGCATTTTTAAATCGAACAAAGGCTTTTCCATCCTCGATTTTCTCGATTATGCACTCTTGATCTTCTTGTCTGTAGCGGATTTTAGCAAGACATGTGTAAGGAAACTCTTTAGGGGCTTCGTTTACAAAGGTAAGACTGCTTGCTATTAAAAAATCTTTATATAGCACGGGATGGTCTTCGCCTTGTACAACTGTAACAACACCTGTATTTATATCCTTACCAGCAACAAACCATGCATCTCCAGGGCCACCTATACCCATCCCTTTTCTTTGCCCTATTGTATAGAAGAAAGCGCCGCTGTGCTTGCCGATAACCTTTCCCTCTGGCGTTTGAAAAACACCCTCTTGTTTCGGTAGGTATCCTGCAATAAAATCTTTAAACCGCCTTTTGCCTACAAAACAGATACCTGTACTGTCTTTCTTGTTATGGGTAATAAGTCCCTCTCTTTCTGCAATAGCTCTTACCTCCGTTTTAGGAAGGGCACCAATAGGAAAGAGAACCTTTTCTAAATCCTCTTTTTTTAAGGTATATAGAAAGTAACTCTGATCTTTAGAGAGATCGACCCCTTTTACAAGAGAACTGTCTATATTTTGCGCATAGTGGCCGGTTGCGAGCTTCTCATAGCCAAGCTCTAAAGCCTTTGCTAGGAGTGTGTCGAATTTGATTTCGCGATTACAAAGAATATCGGGGTTTGGTGTGTAGCCTTGCTTTAAACCCTCTAGAAACTTTGTAAAAACTTTGTCCCAATAATCTTTCGAAAAGTTAAAAGAATATAGGGGAACATCCAATGTGTTACAAACCATGAGGGCATCTTCATAGTCTTTGATAGCCGGACACTCTTCGTCATCTTCCCAGTTTTTCATAAAGATACCACAGACGGTGTGGCCTTGTTTTTTTAAAAGGGAAAGAGTAACCGAAGAGTCAACCCCTCCAGATAAAGCTACGGCAATTCTCATAAAATGCGGGCTATGCGCGAGGCGTATATAGGGTGCTGTGGGATATGATCATGCCCCCAATCTTGGAGAGGAATAAATTCTACGGTCTTTGAAGCTTTAATTTCATCGTAGAGTCTTGCTGCATGGCTAAATGGGATGGTAAGATCCTTTGTGCCATGGAAGATGTAGATAGGAGCGTTCACATTCTTAATCCAGAGATTTGTCTCAAGGGGGTATTTTAAAATAAGACGTAAAATCCACTCTGGAAGGTAGGGTTTGGTGTAGGAAGCTACCGCAAACATACTATAAAAGGGTGCTTCTAAAATAAGTCTTTTTGGCGAGTGAACAGAGGCTACATAGGTTGCTACAGAAGTTCCAAGCGACTGCCCATAAACCGTGATTTCTGACTCTTTATAGATCGTTTTAAGATAGTCATAAGCCGTATGGCCATCTTCTAAGAGCCACTTTTCTTTAAATCCTGGAGAGCTCTTGCCAAAACCTCGGTAGTCGATGACAAAGAAGCTATAGCCCTGGTCTAAAAACATCTCGGCTCTTTTTCCCCAGAAGCTTAAATTCTTACCACGACCGTGAAAGAAGAGGACAACACCTTTAGCGCGTGGTTTTTTAAAATGAAGACCATTGATTGTGCCGCCGCTCTCTGTTTTAAGAAAAACCTCTTCGTGCGGAAGCTCCCAAGCGTAAGAAAACTCTTTAGGAAGCGTCTCTGCTCTAAAGATGATCTTCTCTTGTAGATAGTAGTTTTTTGTAGTAACTGCGGTTATAGCAACAAAAATAGCTGCAAGAAAAAGGCTAATGCCTTTTCTCATCTTTTTATGGGCCCACTTTTTGCTGTTGTCTTCTATCATAATTTTCAAGATGATACATCATATCTATGTTTTTGCAAAAAAGCAAACAGTTTCGAGGATTACTGATTGGTAACCCAGTCTCTAAAAGCATATCTTATGTAACTCATAACCAAATACTTAATCCTATTGGTTTTTACGAAAAACAGCTTATTTCTATAGAAAATTTTTCAGAAGAGATAGCTTTATTAAAAAAAGAAGAGATCGATTGGCTCGCAGTTACCATGCCTTTCAAGGAAAAAATACTTCCTTATCTAGATGCCGTAGACCCCGAAGCTTTGGAAATTGGGGCTGTAAATACTATTCTTGTAAAAGAGGGTGGATGGGTAGGGTTTAATACGGATGGCGAAGGGGCTCTAAACGCTATTGAAGAAAAGGTCTTGGTAAAGGACAAAAAAATCATCATACATGGGGCTGGAGGCACGGCCAGAGCCATTATTTTTGAAGCAAAAAAGCGAGGCGCTAAAGTTTTCGTAGCTAACCGAACAGCTCTAAAGGCAATCGCTTTAAGTAAACGCTTTGCCATTGAGCTTTACGATGACAAAACTTTCTATGATATATGTATCAATGCAACACCGGTTGGTATGACAATAGAGGCAGCCCTACCTATTCCTATTGGCTGCTCCTATCTTCTCGATACTGTCTATAACCCTCATGAAACAGCTCTTATTAGAGCTGCTAAAGAGCGAGGAATCGTGCCTATCTTTGGCAGAGAGATGTTTGCCCATCTATCCTACCTACAGTTTAGATTAGTCGAAGGGCTCTCTCTTTCCAAAGAAAGGGTTTTAGAAACTATACGGATGGCCTCCTTATGAAAACGATCGAATTTGAAAACCGTTTTGGACTGCGCTATCTTTCTAAGTTAGCGTTTCAAGATGTTGCGATTGAAAAACAGGTAAAAGATAAGTGTGAAAAGACTTTAAAACGAAAAGACTATCAAACAGAAAATCGCTGGCACACCTCTCTTTTTCAAAGAGAGATAGAGAGAGAAGTAGAGATCCCTTTTGAGATCAAAGAGGTTCATCCTCTCATTGGTTATGGGGTCTTTGCGATAAAAAAGATCCCCTTCTTAACCTTTCTTGGTGAATACACAGGGCTGATACGAAAACGCAATCGCCGTATCGATAAATCGAATGATTATGTCTTTGGCTACTCTATCGGCCCTAAAGATACTAAGTGGGTTATTGACGCCTCCGAGCAAGGCAACTTTACTCGCTTTATCAACCACAGTGATGAGCCAAACTTAACATCTACCTGGATTGTGTTAGATGGCCTCTCGCACATTATTTTCTTTGCCAATCGCCTTATTTTACCGGGAGAGCAGCTTACCTATGACTACGGCCCCTACTACTGGCGTAAAAGAGCTGCCCCTTTAGATTTATAGGTGCAGCTTTTTGTGCATAAGAGAGATAAGGCTACCAGCCAAAAGTGATTGTAGTTCGGATGGAGAAAAGTTGTGTGTAAGCATGTAAATCTCATTCTTTGTCTTATTGCGTGCTTTTAGAGGCTCTTTTATTTGTAGAGCATGTCGAATACCTTGGAGTTCTATGATATCGTCTTGGCTAATGCTCTCATAATCTTTAGGATTTTCGAAAATAAGCGGTAACACGCCGAAGTTGATCAAGTTTTTACGATGGATACGAGCAAAGCTAAGAGCAAATACCGCTTGTACGCCAAGATAGCGAGGAGAGATAGCTGCGTGCTCTCTACTAGAGCCTTGGCCATAGTTTTTACCCCCCACAACAATAGAGCCAGTATCACGAATTTTCATAGCGCGATGGTAAAAGGTCTCATCTACAGGACGGAAAGTAAATTTACTGATCTCAGGGATATTGCTTCGGAAAGGAAGCACCTTTGCACCGGCCGGTGAAATTTCATCGGTAGAGATATTATCGCCCATCTTTAAGAGAACCGGTACAGAAAAGGAGTCTTTCAACTCACCAAACTCAGGTAAAGCTGCAATATTTGGTCCTTTGATTAAAGCATTTCTCTCTTCATGGGGTGATGGGGGGATAAGGTCGCTCACAAGAGTCATCGTCTTTGGCTCTTGGAAATGGGGGTATTTCATATGGTAGAGCTTTTCTAAATCTCTAGGATCTGTGATAACACCTGTTAAAGCAGAAGCAGCAGCGGTCTCTGGGCTACAAAGATAGACACGGTCTTCTTTAGTACCGGATCTACCAGGAAAGTTTCTAGGAACTGTTCGTAAACTAATCTGTTTTGTAGCGGGAGCTTGCCCCATCCCTATACAGCCGTTACAACCCGCCTGGTGGATTCTTGCACCTGCTTGTGTAAGGGAGAGAAGGTGGTCATTTTCGATCAGAAAGGTTAGCACTTGTCTTGAAGAGGGATTTACATCTAAAGAGACATTTTCTGCTACCTTTCTGCCTTTGAACATAAGGGCTGTCATTGCAAAATCTCGCGGGCATGGATTTGCGGAAGAGCCAATATAGGATTGGTAAATAGGAGAGCCGGCCACTTCTCGAACGGTCTTTATGTTGCCAGGGCTTGATGGAAGGGCAATAAGAGGCTCTAATTTACTAAGATCAATTTCGCCATGCTCATCATAGGTAGCACCTGGGTCAGCGACAATTTCTTTATAATCCTTTTCACGGCCCATCTGTTTTAAGAAAAACTTCGTCTCAGCATCCGATGGGAATACGGTAGTTGTCGCGCCAAGCTCTGCCCCCATATTTGCAATCACGTGTCTATCCATAGCTGTAAGATTTTGTAAGCCTGGGCCGTAATACTCGATAATTTTACCGACACCACCAAAGACATTATATCGTCTAAGCATCTCTAAGATAACATCTTTTGCACTCACCCATGGCGGTAGCTTTCCAGTTAACTTTACCCCTAAGATCTTTGGCATGCTAATCAAAAAGGGCTCTCCGCAAATCGCAAGAGCTACTTCTAAGCCACCTGTACCGATAGCGAGAAGACCTAAAGAGCCGCTTGCAGGGGTATGGCTATCTGAGCCAAGGAGTGTTTTTCCAGGTATAGCAAAGCGCTCGCAGTGGACTTGGTGGCTAATGCCGTTTCCAGCTTTACTAAACCAGAGGCCAAAGCGCTTTGCAGCACTTTGCAGGAAAAGGTGATCATCTGGATTTTTAGAGTCTTCTTGTATTTGATTGTGGTCGACATATTGGACAGAGACTTCGGTCTTGGCTTTGCGAAGTTTCATGGCCTCGAGCTCTAACATGACCATCGTGCCGGTGGCATCTTGCGTAAGAGTTTGATCGATATGAAGGCCAATCTCTTCACCCGGATGCATCTTTCCAAAAACAAGATGACTCTCGATTAACTTTTGCGCTACATTCTTTGCCATACACCTACACCTTTTTTTCTCACAGTATAAGAAAAAGAGAGATCGAGCAACTATATTTATAGCTGTTTTAATATAAGATATTTAAAACGAGAGAGAGGCGCCGAGCTTTGTTAGAGAAAAGCAAGATTTGCCATGTAGAGTTGCAACTTTTACAATGCCAGACTCAAAAAGCCAATCTAAAACAGCAGTGCGAATAAATGCTTTTTCTTCGGCATCATAAGCAGGCAAAGTGTACTGCCAAAAACGCCCATTTTTACGCAGAGTAATCTTCTTCTCATCTTTTAACACAAGTTTTGTATGCGAAAGAAAGTCGTCAAAGTAGACCCATGCATTTTGTGGAATCAAAGAGAGGCTCTTTTCAATTTCCACAATCGCGCGTTGTGTAGCGAGGGGAGAGACTCTTTGAATTGTTAGAAGATTATGAGGATGCTTAAACGTGATATGAGAGCGCTTTAAAATCTCTATAGTTAACCAGTCAAAGGCGTATGAACTTGGCTCTAAGATTTTATCCTTTGCTACAGCAAGACCCAATATCTGGATCTTTTTAAAAAGCCTCTGTATGTACGCTTGATCGTCAGTCCCTAGAAGAAGAGCAGCTTTTTCTAAAGAAGAGGGGGTTGCGTCCCAGGAAGAGGTTTCAGCGTTATAAGCAAGGGACAGAGTCTCTTTTTCAGCAAATCGTATGATCGCGCCCATATCTTCAATAAAGGCAAACTCTTTGGTCCGCAGGGATTTAAGATCCTTACAAGCCTCTTCTGTAATAGAGGGCATCTCTTTAAGGCTGTTTTTATAATCTTGCCACTCTTTTAAAGGGGTAAAGATCCGTTTCCAATAAGAGCCCTCTTTTTCAAAGCTGACGTAGGCGATCAATTGGTATTCAAGAGAGATAGCAATCTCTTCTAGGGCTTCTAATGTAAGATTATACTTATGTAAAAGTTCGTCGGCTTCAACGCGCCCTTTTTGAATAATCTCCTTGCCGATATCGGTAAAAATAGAGGATTCAGATAGGGTATCAAACAAGTGTCTTTGATAGATCTGTGGCGTTAAAAGATATTTTTCCACAAGAGATGTAAAGATATTATTTGAACTTCTCGGGATGTGATACCAGGTAGGAAGAATATGGATCGGAAGGCTTCGTAAAATACTTTGTAAAAACTCCATGTCTGGACGAAAATCTTCTTCAAAACGCGCCAGCTGCACTTCAAAATATTTTCTTCTCTCTTTGTCGACTTGAATAGTCTCGCCTTGGAAGGTAAAAATACCTAAGGGGGAGAGCTTTTCAAGGACCTTAACTAGCTCATGCGGAGATGTTTCGAGGTTTTTAGAGAGGTATTCAAGGGTAAAAGATAGGGGGCTAAAGAGGATCTCTCCAAGAATCTCCATCTCTCTTTCTGAAAGGGCAAGAAGTAAAAGACGGCGTTTCATATCCGATAGATAATCATAATCGGATAATTGGACCTTCATTTTTTTAGAAATTGTGAGTGTATCTTGCATAAGTGAGATTTAAGATACCCTACAACACTTTTTGCTACAAGCAATAACCGCCTCAATTTATACTATCCTGAATCGATTAAAACTAAGGTTATATGATGACGCCTCCGAAAAAATACCACCCTGAGATGATAGAAAAAAAATGGCAAGCTTATTGGGAAGAAAACGACACCTATAAAGTTGAAGTAGATAGGAGCAAGCCTAAATATTATATTTTAGACATGTTTCCCTACCCCTCTGGCTCTGGTCTTCATGTAGGGCATGTGGTTGGCTATACCGGATCGGATGTGATGGCACGCTATAAACGCCAAAAGGGCTATAATGTTCTTCACCCTATGGGATGGGATAGTTTTGGCCTCCAAGCTGAGCAGTATGCCATTCGAACAGGAACTCACCCACGTATCACCACTGAAAAAAACGTAGACACCTATAGAAGGCAGTTAAAAGCTCTAGGATTAAGCTACGATTGGTCTCGCGAATTTGCTACAAGCGATCCTGATTACTACAAATGGACACAGTGGATTTTCACAAAGCTTTATGAGAGAGGCCTTGCTTACGAAGCCGAAGCGCTTGTTAATTTTTGTCCCACACTTGGCACAGTACTTGCTAATGAAGAGGTAAATGATGGTAAATCGATTGAAGGCGGCTACCCCGTAGAGCGTCGCCCTCTCAAACAATGGATCTTAAAAATCACGGCTTATGCCGATCGTCTTCTCGAAGACTTAGAGACACTAGACTGGCCAGAGCACTTAAAAAAACTGCAGCGTAATTGGATCGGTAAGAGTGAAGGATTAAACATCTACTTTCCTGTAGAGGGTAGAAAAGAGTCTATTATCTGCTTTACGACAAGACCCGATACGATTTTTGGCGTTACCTATCTTGTCTTAGCGCCAGAGCACCCTCTTGTGTTAGAGATTACAACACCTTCGCAAAGAGAAGCAGTCTTGCAATACCAAAAGGAAGTCTCTTACAAAAGTGAAGCTGAAAGGGGCGATACAACAAGAGAAAAAACTGGGGTCTTTACAGGAAGTTACGCTATACATCCTTTAACGGGTGAGAAGATCCCTATTTGGATTGCAGATTATGTTCTTTTAACTTACGCAACCGGCGCTGTTATGGCAGTGCCAGCTCATGATGCAAGAGATAAAGAGTTTGTCGTACTTACAGATTGCCCCATACGTGAAGTTATTGATGAAAATGGCTCTTACATAAATTCAGAAAAAGAGGGGCTATCCTTACATGGCCTTACTGAAAAAGAGGCAAAACATACTGTACGAGACTTCTTTGAAGAGAAGGGGTTAGGGGAGCGCTCTATCCACTACAAGCTTCGCGATTGGCTTTTTTCACGCCAGCGCTATTGGGGGGAGCCGTTTCCTATCTTACACTTCTCCGATGGTAGTAAAAGGCTTTTAAGTTTAGATGAACTTCCTCTCACTTTGCCAACGCTCGAAGATTATAAGCCCTCTCCAGAGGGGGCAAGCCCTTTAACTAAAGTTACCTCATGGGTAGAGATTACCGATGTAAAAACTGGTAAGAAAGCCTTTCGAGAGACAAATACTATGCCGCAGTGGGCTGGCTCTTGCTGGTATTACCTACGTTTTTGTGATCCTCACAATGAAAAGAGAGCTTGGGATAAAGAAAAAGAGGCGTACTGGATGCCAGTTGATCTTTATATAGGCGGCGTTGAGCACGCTGTCTTACATCTTCTCTATGCACGCTTTTGGCATAAAGTTTTGTATGACATCGGAGAGGTCTCTACAAAAGAGCCTTTCCAGACCCTGCGCAACCAAGGGCTTGTTACAGCGGTTGCCTACAAACTTAAAGGTGGTGGCTACGTTGCAGAAAAAGATATAGGGGACAAAGAAGTTACCCCTCTTGTAGAGAAGATGTCTAAGTCCAAACTTAACGGCGTCTCTCCCGATGAGATGATCGAAGAGTATGGCGCCGATGCGCTTCGCTTGTATGAGCTTTTTCTAACCCCATTCGACAAAGAAAAGCTTTGGAAAACCGATGCTGTCAGCGGTTGTAAGAGATTCCTAAATCGCGTCTATGAAATGGTTGTTTCGGATAAAATTGTAGAGGAAGAGTCTAGAGAGGCTCTCTCTTTAATCCACCGCCTTATTAAAGATGTTGGCGAAGATTTAGAGGTTTTAGGCTTTAACACGGCAATTGCTAAGATGATGGAGTGTTTAAACCACTTTACAGCTCTTACAAGCTATCCTAGATCCTGCCTTATAGCATTTATCAAACTTATCTACCCTTTTGCGCCACATTTTGGTGAAGAGTGTTACGAGATTCTTGGTGGCAAAGGCTCTATTACAGAGACAACTTTTCCGACCTATAATCCAGAGTACTTAGTTGAAACAGAAGTAACGATTGTTTTCCAAGTAAATGGTAAATTGCGTGGTAAAGCAGTTTTTCCTAAAGGCACCTCTAAAGAAGAGGTTTTACTTTGCGCTAAGAGCGATATACAGGTTAACAAGTATTTACAAGAGGGGATTTTAAAAGAGATTTTTGTTCCTGATAAACTTCTAAATTTTGTGGTTAAAGCGTGATAAAGTCTCTCTTTTACAATGCTGTGATACTCTTTTGGGCTCTTTGCTTGTTACCGAGAGAGATCTACCGCCTTATTTTTTTAAAAAAGCCTCTTAAGGATTTTTTACAAAGATTGGGGATCTCTCTACCAGCTTTCCCTTGGAAGAAAAAGGGGGAGATGCGCATTTGGATCCATGCGGTCTCTCTTGGAGAGACTAAGGCGATAGGCCCTCTTATCGCAGAGATTAGAAAAGACTACCCGAAAGCCTCTCTCTTTTTCTCCTCTACAACAGAGACCGGTCATGATGAAGCCAAGAGAAGCTATAAGGAGGGCGCCTATTTTTTCTTTTTACCACTAGACCTCTCCTTTGTGATGAAGCGTCTTATCACAAGGATTTCACCCGATCTCTTTATTCTGGTGGAGACAGATTTTTGGTGGCACCTTCTCTCTTATGCGAAAAAAAATGATGTTAATGTCGTCCTTATCAATGGCAAAATCTCTTTAGCCTCTCTTCGCAATTATAAAAGGGCGCCAAGATTTGCCAAAGAGCTCTTCTCTTTAATCGACCTTTACTGCGTACAAAGTGAAGAGTATTTCTCCTCCTTTAAATCTTTAGGGGTAAGAGAAGAGCGCATCTTTGTCACAGGTAATGTTAAATTTGACATGAAGGAGATGCTATCGCAAACTCTTTACTTTAAAACACCTCATGAAAACAAAAAAGTAGTCACTCTAGCCTCTACCCATGAAGAGGAAGAGGCTATGATCCTAGAGGTTCTAGAAGGGCTAAAAGGCTCTGTCTCTTTTTTAATAGCGCCTCGCCACCCCTCGCGCTTTCCCGTCGTTGCCAAACTTCTTAAAAAGAAGGGGATCTCCTTCCGGCATATCACAGAAGAGGGAACAGGTGCCGAAGATGTTGTTTTGGTTGATAAAGTGGGTGTGTTAGATCAATGCTATCGCTATTCACAAGCTGTGATCGTGGGCGGTAGTTTTGTCAAACACGTCGGGGGCCATAATATTTATGAGCCGGTCCGCTTTGGCGTTCCCGTTCTCTATGGGCCCTACATGCACAAGCAAGAGCAACTCGTCACCTCTCTTAAAAAACACAATATCGGGGAGCAGGTAGAGCTTTCAGCTCTAAAAGGCGCCTTAGAGAGGCTTTTAGAGACGCCAGAGGAGCAGTTAAAATACCAAGCGCTTCGCTCCGAAATGGAGGGTGCGACCGAGCGCTCTTGGTCGCAAATCAAATCAAAAATCCTCTCACAGCCTCTCTAACCCGAGTTTTGGATTTCTAAGCTCGATGAACTTCGATTTTCGGTCAAATTTTAAAGAACCGCCAATGGCGCCTCGCTTCACCTATAGGCGCTTGGGCTATTGGTTCGCTCAGTTCTTTAAAATTTCTACCGAAATTCATTGCCCATCAATCTGATAAATCCAAAACTCAGGGCTCTAGAAAGAATCCTATTTTATATAACTTAAAATTCTTTCAGAATCTGTTGTTGAAAAAGAAGTCATTTGCTAACATTGTCTTACAATTTTTTACCATCTATCGCGGGGTGGAGCAGTTGGAAGCTCGTTGGGCTCATAACCCAAAGGTCGGCGGTTCGAGTCCGTCCCCCGCTATTTTTTCAGTGCCTGCAAAAGGCCTCGCACCTTGGCGGCTTAGCTCAGCCGGTAGAGCAATGGAATCATAATCCACAGGTCGTTGGTTCGAGTCCGACAGCCGCCAATCTATCTCAAAAAGTTTATGGTCTGTTAAAAGAGGTTACATAAGGTAACGGCTCGCTAAACCCCCAAAATTCATCTACAGGAAGATTTGCAAAAGATAATACCATCTTTATTTTTTGATGGTTACTAGCGCGTTTGGAGGAGGCGATTTTTACTTATAAAGTAAATCATTGTTCCTAAAGATATTATGGCCGCCACGATTAGAATGATTTTGGGCGATAGTATAAGCAGCGCTCCGCCAAAGAGGCAAATGATCGCATCTCCTAAAACACGCAAGGATAGTTGAGTTCCCATGACTTCGCCTTGTATCTTGTCTGAGACAGAATCAGATATTTTTACAGTAAGTAAAGTTACTGCGAGTCCAATTACTAAGCCGCTCAAGGCAAAACCTATTAGAATTAAGAGATTAGAATTCGATAGTATTAGAGCAAAGAGAAGAAAAGAAAACCCTCCAAGAGCCGCTGTAATGGATGCTAGAGTAGATATACGTGAAGAGATAAGGGTTGGCAACCATCCATTTCCTATGGCGAGACCAATGCATAGAACGCCATTATAAAGAACAAGTTGCGTAGGACTCAGCATCCATTTAGCTGTCAAATAGACAGGACCAAATTCATAAAAAATATCTACAGCTAAGGTAAAGCAGGTAGAGATAATCATGAGGATTTTCAAAGTTTTATTCGAAAAGAGTGCCGAGGCTCTTGCAATAAAGTTAAATCGCTGCCACAAGCTCTTGTTTCTAGCTGTAAGGGATGCAGCGGTATTTTTAAGCATAAGAGCTGAAAGAGCAGCAAGAAACAAGAAAAGAAGGCAAATGAAATAGAATGGCGTAGAAGTTGTTAACTCTTCAAACAGTTTTTTATCGGTCATGACTCCACCAAAAAGAGGACCAACTAGATAAGCAATGGATGAAGCTGCATTGATTTTGCCAAAGGTTTTGTGTTTAGAAAGCATTTTGAGATCAGCGCACATAGCGCGCGCAATAGCAACATTACCCTCCATTAGCCCTGCTATAAATCGACTTATAATAAGCAAGCTGAGGCTCTGTTTTGCAATAGCAATCCCTGTGAATAAATTACAGATAGATGCAATCACGAGCGTTCCTGACAGGAGGTGTTTGCGTCCATAATCATCCGATAAAGCCCCGAGAATGGGTGATCCCATAAACTGGCCTAACGGATATACTGCTAGAGTTACTCCTAAAAAAAGCGCGCGACTTGCATCGTCCCATGAAGCCGGAAGAAAGGAGTATTCCAAATTGAGAAATAGAGAAGGAAAAATTAAATAAGGCATAGAGATGCCTACAAAACCAATAAAAATAACGACCAAAATGACCCAAAATTGCCTTTTTTGATTTTTCAATTCAGAAGTCATTCTTTGTGAGCACCCCTTAAGGTTTTAAATAGAGAAGCATGGTGCCCTTTAGATATTTTTTCAATGGGAAAAACGATTGTTTAATAACAAAGGCATCTATTACAATAGGGCCATGAAAGCCAACGCCTCATACATTTCCTGTAAAATAGAGCCTCTATCGGCCTCTTTTGCTTTGGCTGTTCAAAAAGTCCTTCCTCTCCATGTCCGCTAGTCGCGGACCGATTTATACTTTTTTACTCTAAAAAACCATTTTAAAAAAGTCTTACAAGAGGAATCTCTATGTCATCCATAACTACAATTTCAGATGGGCTTAGGCCCTACCTTATACCTCCCATAGCCGCCGGTTTAGCTATTATTCCAGTCTTTCCGGAACTTGCTAAAAAAAGCCTCGAACAGCAAGGGTTACCACTATCTTCTCTATCATATAGAGTAAGCCTAAAAAATGGCTTAAAAGGAGCGCCAACGGTTGGCATTATCGTAGCCACCCAGACGGCTCTCCAATCGAGCCTTGAAAAAAGGTTGTCTAGCTACTATGACCCTAACAGCGCCTTCATCACAGTTATAAGTTCTTTTCTTGTGGGGGCAGGATCAGCGCCTATCTTAGCAATCTTTAATGGCCAAACGATGGGTTGGAGTATCCGTCATACAATGAGAAGGTTTTCTACAAGGCAAGCTGCTGCCATTACTCTACAAGAGACAGCCTTTGTTGCAGGCCTTAGCCTTGCCGATAAATTAGCGGTCGTTATGAAGAGAAGGTTTGGCGATCGGAGGGGCGTTGATTACACAGCTGCCTTTGTAGCAGGTTATGCAGGAAGTCTTGCAGGCCATCCCGCAAACACAGCTTTGACACGTTGGCAAAACGGTCTTACAGTAACTCTAAAGAACTCTCTTTGGGGCTCTCTTAGAAAAGCCAAGGCTATTGGTGTCTTTGCGGTTCTTTATAAATTTGGAAAGGAGAATCTCTCTTGTTTTTAAGAGAGCTAAACTTTTACAATTCTAGATTCTTGGAAGGAGTAGAGACTCCTTCCTGTAGTATTAGTCGCCGCCTAAATAGACATCGTCTATATGCTCATATTCCCAGTCAGACATTGGCCTGCCATCATCCCATGTTTTTTCATCTTCATCTGAGTCATCAAAATCCTCTTCTTCCCCAACAGAATACCAAGATGGATAGTCACCTTGCGTATTTTCTGCGGCATACCCACTGGCAAAGGTGCCCATAAAGAAAAAAATAGATAAAAATTTAATAATCATAGAAACCTATAGTTAAACGTTTTAATATTACGATAATATAATATCATAATAGATAAAGCGTAACAATATGGATCTATAATTTTAAGGCCTCTTCGACTTTTTTTGCTAAAAAGGGGATGTTTTGCAAAGATTCATTATGCGTCTCGGGTATGCCAATAATTACTTTACTCTCTCGAGACATTTTTTTGTCATCGAGTAAGGCTTTTGCTAAAGAAGCGCTCACTGGGATAACTTCATCATGAACAATTTTCTTGCTATCAGTAAGCTCCTCCCATGCCTCTACACGAGCCGTTTGCAAGATAATTTCTGGAGCCTTTAGCTTCTTAGAAGAGGAGAGTGCATCAAAGTCCCAGCCAATCAGCCTTACAAGAGCGCCAAGTCCAGGTATTTTGATAATCCCTCGAGCGGTTTTGCTTAAGCTAGTAAAACTGCGGCTGTTGATAAAGGCATACTTAATGCCCTCTTTCAAAGTATGGCCACTCAGAGCTGCTCCCTGGACGCCTCCACCAATGGAGTGGCCCCATCCAATGATCTCTCTAGCCCCGATCCCTCTCTCTTTATCTTCTAAGAGATTAAGCATAGCTCGGTAGGCTTTTACCATGGAGTCTCTATTAGGAAAGCCAGGGCTTGCACCTACGCCTACATAGTTAAATACAACAGCATTCCCATTGAGAGCTGTTAAAAGGTCTTTAAAGTCATGTCTCTCTCGGAATTTATCTTCATAGAAGCCGCCGTTACCATTAGCAGCAAGCACCCATCTACCATTGCCAAAGGTTGCGGTCTTGCCCATAACAAGAGCATCTATTTTATGCCCGTCAAAAGCAACCGTGAATCTTTTATATTTCCAATCACCTGTAACAGAGGCAGCAAAGCGACACTTAGCCGCATGATTCGGATCATATCCCATAACACTCGGGGTAGAGGCGGGAAGGAAGAATATTTTACCAAGAAGGGCGTGAAGAGCTTGATAAATAAGAATTGGAAAGAAAATAATTGAAAAAACACGTTTAACAACTCTAACGATTTTACTTTCCGTGTCAAAAGTATAGCTTACAGGTAAATGAGTCGGGTGGGTGAGTTCTTGGCGAACACCGCTTTGATAGGCTGTGTGGCTATGAAAGGCCCTATCGCCTGATAAAATACCCTTAAAGGGCAAAGCTATAGCTTGTACGCTCATAAAAATAACCTTAAAATTTATATAAATAATAACATATTATAATTAGAGTTAAACTTTAAGAAACTCCCCATGCATCTACCGGCTCTTCTGCAGGAACTCGGGAGAGCCCACTAAAGACTTCTTCACGTATTGCTTTAATTGTAGCCAGGGCTTTAGAACGATACCACTCGAAGGGAATCGTCTCAGCAATGGAGGTGGCTTCATAGATGTCATCTTTTACGACTACCTCTACAACTGCTTTAAGAACGTCAGAGCGCGAGCATTCACAAGGAATGGTATTCGCTATACGAATAGCTTCACGAAAGTCAATTGGTATCAGAGCTTTTGCAATACAATTCAAGGCCTCTATTTGCATTTTTTCTGTTGAAAGACTTTTTGCAATCGAAACAGCTCTTTCGGGTTTTCTTGCTTTGATGAGAGCTCGAAACATCTCCATCAACAAAGTATCACGCGTTTCTTCTGCAAGAGTATTTGCCAGACGGAAAGCATCCCCAATGTCTCCGATAGCAAAAAGAGCTTTGGCATGATGATAGTTACGAGTGTTTTTTGTAAAAGATTCACAAGAAACAAGCCTATCTATCATACGCCTAGCTTCAGAAACATCTCCTATAGACACCAAAGTTTCAACGATCTCTGGAAGAACAGCAGCATAATCATAATCGTCAAATCTTGTTGCCATAGCAACCGCTACGTGGACTTGTCTAGAAGCAAGAAAAGGTTGAACGCGCCTTTCCTTATTAGGCACTAACCTTACAATCCGACGAGCTTCTACTACATCTGGAACTTCTAAAGTTAAAAGCTTTTCAGCAATCTCTAAAAAAGCCTCTGACCGCGAATACTCTTGGGGAATAGTTTCTGCAATACGGGTGGCTTCAGGAATATTGCCAATATCTAGCAAAGCTTGGCAACGATAAAACGGATGAGGAATCAGTTCAGCCATCCTATTAGCATCCGTAAGTGCCCCCTTCTTGACCAGAGCTGTAACTGTAGATCTCATTGTAGTAAGGAGCCCCGAAGTCTGTCTGCATCGGAGTAACCGTTCAAAAATAGCAGTAGCTTCAGTAATCTCTACTAACGCAAGAGATTTGGCAGTTTCTGTAAGAGTTTCGAAACATCTGGTTGATTTACGAATGAGGGGGATGCTTCTGTGAGATCCTGTTGAAAATAGATCGGAAATAGGGGGTTTTTCTCCTCTTCCTACAAAGAACATATTGGCTACAAGTCTTCCAATAGTTCGTAGAGCTACAATACTTTGAGTTCGTAGATCTACAATACTTTGAGTTCGTAGAGCTACAATATTTTGAGTAAGGGTTGCAGCGGAAATTCGCTCGCTAAGACTACCATTAAATATTTGAACACTCCATTTTACATAATCTTCAAAAGAAGACTCTCCCATACAAGGAAAAGCTCTCATTGCTAATATAAACAAAGCGTAAACATTCTCCTCTGTTGTAGCGCGACCAGGAGCACCAAGAAGAGCCTCTGTGGGAAAAAGTTCAGCTATTTTTTTGTATGTTGCAGATGTTATGGGGGAAGCTATTACAGACATGGATTCACCTTGTTGATATAATTATCAATAATAATAACAATTAATCGCTTGTAATTTCAATCGAAAGTAGATTAATTTTTTATAAAATAAACGCTACTTGTATATAGTATTTTTTTTAATTTACTTTAGCGCGAGCGCTTCTCTATACTGCCTTCGAATTCTTCAAACAAAGGCTATTCTATGGAAAAACAAGATTATGAAAAACAGTGCGCTATCGCAGCGATGAGATGGTACGGATGGGGCTCACCGATTGGTTTATCAATCTTTTTTGCAGGCATTGCGCTTTGCGTGTTGATCATCCGTAAAGCTTTTTGCGGTTAAGAGCCGTCTACCGGATTTTTCTTTTTCACGATGAAGAGGTCTTCATAGTAAGTTGGCAAGTTTTCAAAGAGATGCTTCTTACAATGCATGACCTCTCCTAAAACTTCGTTAGAAAAAGACTTAATGCTGCCTGTAAAGCCAATATCTTGCGGCATCGCTTGGTCAAAGAAGATAAGAAGATGCAAGTCAGAGCCCTCTAAATTTTCAATATGGTGTGGGTAGGCTTTTGGGATAAAATAGATATCGCCTTTTTCCATCTCGTAAGAATCAATCTTTCCAGAGGGGGATAAGATAGACATTCTACCTTTACCCTCTTTTACGTAGCCAAGCTCTCGTGTCTCAGGATGCCAATGCGGCTCGCGCATCCCTTGGCCTGTAAGCCTAAGAGAGTATACTGCCTGCCGTCGCAAGACCTCCCACACATTGCCTCTAGCAACCTTTGCTGTACCGCCTTGGTTATTAATAAGAGGAGAGGTTGCCTCTAAGGCAAAGTGGTAAGGTGAACTATATTGCATCTCTTTCGTTATAGGCGTTCCTTGCTCCAGCTTTACGATAAAAGACTCTTCCTTAGAAGAGCGTTTCATCTCTTTGAACGCCTCTGCCTCTACATTCCAAGTATTTCCGAGTACTGCATCAGAAAACATCCCAAAGACGGAAGAGAGGCCAAAGTCTTCCGGCTCCTCGTGAGAAAAGGTAAGGATAACCTCTGCTGTCTCATCACCCACATTCTCTATGCTATGGAGAGATCCTGATGGGATAAAAAACGCCTCTCCAGCTTTTACAACAAAAGCCTCTTTTACATTTTTATTACCGTAGATAGAGACAAGAAGAGTTCCTTTAAGAGCGTAGCCAAGCTCATCTGCGTTTGCGTGCCAATGCGGCTCTCGAAGCGCTTTTGTCTCTAAGAGCAATTTATAAAAAGACATCCCTTCAAGCACCTTAAAGTTGTCTTTAGTGGCTCTCATACGATGGCCGCCCTCACCTTTGTCTTGCGGTTTCATTTTATGGAAAGAAAAGTGGTGGTTCATGGGACATCCTTTTTTTTGTAACCTACCAAATCTAAAAATTTATTAGTTATTTTTTATATATCTGCTATAAAAAAATCCATGGATCCCTTTAATAGCAGCCGTCCCTCTGTACACGCTTCAAATGGCATGGTAGCGACAAGTCAGCCCCTTGCCTCTTTAGTTGGTATTGAAGTGTTAAAAAGTGGAGGCAATGCTGTCGATGCAGCTATTGCCATTGCTGCTATGATGGCTGTTTGCGAACCTATGATGAGCGGCCTTGGTGGCGATGTATTTGCCATCATTTACTCGAGTAAAGAGAGAGCAATACGTGGCCTCAATGCTAGTGGGATACAGCCTAAGAGGCTATCTTTAGAGTATTTTAAGAGAAAAAATTTAAAAACCATTCCAGAGGAAGGCCCAGAGAGTATCAATATCCCAGGCGCCTTTGATGGATGGGTGACGCTCCATGAAAAATATGGCTCGAAACCTTTAAGAGCACTTTTAGAGCCTGCTATCAGTTATGCCAAAGAGGGGTTTGCTGTTGGTGAAAAGATTAGTGAGGTTTGGGGTTACGGCGCCTCAAAACTACTCCTCTATCCAAGTAGCGCTAAAGCTTATTTAATCGATGGAAAGGCCCCTAGTAGAGGATCTATCTTTCGACAAAAGGAGCTCGGTGAGACCTTAGAGTTTTTAGGAAAAGAGGGGAGAGAGGGATTTTATAACGGTCCTGTAGCAGAAAAAATAGTCGCTTCTTGCCCACTCCTCACTTTAGAGGATTTTAAAGCACAAAAAAGTGAATGGGTAGAGACCATCTTTGCAAATTATCGAGGCTATACAATCCATGAAATCCCTCCCAATGGCCAAGGTCTTGTTACATTAGAGACCTTAAAAATCTTAGAGGGGTTTCCTCTAAATAAAATGTCCCTTATTGCCTATGAACATACAATACTAGAGGCTTTAAAGCTCAGCTTCGCTGATGGCCATAGATATATAGCCGATCCTCATTTTTTTAAGACGCCTCTAAAAGAGCTCTTATCAGAGACCTTTATCCAAAGAAGGCGAGAAAAGATCCTGCAAGATAGAGCCCTCCCACTTGTGACTCCCGGAAAAATCCCAGGGAATACCACCTATTTCACGGTTGTAGACAAAGATAGAAACGCCGTCTCCTTTATCACAAGTATATCAGACGTCTTCGGCTCTGGAATTGTACCAGAGGGCACAGGCATTGTGATGAACAATCGAGGCGCTTCCTTTTCTTTAGACCCAAACCATCCAAATGTGGTAGCAGCTCATAAGAGGCCGTATCACAGCATTATTCCTGCTATGGTCTTTAAGGGGGAAGATCTCTTTCTCTCTTTAGGCTGCATGGGCGGTAACATGCAACCACAAGGACAGGTGCAAATCCTATCGAACATCATCGATCGAAATATGAAGCTACAAGAGGCTATCTCTGCACCACGAGTACGCGTTTTAGAGGGCAATAAGTGCTCCATCGAAGAGACCTTTCCTCAATCTTTGATTAAGGGGCTTCTTGCCCTTGGCCATGAAGAGGTCTTTGGCGAAAAAGTGCCATCCAACTGGAAAATGGCGCATCCCTTTGTACAGAGTTTTAAGGGAAGTGCGCAAGCTATCATGATAGATGCAAAAGAAAAGAGCCTTGTGGGAGCTTCTGACTCACGTCTCGATGGCCTTGCCCTCGGCTATTAACAATAGTTCTTTTTGAAACCCCATCAAAGTTAGAGCGCCGCCAGAGTGGATAACTAAGACATTGCCTTCGACCTCTTCTTCTTTAAGAATATGCGAGGCTTCTAAAAATAGCTTTGCCGAGTAGATAGGATCAGTAAAAAAACCCTCTTCTTTAGCAAGAAACCCAATCTCCTTAAAAATGGTGCTATTTGTGCTACCAAAGGCTGAAGCCTCTCTAGACTTATAAAGCCGAAATTGGCTAAAAAGAGTTTTTTCTTCTAAAGAGACTCTCAAAAGAGCCTCAAAGCTTTTATGAAATCTTCGAAGGTTTTCTAAAAACGCCTCTTTCGTCCCAGCAAGAAGAACAACATGAACCACTGTCTTTTTCTCTAAAAATGCAAAGGCTAAAATTGTGGCTATAGCGCTTAACCCCGTCCCTGCATCGATAAATATGTGATCAAAGGGCCCCATTTCTTTTTCATTTTCTAAGATATCTACAGCAAGAGTTAACGCCCCTGGTAGGGCTATGTCAAAGGAGGCGCCCTCTGGCACAACTAAGGTTTTTAGAGGGCTCTCTTCTTGCGACCTTTTTGCGATAACCTCTACCTCTGGCCACTCGCTACGCGTTAGCCAATGGCAATTCTCTTTTTCTACCAAAAGTGAAAGTAAGAGTAGATTGCCCTTAGGAGGAAGCTTTGGGTCTCCAAGCAAAAAGAGAAGGGGTTTGATACGATTTTCTAGCAAAAGCTGCGTTAAGCCTAAGATGTGATTGGAGTAGGCTGTACCGATAAGAAGAGCTTGTTCATAACGATTAGCAATGAGGTAAGGTAAAAGTGAGTTATATTTACGCAGTTTAGAGCCGCTAATGCCAAAGCCAAGCTCATCATCTCGTTTAACATAAGAGCATCTCTTATCGTTTGAAAATGTCTTTAACTTGTGAAGACGTGAACGGGGGATAGAAGAGGTACGCTTCAAAACCGCTTCTTTCAATAAAGGGAATCTATCCATACTACCGAGAGGGCACAAATAGGTGACCACTACGATAGAGCCATCTTCCCTCTACCTTATCAAAGCTACTTTTCTCTGTAAAAGAGACATCCCTCTTTTTTTGAAATAAATGGGCTTTAAAGGTCACCGTTGCGGTTTTTTCACCCTCTTCTACCTCTAGGATATCAAGCTTTCTAAATTCTGTTGTGCGAGAGAAGGTAGAGATCTCTTGGAGCCATTTTATTTTGTCGTGAGAAAAATGGGGGTTTTGCGGATGGGTCGTATCTATAATGTAAGCGGGCAAGCAAAGGGCATAGGCTGCATACCTTGAGCGCATTAATTTAAGCGCTGTAGGGGGCGCTTCTCCTTTATGAAAAGGCTCGCAACAATTGCCATAGCTATCACCACTTGTGCAGGGGCAGGGCTTCATACCTCTAAAGATACAAGAATTCAAACAGCTTCGCAAGCTAGCTTGCAAAAAAAAGTTTAAAAAAACTACTGTAATAAAGAATAAACTTTACAAAAGGCTTCTTTGATGAACATCTTAAACATATGGCAAATCGGATGCATGGCTCTCTTGGCTAGCTCTCTACAAGCTGCTTACTCTCCAACAAAATACGGCAAACCTGCTTGCCAATCTTACATGATTACAGATTGCAAAACGAAGCCACACTTTGGTATGGCTGGCTTTTCTGTCACAGATCCAAGCCTTTGGTATACGATCGAAACAAACTCTTATCCCGATGGCACGCTTCTATCACAAGGGCGCAATAAAGGCTCCGCAGAGGGTGGCGTCTACCTCTCTCCGACCGGCTTTACTATCGGCGAGGCTGGAAACTACTGGGTCAATATCACAGCGATTTTACAAAACCCAGAAGATACAAATATTCTTATCCCTGTCTACCTAGTTAGAGATGACACTTTTGATCCAACAGACCCTCTTACCGTTGGCGGGGTTGCGACTATTAGAACAGAGGAGCTCATCACCATCCAGGGCTCTGGTATCTTAGAAAAAGTAACGCCCGGTACGCGTCTCTCTCTTGTTGCCATGAACGGTGGCTCGGAAACTCCCGTACCTGTCACTGTGGTAGCTTGGGGCATTAGTCTCTTTAAAATGCCATAGATATCGGCTTTAAGGTGTAACGCTTTTTGTTACACCTTTTCTTTTTATTAGCCATAGAAACACAGACTAGCGCATAATTTCATCTTTTTTGGAGATGTTTTTATGAAAAAATGGTTTGGTCTTTTAGTATGCTGTCTCTTTTCACTTCTTTTTTCCGAGCCCCTACAAGACAGAGGACTCGAGCAAGAGAGCGTTACCGAGTTACTAGAGCTCTTTGCTATTTCAAAAAACTCTAATATGGTCGAGGAGATGCAAAAGCTTTGGCTACGCCGCCCTGGTCAAGAGCGATGGGAAATGGCAGAAATTCCAGCCGAGAAAAAACCTTTTGTACTAGAGTGGGCTGACAAAACAGGGATGCTTGACGCTGTAGAACCCGTCGAGAATTTTTACGATACAGCTCTTATTTTAGGGGCCACTACCTTTACTATGAAAGAGCGCCTTCTATATTTAAAAAAGCTCTGGGAAGAGGGGGTTCGTTTTAAAGAAGTCGTATGGCTTACAGGCGATAGACCCTTGGATCCACGGGTTGAAACCCTATTAGAGCGCTGCGAAAATGAGACCGAGGCCGCTAAAGTAATTTGGGAAGAGACCGATTTACCAGAAGAGATAAGGTCTTTGCCTTGCAGCTTTATCTCTCTTGCTATGAAAGTTGGCCGCCGCCCTAACACAAAAGATACGATTATCGCATGGGTAGAAAAAGGAAACCTCTCCTCTAAAGCACTTTTTATCTCAAGCCAGCCCTTCTGTGCCTACCAATTTGCCGTGATAAAAAACTGCCTTCCCGATACTATAACTTTTGATGTGGTAGGAGATAGGGTTATCTCTAAAACTCACCCCTCTGGAGCGGCAATTATTCTTGATACTGTAGCCAGAACCTTATACGAGCAAAATCTAGGGTCTTTCTAATGTTAGAAAAAGCTCTCTTTATTTTCAGACGTGACCTTCGCCTAGAAGATAATACGGGGCTTTTATTTGCTTTAGAAAATGCTAAAGAAGTTGTGCTAGCCTTCATATTTACCCCACAGCAGATCGAAAATAACCCCTACCGTAGCGATAGAGCCCTACAATTTATGATCGAGTCTCTAGAAGATCTAGAAGAGGCGATTCATAAAGCAGGGGGAAAGCTCTATCTCTTCTTTGGGGATCCAGATAGCGTTGTAGAAAGATGTATTACAGAAGTGGGTATCGATGCTGTCGTTGTCAACCAAGACTACACTCCCTATAGCCAAAAGCGCGATAAAGCGATTGAAAAGGTGTGCAAAGAGAAGAAGGTTCCTTTTCACTCTTTTGAAGACCTCCTTCTACACCCGATAGAGGAGACTGTAAAAGCTGATGGTAAGCCATACACAGTTTTTACCCCTTTTTATAAGCACGCTTTAGAGTATGCAAAAGTTCTAAAGCCTCGATCCAACCGCCACAAAAACTACTTCTCAGGCCGCATCTCTTTTGCGGAGAGCGCCTCTTTTTATAAGAAGATTCTGCCAAAGAGAGAAGAGGAGATGAAAGGGGGGAGAAAAGAGGCCCTTAAGATTTTGAAAAAAATCGGCAGCTTTTCGAAATATGCTCTCACAAGAGACTTTCCGGCACAAGATGCTACAACCCATTTATCGCCCCATCTTAAATTCACAACGGTTTCTGCCAGGGAAGTTTACGAAGCCTTAGTCGGAGAATTTGGCAAACAGTCCCCCTTGATCCGCTCGCTTTATTGGCGCGATTTTTTTACTGCAATCACCTTCCACTTTCCGTATGTCTTTAAAGGCTCTTTTCAAGAAAAATGGCAAAATATCGAATGGACGGGATCAAAGAAGCTCTTTAATCTTTGGTGTGAAGGTAAGACAGGCTTTCCCATCGTTGATGCCGGCATACAAGAATTAAATGAGACTGGTTTTATGCACAACCGTGTGCGGATGATTACAGCAAGCTTTCTTGTCAAAGATCTCCACGTAAATTGGCAGTGGGGGGAGAAGTATTTTGCGACAAAGCTTATAGACTATGATCCTGCCGTAAATAATGGTAATTGGCAGTGGGTTGCAAGTACTGGTTGCGATGCCCAGCCCTATTTCCGAATCTTTAACCCCTGGTTACAAGGGGCAAAGTTTGATCCAGATTGCACGTATATCAAAAAGTGGCTTCCTGTATTAGGAAAAGTACCAGCCAAAGCGATCCACACCTGGTATCTGGAAAAAAACCAAGAGCTATGTCCCTCTTACCCAGAGCCTGTGGTAGATCATAGCAAAGAATCTAAAGTTGCTGTCGATTACTACAAGTATTAAAGAAGTTTTTTCTCTAATTTACGGCTACGCGCCTCTAAAATAGCAGCAACAATTTCGCTCGACTCTTCCTTAAAACCTGGCATGATCGTAAGCCAGCGATAGATAGCCTCACTTATTTCGGCAGGCATAAGAGCAGTTTTTGTAACTACCTCATCCATAGCAACGACTACTTGGCGAGCAATTTCAGGTATCATGTTAGAGGGGTCTTGCTTATAGAGAGCCATAGAGTCGATAAGGACAACTTCTGTTCTTGGAAAGAAACTGCTCATCAAGTTCCAGGGGTTCTCCTCCTGATCGCCCCCTTTACGAAAATCGGTTCGTAAAATAACAGCGGGGATATCAGCAAATTTCGCAAAGAGGTACTCCACAACGGTACCGGAATCAAGCTCTGTTCCATCATAGTTAAAGATCGCAAGATCTGCTGCAAGGACTTCTTTAAGATCCGTATCTCTAATGTTTTGAGCAGTTAAGACTCGAACTTCAATATCTTGTGGCAGACGACACTCATAACGGCCCATCGAGGCTTTCTCAATCGCCTCAGCAAGCACTTGATTGCCGAGTAGATCTTTACTGTTAAACAAAGCCCCAGCAAAGTAGACAGAAAGGCTTTTTGTCTCTTCCTGGCTATGGATAGAAAGGGGAGTAAGCATTGCAAGAGTTAGACAAAATGTAAAAATTCGCAATCCTTTTTCCCCTAGACTCTCTATCATAGCTTTACCTAGTTTAAATACCTTTTGAAGAATGTTACAGTTTGTCCTGTGAAAAAGCCTGTTGCGATAGAAGCTGTCATCATGTCCATAAGATACATCCAAACAGGTATTTGCACACAAGTTACATAAAAATAACTCCAAAAGGACTTTAATACTAGAACAATAACGAGCACGATTATCGCACCGTAACTTCGAGGTAAGCTAATCAACTCTTTGCAGCAGTTTTTATGAAAACACCAAGTTGTTGCCTCTTTTTTTCCTAAATAGCTACCAAGCGTACAACAAATAATGCCCCATAAGACGACTGTAGAGTTGCCAAGAACCATATTTTTATAAACATCATGAAGCGACCAAAAGCCAAGACAGCCTGTTAAAAGTAAGATGCATGGTAAAAAAAGCACCATTTTCATCGTCCTTACAGGCTTATTTTTACTACCTTTTCTCTGCACACAAGGATCGCAGCAACTAGGTTTCTTGCAACTCGGCTGTGGGGCACAGCGCTTCTTTGAGCAACAATCTGTTCCTTTTCTCATAATTACTCCTTTATTTTTTTATTAATTTATTAATTTATTTATATTTTAAGTAATCGATAAAAAAATAACATGAATAAATGAGATGTTTATTTAAATTTATTCTTAAGTGATTGGTAATAAAAAATCTGACTTTTCGCGTTTTTTTTATTTAAGAGCATAGAAAATAGTAATAAAATCGGATGTAACCTCTGGATTAATCTCAAAAATCACAGAAATAGGCTTATACCATTCGTGATTCAAGAGTCGGTTTTGGCATCGTCGGTAGCTCTCGACTTTAAAATTACCAAGATAGAAGAACCACGTTACAGATGCAGGAGCTTGGGGTTAAAGTAATGAAATATCGCCTTATGAAAGCGCCTCTTTGCTGATCAAGCAAAGAGGCAGGCTGTAAATCGGTAGAAACAAAAGGGCGGCTGTAAACTTACAAATGAGGGCTTAGAAAAGAGCCCTCATTATATACAGCTTACCAACATGTGCCTCTCTAGCAGCAATACGTTCCAAGATACTTTTTAAAGAAAGATCCTGTACGTCCTATAAAAAAGCCACTAGCAATAGAAGCTGTAATCATATCAGCAACATACATCCAGCACGGGATATCTGTGCAGGTAGTGTAGAAATAACCAAAAAACGCCTTTAGAATAACGCTTATTATGATAAGAATGGTTGTAGAGTAGTTACGTGGGATTGTAATAAGTTCTCTACAGCACTGCTTATGGAAGCGCCAAGCACGCACTTCTTTGCTACCAAGATGAGTACCCACAGTAAAGAAGATAACACCATAAAGGATAGCTGGCGTGAATCTGATTAATACGTTCATGTATAAACTATAAAATGACCAACCGACAAAAAGACCTGTCAGTAAGATCAAGTAAGGCAGAAAGATAACTAACTGCATTGTTCTAGTAGCCCCACTTGTGCAGGCAGGCGTGCAAAGCGATTCATTACTTGATTTGCAGCATGTCTTTGTAGGAGTTTTATTTTTCATAATATTTCACCTTTTATTTTTACCTATTTATTTACAATTATTATAATCATTAAAGGAAAACTTTACATTTCTATTAAAACTAGTTATTGAAAATGCATCTAAACCGACTAATTACTAGGGGGTTATTCGTTAAAAAAAAGTAAACGAGCTGTATACCGAGAGTAAGGCAAGAATCGGGATTTGGCAAGAAGGTGCCTCGAATTTGAAATAAGCGAAGGCTGTCCTAAAACTAGCAGAACTTAAAAATTTGGCAAAGTTTTGGCAATTTCAAAACTAGGAGCTACCGACCATGCTAAAACCGATTTTTGAATCACGAGTGGTATAAGGGCTCTAAAGCTGTTTTCAAGAAAATAATCGACTTTTTGAAGCTAAAGTAGAAAAAAATCACAATTGGGATAAGTAAAAAAAGACGATATCCTATATACTCGTTTGCATTAGGGTTTCAAATTTGAGACTCTAAACCAACAGAACATAAATTTTAGGAAGTTTACAGTGGCAACAAAGTCAAAAGGTACAATTAAGTTTTTCAATAAACAAAAAGGTTTTGGTTTCATCACTCCAGCAGACGGAGGCAAAGACCTTTTCGTTCATACAAGTAACGTAAACGGAAGTCCAGATTCACTTCGTGAAGGACAGAGAGTTGAATACGTAGAAGGTTCTGGTCGTAAAGGTCCTGAAGCTACTGATGTAACTCCAGTCTAAACAGTTCTGTGGGTTTCAGCCTGCCATCTAACCATTTTATGGGCTCTTAAGAGCATAGTGGCAGGCATTCTATTCAATTACTATATTTCTGATTTTAAATCTTAAGATAAGGTAGCGGTGCTAGTTCTTTAACAACCTCTCCTGCTATCTCTAAAATTTGTCCGCTTTTTAACCGAATCAATCGACTAGCAAAGGGATGCAGTCTGCTGTCTCCAATAGCGGCTACAACTGTCATGTTATGATCAAGAACAAGCTCTCTTAATAGCGTCATTATCCTAATACTGGTTGCGTGATCTAAAAAAAGCGTAGGCTCATCTAAAAGTAAAATCTTTGGCTCAAGGACAAGAGTTCTTCCAAAGTGAAGAAGGCTCTTTTCTCCCTCCGATAGAAGAGTTACCGCTATATCCTTTTTTTCAAAAAGCCCAACTTGCTGTAAAATCGAGAGAGCTTTAGATAAAGCCTCTTTCTTAGAGACGCCCGCTAAATAAAGCGGTGCGAGTAAGTTTTCTAAAGCCGTCAGGGAGGAAAAGAGCGAAATTGTCTGTAGATGTAGGCCAATATTGCTCTGACGAAAAACTCTAAGCTCTTCAGCAGAGAGCTTGGTAATCTCTTGGCCTAGAATTTCAAGGCTTCCTTCATCCGCCTTAAGAAGGCCTCCAAGTAAAGATAGAAAGGTCGTTTTACCAGAGCTTGGTGGGCCATATAGAATTAGGAGCTCTCCCTCTTCGATCTCTAAAGAGAAATCTTCTATGGCGTATTGAATTTTCTGATCTTTAGAAAACTTTTTACCTAGATTTTGACAAATAATCATGAGATCCTTCGCTGTGTTTTCAAAGCCCGACTTAGAGCGATACCAACAGCTAATAGTAAAGAGACTAGAAAAGATAATAGTAAGACTATAGGCAGGGGAAAGGGGGAAGAGAGAAAAAAGCTTCTCGCTCCAAAAAAGAGTAAACTTGCCAAATAGCCAAGTACAAGAGGAATAAAGCTAAGAAAAAGATGTGCGGTAAAAAGAAGTCTAAAGGAGGCACCTAAGGTCTGTAAAAGAGCGCACTCCTCTCCAAATGAATCTAAAAAGAAAAAGAGAGCAAGAAAGAGAATCAAAAATGAGAGAAGAACGATAAAGGAGAAAAACGAAGTCGGTAGCTGCTCTTTTTGAAAGAGAGAGGAGAAAACAAGCTCTGCAAAAGCCTTCTTCGAATAAACCTTGCAATTTGTCAGTTTTTCGATCTTTTGAATCGCTTTACTTCGATTTTTTCCCTCTTCAAGTTTAATTAAAATGAAAGGAGAACCAAGACGCATTTCTGGATGCTCTTCGGCAACTCTTCGGTAGCTTGTGTATAAAAACTGCTCTGCTCCCTTAAGCAAAAAGCCCTTCTCTAAAATGGTTCTCTTATCTTTTTGCTCAGAAAGCTCTAAAGGGACTCCTAGAAGAGTATTTTCATCCACGCCGATGTGAAGCACTTTTTCGCCACCCTTTAGATTAGCGTTAGCAATAAAAAGAGGCGCGGCTGCCTTAACTTCTGAAACCATGCGAACCTTTAAAATAGCTTCGCGCGAAATAAGGGGAGAAGGGAAAAGAGATGTCGTTTTAGAGTCCGTAAGCCAAAGGTCAACTTCAGGCATCTTTGTAATCCAAGAGAGCTTGCTATCTAAAATACTATGGACATGCACAGAGGTCTCTAACAGAAAAAAGAAGGCAAGAAGAGCACAAAAACTCGAAAAGAAAACCTTTTGCCTTTTAGAAAAAACGATAGAAAAAAGAATGGATCGCATGTAATACCTCTATATCTATTTTGTGGATATAGCACACGCAGCTTTTTAAAAAAACCGCTTTTGAGTTATAGTCCTCTAAAACACCTTTCCCTATAGGTTTCTCCCATGGATCAATGCCAGCCTGAAGAAGAAAATGGCTCTTCTGATCTTTTATTAGATGACCACCAAGGACTACCTCTGGGCGATCGCCTCTCACCCTTTCCTCAAGGAGACAGTAATGAAAATTTTTGATCCAATCTACGGCTTTATTGATATTGATTCTCTCATAGAAAAAATCTTAAAAACAATCCCTTTTCAAAGGCTAAAAAGTATCCATCAAATTGCTGCAGCCTCCTTTGTCTATGGCGGTGGAACCCATACAAGAGCCGAGCATTCGATGGGAACAATGCACATGGCAAGCAAGATCTTTGATAGGATTATTGAAAAAGAGTCTATCTTTACCTTTTTTCCAGAACTAAATGCCGAAAAAATTCGCTACTGGCGCTCTGTTTTACAAGCAGCAAGCCTTCTCCATGATGTAGGGCATTTACCTTTTTCTCACTTAGCAGAAGAGGAGCTTTTAGGAACTTATGGCCATGAAGATTGGACAAGAAAGATTATCGAAAGCTCTTTCCTACAACCGATCTGGGAGAGCGAGGGGCTTTGTGTACACGATATTGTAAAAATAGCTTTAGGAAAACAGTGTTGTAAGGATCCTTACACACCCTGGGAAACGATTGTGACTCAAATGCTGACCGGAGATTTTGGCGGGGATAGAATCGACTATCTTCTAAGAGATAGCCATTATACAGGTCTCTCTTATGGCCATATAGACTACCAACAATTGATTCACTCGCTTCGCCTTTTGCCCTATCAAGATAAGATTGTTTTAGGATTAGAAGAGGATGGCCTTGAATCTTGTTACGGTCTTTTCTTAGCGCGCTATTTTATGCACAAAAGGCTCTATCAAAACTCTAACGTAAAGGCCTACTCTTTCCACATGAAAGAGATGGTTAAACGTTATATTTTAGATAGTAAAGCTTTAGATAGTGTAGAAAATTATTTACGTACAAGCGACTTTGAAATCCTAGCTAAGGCGTATCTTGCCATCTTTGATCCTACAGATCCAAATCACAGCCATGCGATGGCAATCTTTGAGCAGAAAGATAGAATTAAGGTATATCCTGTTAACAATGAAGGGTTCGACATTTTAAAGAAAAGATTTGACAATGAAAAAGACAAGGTTTTCCTTGAAAAAGGGTTTTGTGCGAAAAAAGGATTTTCCTTATCCTTCCCGATATTGATGAAAAATGATATAGTTGCTGAGGCTGGGGAAATAGCGGAAGTCTTTATTCCAGACATAGAGAGGAGCTGGGTGTACGCCTCTCACGAAATGGCTTCTGAGGTGTCTAAAATAGTAAGCAATGATTCGAAATTTTCTCACAAATCTTCGATCTGAGTACCGTAGCTATAGCCATTTCGAAAAGCTATTTATTTTTTACATTATGCTTTGTAGCTTCCTTATAACAGGGGAAGCTTCTATTACAAGAGCGACGGCAAACTCCGTCTTTTTATCTACCTATACAGTAAAACTTTTTCCCCTTGTATGGCTAACCTCTGTTCCGCTCAATTTTCTTATTGTATCTTTTTATAATCTTTTCTTACCAAAGCTTGGCTGCATACGGATGCTGGTCTTATCGATCTGTCTTGCTTTTTGTATAAACCTCTTTTCCGCCTTCTATTTAACAAGCTTCTCTTTTCTCCCTTTTCTTCTCTACCTTTGGAAAGATATTTTTATCATTCTTATGTTCCAACAGCTTTGGTCTGTTATCCATGCCACCATTAATATCGATCGGGCCAAATATTTATACGGCATTTTTTTTGGTATGGGCGGCCTTGGCTCTGTTGTAGGAAGCCTTGTGCCTGGCTTTTTAGCGGTACGCCTTGGCAGTGAAAAGCTCCTTCTTATTACTTTGCCTTTCTATCTTTTAATCTGTCTTTGTTACTGCCTTGCTTTACAAAAACGTGAACAGATCGCCTTTAGGCAAGATATCTCCTCTCTTAGCTCTGACTCTACAGACATCTTGGGTGGTATTAAGCTTATCCACCACTCTACCTTTTTAAAATTTATTCTTTTTATCGTCGTTGCAATGCAGCTTACCTCTACGCTTATGGACTTTCAATTCTGTACGCTTTTGGAAAAAGAGTTTGCGGTCCAAGACTTACGAACACAGTTCTTAGGCCGTTTTTTCGGCATTGTAAATATGATAAACGTCTTTTTACAATTCATTGGTAGCTTTGTCTTACTTCGCTTGATAGGGCTTAGAGCTACCCATCTTTTTGTACCAATCCTTCTTGGATTAAATACGCTTGGCTTTCTGATTTGGCCAACCTTTAGAATGATGGGCTACGCCTTTGGCACTATTAAATGCCTTGATTACTCTATCTTTGGCATCATTAAAGAGATGCTCTACATACCCCTTAAGGTAGAGGAGAAGTTTAAAGCCAAAGCGATCATAGATGTTTTTGCTTACCGTACCTCTAAAGCATTTGCCTCTATTGTCATCCTTTTACTACAAATGATCCCATGGATCCCTTTAACAATGCTAATCTCCTGGGGAGTTGTCTCTATCTTTGTTCTTTGGGTTTTTTCTATCTTACTACTCTTTAAGTTCTATGAGAGAGAAGTCGAGCGCCAACACCTTAATTGGCCACAATCTCTCCCTGTTTAAAAAAAATATTGCCAAATAACTTTTCTCCTTTTATGGTCCAAAATTTTAGAGATTCACCAGGGAGAGGTTGTGAAAACAAAGCAGATTTTTTTTATCGGTGTTATAGCACTACAAGCATGTGTGTTTTTAGTAACCATCCACTGCTATAGCGAAGTTCATAATCGTAAAAATGAGACAAGTCCAAGCAAAATTGTGAGCTTTGAGACCCAAGAAGAGGGAATGCATAAAATGATGACCCCTCCTTTTGCTCACTATGTTACAGGTATCGGTAGCGTCTCTCCTTCACAAAATGCTGAAACACTCTTTGCCCCTGAAGAGGGGTTAGTAAAAGAGGTACATGTTGCTTTAGGCTCTTTTGTAAAAAAAGGGGATGCTATCTTTCAAATGGATGCAAGCAAATACATCCAAGAGAGAGAAGAGAAAAAAGCGCTTTTAGAGAGAGCAGAGGCAACAGAGAGTCACCTTGCAAAGGGCGCTTGTAGCTACGATCTACGCATCAAAGAAAAAGAGCTTGCCACCGCTCTTCATCACAAAGAAGAGGCTGAAAAGCGCTGTAAAGAGTTTCGTAATCTTTTAGAGGAAAATATCGTTAGCTTAAAAGAGATCGAAGAGGAAGAGGCGAAATTCAAAACAGCAAACCTTATCTACGAAAAAATTACAGCAGAGTATGAGAAAATAAAAGAGGGGGTCTCTCCTTACCAATTACAGATGGCCCGCTCTGAAGTGCGCGAAAAAAATGCGGCTCTACAACGTATTGAAATGAAAATCGCCTCTTTAACGGTAACAGCAAGAAATGATGGTATCGTTTTAGAGCTACCCTTTAAAGCAGGTGACCGCATTGGGACAGACCAAGGGGTGATGATTGGAGATGATAGTAAGCGCTCTTTAGATGTCTTTATAGACTCAAAAGATGCCTACCGTATTTCACCAAAAGTCGGCATGAGAGCTATCGCTGTCCATCGCGTCAACACAAGTATCCGCTTTTTATTAAGCTTTGAAGCTATAGAGCCTAAATTACAAAAAGGGGAGGGTGGTACAAAACTACAGCTACACTTCTCCTTTGACCGTGAAAAACTTCCTGTTTACATAGGCGATACACTCGATGTTTTTTTAGAGGCGCCACCTCCAGGGGAAGCCGCTCTTTTTGAATACCAGTTTAATAAACTGGCAACAGACTATGAGATGAGACTTATTAGAGGCTAGTTTTAGCAAGGTGAGCCATGAAAGGAAGTAAAAAAACGATCAAAGCTAAAGGCAAGCATCTTCTTTGGGACCCTCACCTCAATAAAGGAACCGCTTTTACATTAGAGGAGAGAGAAGACTTTAGCCTTACAGGTCTTCTCCCATCTCATGTCTCATCGATAGAAGAGCAGGTACAAAGGCGTTATCGAAACTTTTGCGAAAAGAAAACAGACTTAGAAAAGTATGTTTTTTTAAGCGACTTACAAGGTAGAAACGCAACCCTCTTCTATCGGCTGGTTTTAGAGCATATCACAGAGATGCTCCCTTATATCTACACACCCACTGTCGGCGCCGTTTCATTAGACTATAGCATCCAATACCAACAAAGTAAGGGGCTTTTCCTTACCTTTGATATGAAAGATGAGATTGAAACGATTTTAGAGCGGACAAAAAGAGAAGAGGTAGAGGTCATCGTTATAACAGATGGTGGTAGAACTTTAGGACTTGGCGATGTCGGTATCGGAGGCATGGTAATTCCGATCGGTAAGCTTGCTCTATACTCTCTCTTTGGTGGTATTGCCCCTGGAAAAACCCTACCTATTTTTTTGGATGTAGGCACAGATAATGAAGAGCTTCTACGTAATCCACTCTACCTCGGCCGTAAGACAAGACGCGTTGTAGGCGATGAGTATAACGCCTTTGTAGATACTGTTGTAAAGGCCATTAAAAAAGTCTACCCTAAAGCACTCTTACAGTGGGAAGACTTTGCAAGAGAGCATGCACTACCGCTTTTAGAGAGGTATAAGGATAAGATTCTCTCCTTTAATGATGACATCCAAGGAACAGCTGCCTCTACCTTAGCTGGCCTTATATCCGCTGTTAAAAAGAAGCGCTCTAAGTTTGATCGAGAAAAGATCCTGATCTATGGCGCTGGCTCTGCAGGCCTTGGTATCGCAAATATCGTAAAGAGCTACTTACAGTACCTTGGTTTATCAGAAGAGGAAGCCTTAGATCGCATCTATATGATAGATCTACTTGGACTTTTACACGATGAACAAAGCCACCTTTCACCTGAGCAGCTTCTCTTTGCTAAAAAGCAGCACACCCTGACATCCTTCCGCAAAAAACATGGCAAAATTGGGCTACATGAGACGATAAAGCAAGGAAAGATCACGATTTTAATTGGCGTTTCAGCCCACAAGGGCGCCTTTGATAAAAAGGCAGTCCGGCTCCTTTTAAAAAATAGCAGCCAACCTATCATCTTTCCTCTCTCCAATCCGAATGAAAAAAGCGAAGCAGAGCCCAAGTCCCTATGCCATTGGAGCAAAGGCAAAGCTCTTATCGCAACAGGCAGCCCCTTTCCCTCTTTTACCTACAAAGGGGTAAAGAAAACTGTCCCCCAGTGTAACAACGTCTACATCTTTCCAGCCTTTGGTCTTGCTGCCGCAAGTGGTTTTCTTACAAAGATTACAGAAAAGATGTTTCTTGCCGCAGCCGAGGAGCTTAGTAACCATGCAGGCTCGCACCTTTTTCCACCCTTTACAGAGCTAAGAGATATCACTAAATTTATCGCAGCTCGGATCCTCACAGCTGCACAAGAGGAGAATCTTCTAAACGACACCGCCCCCTCTGCAATAGACAATTACTTGCATTCGCTCATGTGGTATCCAGACTATCACACCTACGAGCCGCACACTATCATCGAAGAAGAGCCTGTATACCGCTCGTGATGCAAGAACCTGCCGCAGTTATTAAGGAATCCTTAATAGACTTCTTTCGAAACTCGCTTTGTTTGGAAAGAAGTCTAATACCATTCGCAACAAATAAAGACATAAAATCATCGCATCTTTTGCCAAATAAGTTCGCTCTAGATCTCGTTAACTTACAAGAAGTTAACCCTCGATCTCCGAGCTTTCTTATTTGGCAAAATTTTGCGCGCTTTTATGTCTTTATTTATTGCGAATGGTATAATTTACTTTGTTTTGAAAAATGAATGTGACTTTTTGTCTTCAAAATCTTCATGTAGAAAAATATCAATAGCAAAGCCTCCATCAACTTCAATAGTCGATCCAGTCGTGTAGGACGAGGCATCAGAAGCCAGCAATAAAAGAGCTCCTGTTAGTTCTTTATACTTACCTGGCCTCTTCAGAGGTATTTGTTCAATAAAGCTTTTTCCAGCTTCTGACTCTATATAATCGCTTACCAGCTCAGTTGGAAACAACCCCGGGGAAATTGTGTTCACACGAATACCATACTGTACTAGCTCGTGGGCCATAATTTTTGTTAAGTGGTGTAAACCGGCCTTTGAAACACAAAAGGGGAGTGCGTATTTTTTTGACTGAGACCCAGCTATTGAACCAATATTAATGATACTCCCTGCTATTTTTTTCTCTACCATCTGTTTAGCGACAGCTTGAGCTAAAAAAAATGATCCTTTTAAGTTTGTATCTATGTGTATGTCCCAATCTTTTTCCTAGATATCAAAAAATTTCGAGTAATAAGAAACGCCAGCATTGTTTATGAGTATATCGATCTTATTTGTTTGATTAACAATAAGCTTAACTTTTTCTGAAAATTGATCAATCTCTCGAAGATCAATATCTAAAGCAATGGCTTTTCCAGTTTTGTTAATTTCAAGAACTAGATCGTCTAACTTAGCCCTTTCACTTTTTAGCGATGTTGCCACAACCATAGCACCAGCCTTGGCTAAAACCAAGGCAAAGTGCCTTCCAAGACCTTGGGAGGCACCTGTAACTAGAGCAACTTTACCTCTTAAATCAACTTGGATATTGGGTTGGTCGTTCATATAAAAATCTATTTTTGCCAAAAATTAAACAAGATGGTCAGCAAGAGCTGTGAAGTTTGGTAGCTCTGCAATTTCAGGTACAAGCTCAGAATAGACTACTTGGTCTTCTTCATTTAAGACGATGATGCTTCGCGCAAAAAGACCCGCAATCGGCCCCTGTATAACTAAGACACCATAATCCTTGCCGAATAGCGATGTAGGTCTTATATCTGCTAGGAAAATAACATTAGAGAGCTTAGCGCCTGTGCAGAATTTATCTTGGCTAAAGGGTAGATCTTTTGAAATAACAAGAAAAACCATTTCAGGATGAGCCGTTGCAAGCTTTTCTAACTGCATGCTCTCTTGGCTACATACGGCTGTATCTACAGATGGAAGGGTTGCTAAAACCTTTTTCTTACCTCTGTAATTTCTAAGAGTTATGTTTTCTAAAGCTCTATTCACAAGAACGAAATCCGGCGCTAGCTCGTGGGGAGCTAAAAAGGTGCCTTCCGTCGCAACTTTATTGCCTTTTAAGGTAACACTACCCATATCTATTTCCTCCTTTAAAAGAGGCTTATTATGGGACAAAACGGTTACATTTTAAAGAACTTTTTTCAGAAAAAAGTTGAATTATTATTAAGTTTTTGTTAAGCTATTACCGTCAAAAGGGAATGTCTAATGGTAGAAAAAGAGAAAACTACGATCCAAATCTCTCTAGAGAAGCTTTCAACGCTCTCCCGCAAGCAGAGGCTATTCTCTCTTTTAACAAAAAAAAAGGGCTTTAAGGTAGCAGCTCTTGTCCATCTACCCTCGTTAAACGTAGTCCCCAAAGGCCTTCAGAAAGATTTAGAAGCTCCCAAAAGCCATAAACCTGTCCAAAAAATCGCTGTAGAAGCTCTTTATGAGGATGAAAATGAAGGGGTTCATAATACAGCCTTTGGGACTCATCTTTACTCTAGAAAATACGACCTTCATCTTTTACATTATGCAAAGATTTTCCAAGAAAACCACCTTCCTACTAAAAAAATCGTCGACTGGAAGCTTCCTAAGCTTGTTTTCCTAAAAACCCTCATCTCAAAGCTAGTTACAAGCCAATCCTACAAAGCACGCGCCCTTCACAACTTTGAAAAACTAACCTCTCTCCCCGAAGAGAAAGCGAAAGAGAAAGAAGACGACAAAAAGATCCGTGAACAGCTCGCTCTCCAAAAAGAGCAGTCAGAAAAGCGGAACTATCTTCATTCCAAGCCCATTTTCTAGCTATTAGACCTCTTGCGTAATTACATTCGCCTGGCAAAATTGCCCTTTTTAATGCTTTTTTCATAAAATTTTTCGACCGTATGCATGCATATGCTCTCAAAATTTTATAAAAAAATCATCCAAAAATGGCTAATTTTTTCCACGCAAAGCTAATTACGCAAGAGGTCTATTTTAAAATAGTTGGCAGAATCATAAATACACCGACCGTAATGATTATAAGCGCAAATATGCGCTTTAAAAGGAGCCTAGAGAGCACTCGGCTTAGCCTGACACCCAAAGGGGCTGCCAGAACCGATCCTAACATCATAGGAAAGAAAGAGGGGAGATAAAGATACCCAAGCGCCTTAGGATAAACTTGATGCGAGATGCTAGGCACAAGAAAAACAAGGGCTCCAAAAAAAGAGATAAGACAGGTAACGGCTGAAGAGGTGCCGATCGCCTGCAAAAAAGAGACTCTAAAAAACAAGACAAGCACAGGAACAAATAAAAGCCCCCCACCAATACCCAACATAGCCGATAAAAGGCCGATCGATAAACCTACTAGATTAATTAGCCATATAGAGGGCAAAGGGCGCGGTGGAGCCGTATCAGGCGGGAGAATATTGGGAAAAAGGAAATAAAAGCCTATAACGCAGGCCAAAACCCCAAAAAGTACCTCGAGGAGAACAGAGGGCATAACCATAGCAAAATAGGCCCCGAGTCCCGAGCCTAGAACGGTCCCAAAGGCTATCTTATTAAGAAGGTCCCATAGAATAGTACCATGTTTGTTGTGGGCCCGAAAAGCTACAAGAGATGTGAAGATTACGGTAGCAAGGGAGCTACCTATAGCCAATTTTACCCCCAGAGAGGCGGGGACCCCAAAGAAGGGGAAGAGCAAAATTTGAAAGGGAACAAGCAGAAAACCGCCTCCAACCCCTAATAGACCGGCTATAAGACCGGTAGCTATCCCACCTAAAAAAAATATAATTATCTCTAGAAAAACCACTTAACACCAAAATTAATAGCAAAAAAACAGATATTTATAGTATAATTAGTCTAATTTTAATCATAATTCACAACTTTTTAACGCTTTCTATCATGGAAAGTGTTGGGGTAGGTATGTTAAGCCCTTTTCATATCTACCCATTTTTTTCCTAAAGCCGCTCTCTTGGCCCATTTTTTTTCATTTTAGTCAGAATGGTATAATAGCGTAAGCAAAACACACTATATATGAAAAAAAAGAAAATCAAGGCGTATGAGCGCGGTCTTGCTATATTAGGCCTTGCCGATTACTCGTTAAAAACCATCGAGCTTAACCTACCCTCTTTGGTTGATTTAACCGAGGTTCACGGTGAAGGGGAGTGGTTCAAAGATGAATATAACCGCACTTTAATCTTGCGCGGGGTCAATATTCCAGCCAAAACCCCTAAAAAGCCTTATGGTTCAGCACCTTGGGGTAAAAACTTCTTTGCCCACAGAGAGGTCTCTTTTGTCGATTGCCCCTTTCCTTTAGATGAGGCTGATGAGCATTTAGCTCGCCTTAGATATTGGGGTTTTACGGTGATTCGCTTAACTGTAACCTGGGAAGCCATTGAACATAAAGGACCTGGTAAGTATGACACTGCTTATCTAGAGTATTTAGAAGAGTTAGTCACTACATGTGAGCGCTTTGGCATCAATGTATTGATAGATTTTCACCAAGATGTCTTTTCAAGATTCACAGGGGGCGATGGCGCGCCTGGCTGGACAGTGGAAGCAGCAGGGTTTTCTTTGCCACATTTAGAAAAGAGCGGTGCTGTTATTTTACACAAAGACAAAAGTAAAGAGATTCATCCGCTTAGCTGGATGACAAATGCCTATAAGCTTGCCGCTGCAACACTCTTTACCCTTTTTTTTGCAGGTAAAACAGTTAGCCCCAATCGCATGTTTTTGGAAGATAACATCCAAACTGTTTTGCAACACCACTATGTAAATAGCCTCTTGGAAATCGTGAAAAGATTAAAAGACCACAAGAGCGTTATCGGATTCGATGTGATGAATGAGCCCCATAGCGGCTATATAGGTATCTCAAATCTAAATAAACCCTTCGGTGTCATGAAGCTTGGTCCAACGCCAACACCTTTTGAAGGGATGGTCCTCGGCGAGGGAGTCTCTACAAGCGTTGCCTTGTGGAAAAAACAGTTTTTTCACTTTAGACAAAGCGGTAGGGTAGAGCTCAATCTAAGTAAAGAGCGTGCTTGGCAAGAGGGTGTCTCATGCCCTTGGTTAGAGGCCGGCGTATGGAGCTTTGGGAAAGACAAGGCCCCCAAATTAGATAAACCTAACTATTTTGCCTCTTACAACTTTGAGCGCGACTTTTACTTGCCCTTTTTGAAACAAGTAAACCACGCTATCACAGCTATCTCTCCAAAAAAGATGATTTTTGTTGAGACAGTAATCGGCTCTACCCCACCTACGGTAGATAAAGAAGAGTTTCATAACCTTGCCTACTCTCTTCATTGGTACGATGCCTTTATTCTTGTCATGCAAAGATTTTGGTCATTTCTTGGGATCGATGTACTCAAAATGAAACTTGTAATAGCACGTCCATCTAGCATCAGAAAGTCCTTTGCAGCACAGCTGAGAAAACTAAAAGAGTTTTGCCAAGGATTTCCTATTTTAATCAGCGAATTTGGTATCCCTTTCGGATGGGGTGGTAAAAATCCTTGCAAAGAGTTTAAACGCCAAAGCAAAGCCTTAAATCGCTCCTTCCAAGCCTTAGAAGATAATCTTCTCTCCGGTACGGTTTGGAATTATACATCCCACCATAGAAACCATGATGGTGATCATTGGAATGCAGAAGATCTATCGATTTATAGCAAAGATCATGTCTTTGATCCAGACCATTGCTATGATGGCGCTAGAGCAAAATTTGCTCTCATTCGTCCTTATGCGATGAAAACAGCTGGCACACCTATCCATATGCATTTTGATGTCGATAAAAAGATCTTTATCTACGTCTTTATAAACGCAGAAAGGAGCGACAAACCAACAGAGATATTTCTCCCAAATCTTCATTTTGAAAAGGGGTTTTTAATAGAGATATCGGACGGTTTTTACAAGATGGATTTTGAGCGCCAAACCCTATCTTACTATCACTCGTCGCAAGAGAGTATGCATACGATTATCATCAAAGAAAAAGAGCTCTCTTAGGCTTACAATCAATATATTAGATTGCTTTTATGTTTAGAATTCTTTAAGATAGGCAGTTCTTTAACTAGGAGCAACATTATGAAAAAACTTATTCCAACTATCCTAATGGGATTTACATCACTGCTTTCAGCAGATTTAGTCGATGTACACTCCTCTATACTTGATATAACACCAGCGCCTGTAACACAAACTTTAGTTGTATCTGATTTAAAGCCTCTAACAACTACTTTTGAGAAAGAAGTTGTGATCGCTAAGCCTGCTTTTATCTACTTTCGGTTTGCAGCAGGAGAGCGTGATGTAATCCGTCCTGATACTGTTATTCCAGGAATTGGTATTGGATACCGACGCCTAGCAGGCAATGGTGCTGCAGACGTCTCTGTAAATGCTATCGGTTATGCTAGCAGAAAAGAAGGCCAAGTTTTTTGGACAGCTCCAAAAGCTTCCTACTACTACTATCTACAGCCAAGAGAGACTCAAAGCATTTACCTAGGTGGTGGTCTTGCTTGGGGCGGTCTTGCTTCCAAACACCAGTATTTTGTTGGTATCATTCCAAGTCTAACAGCTGGTATTGAATTTGCCCGCAAAAGTACAGTTCTTGCCTTTGGTGAAATTAATATCAGCCAAGCTGCCATAGCTCTTCACAAAAGTGGCGCATTTCCAGGGCCAGTAGCAGAGTGCACAATGGGTATGGGCTTCTAATTAGAGTTTCTACACAACTCTTCTAGTAAAAGACCTCGATTTTTATCGAGGTCTTTTTATTTTAACTATTTTTCGGTAGTCCTAAACATGTAATGCTCGCATGTGTAAATTGTAATCACATATGAAGTATGTGATCATCCCTACATGGTTAAGAAGTTTTTTAGAAAATGATAGGGTTTTCCTGACTAGCCT
>JAFEGE010000086.1 GCA_018240105.1 Verrucomicrobiota bacterium | reverse complement strand
TCTCATATTTTAAAGTCATTTCCATCGCTAAACTTTTTAAGTTTAGGGGCAAAAATGACGCTGCGCTACTTTAAACTCCGAGCGCTGAGATTGAAATTTCTGGGCCTTTGAAGTGGAAGAGGTATCTATACGGCTTTAAAATGCTCAGCCACTTTAAAAATTCATAGGCATATTTTCTATAAAAGTTTATGGAGGATAGGAGAGAGGTTCTTATGAGAAAATTTTGCTTTTTTGTAGTGGCAGTTTTGTGTGGTAAAGATTTATTTGGCTGTACGGGGATCCTTATCCAGGCAAAAAATAATACGATAGTAAATGGTAGGACTGTAGAGTTTGGTGTTCCTTTAGACATCAATTTGGCTGTTATCCCAAGAAACTTTTCTTTTACTGGCAAGACCCCTTTAGGCGATGGTAAGAGCTATAAAGCTAAATATGCAGCGGTTGGCATCTATGGTTTTGATGATGTTGTCCTAATGGATGGGATGAATGAAAAGGGGTTAGTGGCAGGAGCTTTTTATTTCTCAGGCTATGCAAACTATGTCCAAGTCACTAAAAAAAACCAAGGCAAAGCGCTCTCTCCAGCGGACTTTACTAATTGGATTCTTACGCAATTTGCAAGCCTTGCAGAGGTGAAAGAGGCTCTTCAGACCGTGATCATAGCGCCGACAGTCTTAAATGGATGGGGACCGACGCCGCCACCTATGCACTACATTGTCTACGATAAGACAGGTAGAAGTATTGTCATAGAGCCTTTAAATGGCGCTTTAAAGGTATATGACAACCACTTAGGGGCCATGTCAAACTCACCAACCTTTGATTGGCAGGTAACAAACTTAAGTAACTACATGAACTTAACGCCTCTGAATGCCGCACCACAAAAGCTACGTAACGTCTCTTTAGCCCCTTTTGGCCAAGGAACGGGGATGATCGGTCTTCCAGGCGACTTTACCCCACCCTCTAGATTTGTCAGAGCCTCTTTCTTCTCTACAACAGCAGCTCCTGTTGCAAACTCTGATGAGGCGGTAGATCAGACCTTTCATATCTTAAACCAGTTTGATATCCCTAAAGGAATTGTGCGTGAGGAAGAGGGGAAAATGGTTGGCTATGACTACACGCTCTTTACCTCTGTAAAGAACCCTGAGACGTTAGAGTACTTCTACCGCTCTTACGATAACCAAACTATCCAATTTATCGATCTTCGCCAATTTGATCTCAATGCCCCGACCATCAAAAAAATGAAGGTGCAAGGCAAGCAGAAAAAAACTGACGCCTCTTCGCTGTTAAAGTAAGGATAGCATGGTAAAAAGGTTGAGATGGAGTCTCATAGTCTCTCTTCTACCGCAATTTTTGATGGCAGTCTCTGATCGGTATCCATACCGAGCGGTTGATCCCATCTTACCGATCCCTCAACTGCAGTTTGAAAATGACTTTAGCCCGGTAAATTCTGATACAGACCACGTCTCCAATATCCTCTATTTTAAGACGCTATGGAAAGCTTTGCCAAGTGAAGTTCTACCATTTTATCAGGGGATTCGGATCCAGTTTGAAATGGTAACAACCCCCTCTACCTCCTCTTCTCATGGCACAACAAACCTTGGGGACACGCAGTTTCTCGATCTATTTTGTGTCACAGGTGACTGGTGGGAAGTCGGGCTGGGTCCGATGGCTATCTTTCCAACAGCTATCCAATCCTCCCGAGGGACAGGGCAAGGGAAGTGGCAACTGGGCCCAGCACTCGGGGTTCTTCTAGAGATCAAAGACACCCAAATCGGTGTTCTTGCACAAAACCCAATCTCTTTTGCAGGCAATTCTCATAGACCGAATCAAAATTACCTTCTCTTTCAGCCTTTCTTTTTTCAGCACCTTGGCCACGGTTGGTTTTTTCATGCTAACCCCCAGTGGAGCCTTGATTGGCTACAGGGCATCTACAAAATCCCTTTAAACTTTGGCGGCGGAAGGATCCTTCGTATGAAGGACTACTCTTTAGATATCGATCTTCGTTTAGAGGGGATGGTCTATGAAAACTCTCCGACCTTTACCCCGCAGTTTACGATCCAACTTCTTTTTTCCTTCCTTTTACAATGAAAAAATAGACTTTCTATCTCTTAGCAAAAAATGGTAGGATGCCTTTTTTTAAATAAGGGGATAAGATGGCATCGTCGCGTTTTCGCAATAACTTACTCTTTGCTCTAGGTAAAGAGTCTTTAGAAACAAGAGAGAAAATCCCTCTCAATCGCATCGAGAAAATAGGGGATAAGTTCGCTTGGTTTGCCTATGACTTTAGAACCTTTTGCTCTGAAGTATTTTTTGATCCTCGCGTCCTAACCATCTTTTTTACTCTGCTCAGCATGATCTTTGTAGCCTTTCTATTTTACCCATCCACGACATGGTCTGTTTGTGCAACGATCGGTGAATGGATAGTCAACCATATAAACGGAAAGTATATCCGGTTTTGTTTGTGGGTCCTTTCTGAGGTGACTGTTTTTGGTATTGGTATGAGAGCCTTTGGACGTTTTACAAACGAAGAGCTCCTAAAATCGTATCAAGAGCAAGGTAGAGTTGCTTAAATGGGTCTGTGGTCTTGGAAAGAGGGGTTTACCTTTGCCCTGGCAGCACAACTCCTCCCAGCGCATGGGGTAGATGTAGCCTGCAAAAAAACCTTGGGTGAAAAAGTAGGCTCACAAATCCTAAGACCACTACATAGAGTGATAGCCTTTGTCTCTAGAAATATTAAGAAGCCGGTTGCGATTTGTCTCTTTACGATGGTAGCAGCTCTCATCATAGGAGTTGTATTTTATCGCATTCCTGCCTTTATTATTTTAGGAAGGCTATTTCCTACACAGCTTGTGCGCGCTCTTTTTTTCTTCTATGCAGAGTTAAATCTATTGGCCATGGGGATGCAGGCCTTTGGTCGTTTTAGCAATGAAGGTCTAATCGCCATGTGGAAGAGCAACCGGCTCATAGTCTTTATGCCAGGGGACTATATATCCAAGTAAAAGGGATTGTAGGGATTAAATTGAAGTGATACGATTCTTTAGAAAAATCATAGGATTAAGATGATAGTTGTTGATGATAGCCAAAGCCCGCTTGTCTTTACGGAAGCCGAAAATAAAATACGAAAAAGGTGGCTATTTTTCTCTACTATTTTACCGAACGTAGTCTTCGGATGTTGTATCATTATGGGCATCATCTATGCCTTGCATGCTTCTGATTTTATGGCCCTTTTATGGATTCTTTTAACGGCTCTTGTATTAGCAGGATCGATTGGCATCAATTATCATTGCGCCTATAAAAATCCAGGCACAAAGCTGCTTTTCCTTATGATTGTTGGGAGTGCAATAAGTCTCTTAAATCTACCTAGGGATTTAATGAGGAAGGAGAATTTAGATTACCTACAAACATCGATGACCTACTCCTTGGTAATATTTGGAACGGCCTTTTTTAACGTTGCCCTACTGTACTATTCTTACAAGCTTCGCCAAATCAATAAAAAGATGAAGGCGAGAAAAGTAGAACGTCTTGCCGTTGCTCATTAATGGGTAGTCTTTAGTAAAAACAGCCGGAAGACTACCGGCTGCTTGCTTTAGCTTTTAGCTGAGTTCCTTTGTAGCAAATACTGCAATAGCCTATTTAAGAAATTTCGGTAGATCAGGATGAAACTCTTCATAGGCATGTTTAAGATCGCTCGTGATGACAAATTCTCCATAGCCAGTATAAGACTCTTTCGTAGGTGTCCAAAACTGCTTAAGCCATAAATAGTGCTTACGAACAACATTTTGTACCTCTTTCGTATCTACCTTATAACTTTGATTTAGCAAAAGAGTGAGCTCTTTACAGATAGCGACAAATTCGATTTTGAGCCTCTCTTGATCTTCTTTAGAGTGGTTACTTGTTCTCTCTTTGCTCTCTGCTATATGAACTCTTCCTCTCTCTCCAAAGCGCTCTATGATCTCTTTTTCATAGATGGCTTGCTTCTCTTTGCTGAATCCGGAAAACATCTCTTTTTCTTTCATTTTCTTACTTCCTTTTAAGTGCTTAATGGTTTTGTCAATCGTCTTAAGCAGCTTTTTGGTTTGTTCTAAGTTCTTTTTGAGTACTTCTCTATGGGAACGTAAAGCGACCATTTTATCGAAATCGCTTCTTCCTAAGACCCTTTGAATTTGCTTTAGAGTAAACCCCAGCTCTCTAAAAAATAAGAGCTGCTGGAGGATTAAAAGCTCTCCTTCCTCGTAGTAACGATATCCATTAGAGCCGTGGTAGGCTGGTTTAAGAAGCCCGACCTCGTCATACCAATGGATGGTTCGAACTGTGACGCCCGAGATTTTTACTAATTCTTTAACTGTGTAAGCCATTGACTATCTTCCTTCAACATCCCTTTGATTTTAAAGGATGAGCTTATAGTAAGGAATCACGTAACGTGAGGGTCAACAGTTTTTAGAGGAAGATTTTAAATTCGACAAACCATTCATTGGCTTTAAAGCGCATTTTCCAGGTGTCACTGCCTACGTCAACGGCAGCTCCACTAGAAACTCTTTGATACTCGGGTCCTTTAAAAGAACCGGCATCAAACCAGCGGTAGCCTGTGCTAAGGGCCCAATGGTCTTTGTAATTGTACTCTACACCAGCAAGGATTGTGTAGGTGAATTTTTTGCGAAGCGTATAGGAATTTTCTGCCGAAAAGCTTGCATAGGGGGTAGAGCTTCCAGTTGGTGGTAGACCTGTAGTTCTGTAGTTAGTGATCAGAAGATTGCTCATACCTACACTACCGCCTATTACAGGATATAGAGTTGCACACGGCATATCCCAGGATAAGCAAGAGATTCCTCGTCCAAGAAGGTTTGCTGAAAAGAGAATAGGGGTGACGCTAAGGTCAAATTGTCGTGTGTAGGAGGCGGCCCCAGTAGCTGGCGTTTGAAATTTTCTGTATTTGAAGGTAGAGCGGTTTGCGATACTGACTTCTAGGTCTAAGAGATGGAAAAACTCGCAGCCGACGGCTAAACTTGCGATAGGGGTGGTTCCAAGCTTTGTATTATAACCCTGCAAGGCTGGATTCCATGGTGGGGAGGGGGCAGCAACATGAGAAGAGGTAGAGACTGAAACTCCTGAGCCAACTTTAAGATAGAAAGTATAATCATCACAGTCGCAGTGGCAGGCAGCGTTAACTACAATAGGAGAGGCTAGTAGAGAGAGGGCAGCTAAGATAAGCTTCATGAGACTCCTTTTTAGAAAATCGTTCCGATTCGTGAGAATTCAAAATAGAGCTTTTCACCATCTGAGGAGATAAACAGATCAAATGTCTCTCCAAAAAGAGAGGCCGATCCCACTTTTGTTGCCACAATTACAGTGGACTCAGCGATCATTGCCTCTACGAAGCTTGCGAGTTCAAGGTTAGTTAATGTTGTCGATGTAGACCATGCAACTACTAAGCCATCATTAGCAGAGAGATAGTGAGATATGTCTGTGTAGATGCCACTTGCATTTTGCATACATAGAAAAGAGGCCGAGCATGTTCCCGATTCGATATCAGATGTGTTATAAAGAGCGGATCTTCCCGCAAGGTAGCGAGAGGATATCGTAGGACTGCCGACCGATACATTCGATGTCGGTATTTCAATAAAGCTCTCTATAAAATCGTTGACATAGCAGTAATACGTTAGCGTATCTGTTTCACTAGAGGTTGCACTATATAAATCTTTTGTAACGCTTAGGAAAGCAATAGATAAAAATAGCGCTTTGTAAGAGTCTCTAATAAATTGAAGTAGCTTTACCTTAGGGCTTTCTTTTATAAACACCTCGCGCCTTGTTACGTAATAAATCCCATCCTACACGACAACTAAAATTTTTTACAACTCCGCAAATCGATCGGTTGCACGGATAAGAGCGTCTGTAATGCCAACTTCAGTGGCAGAGTGTCCGGCATCTTCTATGATTTCTAATCTAGCCTCTGGCCAGGCGCGATGAAGATCCCAAGCACTTGCCATAGGGCATACAACATCGTAGCGGCCTTGGATAATAACGCCTGGAATCGAGCGAACCTTGTCTATATTCTCTAAAATCCAGTTGTCACTCTCAAAAAAAGCATCGTTTACAAAGTAGTGGCACTCAATACGAGCGAAAGCATCTGCAAAATCCTCTCCACTAAAACTTTCAGCGTACTCTCTATCAAAATGGAGTTTTGAAGTGCCGCCCTCCCAATTAGACCAAGCGTGTGCAGCCTCTTGTCTAATGGCTACATTATCAGAAGTCAGACGCTTATAGTAAGCCTCTATAAAGTTACCTCTCTCATCCTCTGGAATAGGAGCTTTGTAAGCCTCCCAAAGATCTGGAAAAATGTAGCTAGCTCCCTCTTGATAGTACCATCTCTCCTCTTGTGGTCTACAAAGAAAAATACCTCTTAGAATCAACCCTTGGACAGATTCGGGGTGTTTGATTGTATAAGATAAGGCAAGTGTGCTTCCCCATGAGCCTCCAAAGACGACCCAGCTATCGATAGCGAGGTGAGTACGAAGGCGCTCTATATCCTCAACTAAATGCCAGGTGGTGTTGTTCTCTAAAGAAGAAAAAGGAAGGCTCTTACCGCTACCTCTTTGGTCCAATAAGATAATGCGGTAGCGTGTAGGGTCAAAAAAGGAGCGATTCGATGGCTCTGTGCCACCTCCAGGTCCCCCATGTAAGAAGACAACGGGTTTCCCCTCCGGGTTACCAGACTCTTCCCAATAAACGGTATGATTATCTCCGACAGCGAGCATGCCTGTTTGATAAGGTTCAATCTCGGGGTAGAGTGTGCGTAGGGTATCTCCTAGAAGTGGTCCGTTAGATGTAGCAACGATTACTAATGCAGAAACTACTATTTTGAGAGAGAATTTCATAGGACCTTTTCTTGGTTTCCAATTTTTGATTATAAGTCTACTAGTTGAGCTTTTTAGCGTAAATAGCAGCCCCGCCTAATTGAGAAGTTTTTAACCAGTGATAGATTGTACTAAAAGTAGCTTTAACTTTGTTGATATCGGCCTTGGAGAAAAGAGAGGTGAGGGTCTCTTCATTTTTTTCCATTTTATCTAATAAATCCTGATACCAGAAAAGGAATTCGGAAGATAGATCCTGGATCTCTAGGATTTGCCAGCCAATATCTTGCAGGGTTTTTTTCATTTCTTTTAAAACCATCGGATACATAGGTTTATCGGCTAGATCTTTTAAGGAAAGCGATGGATTCTCTGTTGTGTAGTCAAATAGGACTAAAAGCGCTCCGGGCTCAGCCATGTCGTATAAGTTTCTTAGAAGAGTATCTTTATCTTCGATTGCATAGAGCACATTAAAGCTGTAAATAAAAGAAAACTCTTTATCAAAAAAAGTGGTATGAGAAGTTGCATCCGCCTCTAGAAAGTGTACGTGTGGGTACTTGCTTTTTGCATACTCTATAGCCGCTTTATCTAAATCAATGCCATAAAGATTCGGAAAGCCTAGGTTATAGATGTAATTTGCTGTACCCCCAAAGCCACTGCCTACATCTAAAGAGGCTTTTTTTTGAATTTCGGGTGAGAACTCTAGAGCCTTTTTTATAACCAGAAGGATTGCCTCTTTATCGCCTGCATGTGCATAATCGCCTTGGCGTAATTCTGTCAGCAGCAAGCGAGCTGTATTGAGTTTACTAGGCTGGAGAGGTTTAGAGAGGTCGGAGTCTCCTAGGAGTAGCCTTGTTAGCACAATAAGTGTAAAAATGAGTAGAAGGGGAGTCTTCATAGAAGGAACATACTAGACTTCTTTCAAAACCCCATTCGCTTGTTAAAATGCCTTTTTTTGGCATCTTTTTTAAGGATTTTTTCGACCATATGTACACATATGCTCTCAAAATTCCTTAGAAAACCTGCTCAAAAATAGTTCATTTTTCCAAACAAAGCGAGT
>JAFEGE010000085.1 GCA_018240105.1 Verrucomicrobiota bacterium | reverse complement strand
TTCCCATAAAGATGTATAACCTTTATCACACGCTCCTCAGAGATCTTACAGCGCTTGGCAATCGCCTCTATAATACGGATATTGGCTTGATGAGGAACTAGATAAGCTATATCTTCCTCTTTTAGCCCCTCTTTCTGGATGCACTCTAAACAAGAAGACTCCATATGGCGCACAGCCTGTCTAAAGACTTCTTTACCATTCATTTTGAGATAGTGTAATCTTTTTTCTACAGTCTCTTGGCTAGATGGGTTACGCGCCCCTCCACCTGGCATCATAAGAAGGTGGCTCTCGCCTCCATCTGATCCTAAAGAGATGGTACCAATTTCTAGCCCATTTGGCACATCGCTAATCACACAAGCAGCCGCACCATCGCCAAATAAAACGCAGGTATTTCGATCTTGATAATCAATAATAGAAGAGAGTTTTTCAGCTGCCACTAAAAGGATATTTTTATAGATCCCCGATTCAATATAAGCTTTGGCAATAGAGAGGCCATAAATAAGCCCAGAGCAAGCTGCTTGAATATCAAGAGAGGCTGCTTTTTTCGCTTTCAAATTTGCTTGTATAAGACAAGCCGTGCTAGGAAAGGGGTAATCCGGTGAGAGAGTTGCCACTAAAATAAGATCTATCTTATCAACCGAAAGGCCGGCTTTTTCCAAAGCCCGCTTGGCCGCAATAGTTCCCATATCAGATGTAAATTCATTTTCATGAGCAATTCTTCTCTCGCGCATACCTGTGCGCGATACGATCCACTCATCAGTTGTCTCTACCAATTTTTCCAAATCTTGATTTGACAAGACTTTCTCTGGTAAATAAACTCCTATGGCATGAATATGGGCTTTTTTGCTCATGGCTCTAGAAAAGTTCTTTTAATGGTCCTATTTTACTAGATCCTTCAAAATATACTCAAGGGGATTCAAAAGCTGGTATTTTGGCAAATGATAGTTACCAAGAAGCCAAAAGCCAATTTTTGAATCCTCTTGCGTATAAGGAAGTATTAAAATATCCCCCAATCTCCTATGATCTAGGATATGGCAAGCTACCCAGAAATTCTTCAAAAACTCATTATTTTATTTCGTAAACTCCCGGGCGTTGGCAGAAAAACCGCAGAGCGCTTTGCTTTTCAAATAATTTCTTGGCAAAAATCCGACATAACATTTTTTACCGACCTACTACAAAACATAGGCTCAGCCCTTACCTTTTGCAAAACTTGCGGTGCGATCTCTGATAGCACAGCCTGTCCTTTTTGCGATGAGCGCCTACGAAACTCTTCTCTTCTCTGCATCCTCGCCTCCCCTAAAGATATTTATACCATCGAAAATACTCGCATCTTTAACGGCATGTACCATGTGATGAAGGGACTTCTCTCTCCTTTAGATAACCGGGGCCCCGAAGAGCTTAACTTACCCGCCCTTGAAAAAAGAATTGAGACGCTACCCTTAAAAGAAGTTATATTAGCCTTTGACTCTACCTTAGAAGGTGATGCGACAGCCCTCTTCTTGAAAGATCTACTAGAGAGAAAAAATATCCTTGTCACACGCTTAGCTCTTGGCATGCCGATCGGTAGCAGTCTTGACTATTTAGATGAAGGGACTCTTAGTAAAGCACTCGCCTCTCGCCGTCCATAAAATTTTATGGCTCTCTACGTATCCAGGTATATAGCTCTTCTACTTCAAAGGCCTAGACATGCCCTACAACAGAGAGGCTTTGGCTGATCTTGACGCTTTAACGGCCTTATCTTTAGGCGATTTTGCTCTCGTGCACAATAGAAATACAACCTTGACAGCAAGAATAATGACTTAACAAAACTCAATTGAATTAAATCTCTGATACTTAATATAATATAAGTAAAATAATTATAGGATAAATTATGACTACATACTCTTCTACTTACATTGGAACACGAAATCCGGGCACGTACGGAACAGGCGGAGGCGAGCCCGCAAGGCAGCAGGCAGATTACGAGAGAAGAGCAGAAGATAGCATTAACACAACATCCGTTACTATACGAGAAGTCCGAAGTAGGCCAGAGAGTGATCTTGTAGCCCTATTTCACCGAGCCCTTGTTAGCCTTGCTACAGTTCGCGGCCAACTAGCAAGAGATCATAGAACTACAGATGCTACGCATTTCGGCTGTAGACGAGATGGCGCAGAAGTTATTGTAGGAGACGGTGCGCATGCATACACTCCTTTACACACAGCCTCTTACAGGGAATATGGCGCTCTTTTTTTAAGACGTCTTAGAGATGTAATAGCTCGCCTTAGACATGATCTAACAGCCTTTCATGAAACCACTACAAGCATAGAATCAAGAGCCTTTGATAGAACGTCTCGATTCAGCATTGAAGTCGTAACAGGTAGAGAATTGGAAGCACGTCGTTGGACAGAGCCCCCTTCTTCCGAGGAGCTTACAACTATTGTAGGGCCTCCCGCAGCTTCTCCTGAAGAGCGGATGCCAGAGAGAATAAAAGCAAAGCTTTTACTTCTTAAAACTACAGCCCCAGCTCTATATGAGCGAGAAAAGATGTGGTTTTATTTAGATCTTATCAACAAGGCTTACCCATCTCCTCAAAGAAGGGATCCTTCAGGAAGAGCTTACGTAGAAGGTAGTGACTTCTCTAATCTTAAGTCTGTCTATGTAGTTGCAACCTCTCGCCTAGAAGTTGGAGGCAAATTGATGGCCTTATCTAAATACCTAACTTGGATGTACTATGATCTTACAGAGGATCCTGTCGAGAGAATGGTAGAGCGCTCTAAAGCTATCATTATGCACCAAGATGCCTTTCTTGTAGAACCGATGCTGGTAGAGATCACAGCACTATTTGCTCGCTGTGTCAGCTGGCATCCAACTGATGAGCCTGTTGCCGGAGAGTTTACAGAGCTTAAAAATCGCGTAGCTCTTTTAAGCTATACCTTTTCTCATGCTATGCCTTTTCGTAGAGGTAGCGCGGCTATTCAAGAGTGGCTGCGGGCTGCTATTTTCCGCTCCCATGGCCTAGACATGACATACAACAGAGATGCTTTAGCTGATCTAGACGCTTTAACGGCCCTATCTTTAGGCGATTTTGCTCTCGTGCACAATAGAAATACAACCTTAGCAAGAAGAGTGGTCGCTTAAATTTTAAAGTTACTACTTACGGAAAAGCCGATTGTCTTTTTTTTCTATTTGCTATACCATGTACGAACTTTGACAGTTATAACTCGAGGATGCATTACCGTGAAACGTTTACTCTTTTCCTTTTCTTTTTTAG
>JAFEGE010000084.1 GCA_018240105.1 Verrucomicrobiota bacterium | reverse complement strand
TCATCTTTAATCTTTTCTTGATGGGGCGCGTGACGAAATATACGATCAAAAATATGCAAGGACTAACCCTCCCGTATCCTCAAAAAGAATAGGATCCTTAGAGTGAAATTGTCAATTGCTTTCCTCATCTTTGGCCTTCTTTTGAAAAAACCTATTTACTTTTCAAGACTCTTATACATAAGTTATTAGTATGAGCGGTATCCATGGAAGCTTTGATAAAAACGACCCATCTCACGTAAAAGTATCTGCTATTGAGCACGATAAGCAGAAAGATACTATCTTTTGGAAACATCTTGTCATTCCTAAAGAAATTCTTATAAAACATATCCTCTATAGCTCTTTAGAGGAAAAACTGGGTCGCTTAAAAAAAGAGATAGCCACCAAACCTCTTTTGAATAAATCTCTCCGAGAAATTCTTACCCATCTAAAAACACTCTTAGAAGAGCTTACTAAAGAAAATAGAAGCTCTGAGTACCGTTATGCCGAAAAACTTTCGACTAATTGGCATCTTCTTTCTCGCTCTATTTTAGCCCTTTCTGAAACGAATCCCTCATCCTCGCAGCTTTATACGCTCCAAATGTTTGTTAAAAAAGTACAAGACTATCCTAAAGGAGTAAGCCACTCTTTAGGCTACTATCTTACAGAGTTTACAGGTGAGAAGTGGCTCCCCTTTCCTTTTATGGACCTTCTGAACGCTTTGCATGAAGAACACCTGATTAAAGGGGATAGTAGCACTCTTTCTAGCTGGCTCTCTTCTCTGAATTTTCTTTTGACTACACTTTAAGCTTCTGCTATCCTACTCCCTCATGAGTTATCAAAGAGTCAAGGGAAGCTACGACATTGTGCCGACCTCTGATGAGGCCTGGAAAGAATCGGCCTTTTGGCATTTTATAGAAAATCATGTCCACACCCTTGCTAAAAAATACGCCTTAGAAGAGATCCGTCCCCCTGTTTTTGAATATACTGATCTTTTTTTACGAAGCGTTGGCAGCGAAACCGATATAGTTTCTAAAGAGATGTATACCTTTGAAGACCGCGGAGGACGAAGCCTATCTTTACGTCCAGAGCTGACAGCCTCTATTCTAAGAGCCTATATTGAAAATGGTCTACAACAAACCCCGTCCCAACGCTATTACTATTTAGGTTCCTGCTTTCGCTATGAGAGATCACAAAAAGGGCGATATCGACAGTTTACCCAATTTGACGTTGAAATTTTAGGCGACAAAGATCCAACCGTCGATGTAGAGGTGATCAGCTGTTTTTTAGAGCTCTTAACAAATCTAGGATTAGAAAAATACACCTTAAAGATTAATACTCTAGGCGATCTCATCTCCCGTAAGAACTATGTTACAGCTTTAAAAGAGTATTTAGAGACAAAAAAACATCTCCTCTCAGAAGATAGCCAAAGACGCCTTGTCACAAATCCCATGAGGATTCTAGACTCAAAAGAAGCCTCTGACCAAGCTCTTCTCCAAGAGGCTCCCTCTTTAAGAGAGTTCCTTTCACGAGAAACGCTCTCTCACTTCCAAGAAGTGTGCAACTTATTAGACTCCCTGGGTATCTCTTACCAAATAGACGAAAAGCTGGTTCGAGGTCTTGATTACTACATCGATACCGTTTTTGAAGTGGTTGCAAGCGATGATAAAGGGGCGCAAAACGCTTTAGGCGGCGGTGGTCGATACGATGGTCTTCTCAAGCAACTAGGAGGCCCTGATTTACCGGGCATAGGTTTTGGTATCGGGATCGAGAGAGTCATGCAAGCTCTAATAGCAGAGGGAAAGGCGCCCCTTAGAGAGAGTGGCCCTCAATTTTTTATTATCCCTCTATCAAAAGAGGCTAAAACAGCTGGCTTTTTGCTATTACAGAAATACAGAAAAGAGGGCAAAAGCGCCCTCTTATTTAATAAAAACTTCCAAATCAAAAAAGGGCTCCAAGCAGCAGAAGCCATGCACGCTCAAGAGGCCGTTATCTTAGGTGAGGAAGAGTTAGAAAAAAAAGTCATTACGATCAAGAATCTTCGGACCCGCCAAGAGAGAAAGGAATCTTTATGAAAACATCTACCATGGTTACTCACACATCATCTTTAAAGACGACAAAAAGAACACACTCTGCAGGCGAGCTTCGCGCCAATCATGCGGGAGAAAAAGTAACGCTTTGCGGATGGGTGCACCGTAGACGCGACCACGGTGGCCTTATCTTTATAGATTTGCGCGACAGGTTTGGTTTGACACAGCTCGTTTTTGATCCGGAAGTATCAAAAAAAGCCCATACAGCTGCATCCGATCTTCGAAGCGAATGGGCGATTCAAGTCCATGGGCTTGTAAGACTCCGCGGTGAGGCTCTTACAAACGCAAAAATTCCGACAGGCGCCATTGAGCTCGAGGTAGAAGAATTGACCATTCTCTCTACAGCTAAAACCCCTCCCTTCTCTATTGCTGATGATAATATCGATGTAAACGAAGATCTACGATTAACCTACCGCTACCTTGATATGCGCCGCGGTAAAATTTTAGACCATCTACGCCTACGCCATAAAGCAATTGCTGCCATTCGCTCCTATCTAGACACACAAGAGTTTATAGAGGTTGAGACTCCTATTTTAACAAAATCAACCCCTGAAGGCGCACGTGACTATCTTGTCCCCTCTCGTGTCAATCCCGGCACCTTCTTTGCTCTGCCACAATCACCTCAAATATTTAAACAATTGCTGATGATTAGCGGTCTTGATCGCTATTTTCAAATCGCTCGCTGTTTTAGAGACGAGGATTTAAGAGCTGACCGTCAACCTGAATTTACACAGCTTGATATGGAGATGAGCTTTATCGAAGATAAAGACATACAGGCAATTATTGAAAACCTCTTGCAAAAAGTCTTCTTAGAGTGTCTCGGCGTCTCTATCACACTACCCCTTCGCCATATGAGTTATCATGAAGCGGTTGAAACTTACGGCTCTGATAAACCCGATATTCGCTTTGATTTGAAATTTATCAATGTAAGCAAAGTTGCTGAAAAATCGGAATTCACTACTTTCAAAAATGAATTAGCGCAAGGTGGCATCATTAAAGGCTTCAAAGTCCCAGGTGGCGCTAGCTTCTCTAGAAAAGATCTCGATAGCTTTATCGAGTTTGTAGGAAAGCTTGGCCTTAAAGGGCTTTGCTGGATGAAAAGCACAGAGGAAGGTATCTCCTCTAATTTTTTAAAATTCTTTCCGCCTGAAGCTGAAAAAGAGCTTTTAACGCTTACAGCTCTCGAAAAGGGTGATATTTTTATTATTGCAGCTGGCAGTCGAGACACAGTCCATAAAGGTCTTGATCATCTACGACGCCATATTGCAGATAAGTTAAATCTTATCCCTCCAAAACAATTCTCTCTCCACTGGGTTGTTGATTTTCCTCTCTTTGAAAAAGATCCGGAGACAGGCAGACTCGCCTCAATGCACCACCCCTTTACATCTCCTAAAGCAGAAGATATGCATCTTATTGATACAGAGCCACTTAAAGTTAGAGCGCAGGCGTATGATATCGTACTTAACGGCTATGAACTAGGCGGTGGCTCTATTCGAATCCACGATCAAATTTTACAAGAGAAGGTCTTCTCTCTTCTAGGTCTTACACCAGAGGATATCCAACAAAAATTTGGCTTTTTCACAACAGCCCTCCAATATGGTACACCTCCTCATGGCGGTATAGCTCTCGGTATCGATCGTCTAGCAATGCTTCTTGCTAACACACCATCAATTCGTGAAGTGATAGCCTTTCCAAAAACCCAAAAAGCTGCTGACATCATGATGGATTGCCCCTCACCAGCAACAACGAACCAATTACAGGAACTTCACATCAAAGTTAATAAAAAATAAAATACAGCCTCTTTGAGTATACTTGAGTATAAAGATTAGAAAGGCTACATTGTTGTTTAAATCAAGGAGATAGACATGAAACGATCGCTTACAATTTTTTCTTTTGGCGCTTTGCCACTATTCGGAGCACAAGAAGTAATTTCTGTAGAACCAGCAACCATAGCCCCTCTTGTAAAAGCAGCCGAACATGACATGACAAAAATTTCTAGAGCGTTTGGCCATTTAATGGGGCAACACTTAGAAACACTCGGATTAGAGTTTGATATGCCTTCGGTAATCCAAGGGATCCAAGATCGCCTAAACGGTATCGCAGCGCCTATGTCAGAGACAGAGTGTCTCCAAGCTCTCGGACAAATCCAAGAGATTGCTTTTCAAACCCAGTGCCACGAAAATTTGAAAAAAGCAGAAGATTTTTTAAAACAAAATAAAAACGAACCGGGTGTTGTCGAATTAGAAGCAGGTAAATTACAATATGTAAGACTTGCTGAAGGCAAAGGGTCTATTGTAGAAGAGCATTTTTGCCCTTTGATTCGCTACTGTGGTAAATTTTTAGATGGCAAGGTCTTTGGCCAGTCTCAAGAAGACGATGTCCTCTCTCTTGATGACACGATTGAAGGTTTCAAAAAATCGATTGTAGGGATGCGCGAAGGTGAAAAAAGACGCATCTTTATCCATCCAGAGCTTGGCTATGGACAATCGACAGGATTCTTACCACCAAACTCTCTTCTTACTTTTGAAATTGAAGTGATCAAGGCGAACACTCCAAAAGCAGATGATTCTACTCTTGGTAAAGGGCCTCATGCAAATGAGCTCTCACAAGTTGATGCTCCTATCACGGCAACGAAATAAATTTCTCTTATATCCTATACCATAGTCTCTATGGTATAGGATTATCTTCCGACCCTATACTCTTAACTCTTATGAAAGTCATTCTATTCGAACCAGAGATCCCGCAAAATACGGGCAATATTATACGAACTTGTAAAGCAACAAGGAGCTCTCTTGCCCTTGTAAAACCGATTAGCTTTTCTCTTTCAGATCGTCACATGAAACGCGC
>JAFEGE010000083.1 GCA_018240105.1 Verrucomicrobiota bacterium | reverse complement strand
TACTACCATAGAGACAAAATGATCTTTATTTGTGAGTACAAGGCTTGCTATTCTACCTTATAGAATCATACCCAACAAGCTTTTAAGATCCTTAGAGTTTGCATGCTTACGCCAAGCAGTTTTGCCGCTTCTCCAACCTCGATAAATCTATTCATTTGATCATATAGCATCAGTTTTGTATAGATTATTGCAAGCTGTTACTAACCCTCTATATAGCTACCACAACACTTATGGATGATGTCAATCAGCAGTATCTTCGGAAAGCCTTGTAAAGACTATCTCTTCCATTTTTAGAGAAGATCATCAACAACATCCATACAGATGTCAGGTAAAGATCTTTCGTCATCGAGAGCCTCTTTCAGAGTTAAGATGGCTTTTTGAATCGCATCAGGTAGCGCTGTAGAGGGGTTATTTGTCCCTTGCCAAGAAGCATCTCGCGTTTTTTTGTCAGGCCACCTAGAGTAGGCAACCCACATGCCATCTTCTGTGCGGTGTAAAGAGGAGCCGATAGCGCCTCTCTTTTCAATAAAGTAGGAAGCGACCGTATTCCAAGCTTGTTTATACGCCTCTTCTTGCCCCTTTTTGACGTAACCTCGGTAGATGACTGCGAACATAGGTGTGAGTATATAGTAGTTTGTGTTGAAACCTCTAGAAAATTTTCCAGTTTAATGAGTATTAAAATCCACTGGAAATCATTGATGATTGCTGCTAAAGTTTTGAGGATATGCTAAATAAGTTTTTTGTTTTACTTGCCTTTACCTCTGTTTATACTACGCACGCTCTGCATGGAGAGATGAGGCAAACAGAAGAGAGTTTATCGATTTCTGATGCTGTGATCAGAGCGTATTTTGAAAGCTTCAAGACTCTTTCTAAGGCTGAAAAATGGGCAGAAATCCTTAGCCAGGGCTCAATTGCTATAGAGGCTGCTAAAAATAGTAATAGAGAGAGTGATGAAGCTAAAATTGCTGCACAGCTCGCTTCAACCTCCTTCTATCTTGGTAATTACGAGGAGGCTCTTCTATATGCAAGGCGCTCTTATAGGCTTGCTGAAAAGTTTGATGATCCAACCCTTTTTATGCGGGCCCTTTATCTTGAATCTGCTATCTATCGCGCTTTAGCTCCGAAGGAAGATGCGGAAGAGCAGGTTACTTATGCGCGTGCCGTTACTATTGCTGAACAGGCAGCTAACACCTACTCAAAAATGGGTGTCGAAAATAACAATCTGAAAGGAAAAATCTACTTTAATTTGGGTGCTGCCCATGCTGATAACCCAAAGGGAAGTTTAGAAGAGGCTAAAAGCGCTTATGAGATAGCTATTGCGTGCTTTGAGATTGTAGGTGCAGTTGATGATGTCATTCGTACAACTATACGTCTAGGTAAAGTCCATTTTTTGCAGAAGGAGTATGAAGAGTGTCAGCAAGTTATAAACGAAATACGACCCTTAATAGCTAGTGAAAGACTAGCCATGCAGACGGACTATTTGGAAGCACAATTAAAATTTGCTCTGCATGATTTTGAAGAGGCATTGAAAGTAGCAACGATCGGCTTAGAAAGAGCTAGAGCTCTTGGAGCAAAGCAAGATGAGGCTCGCCTACTATCTTTGCTTAGAAAAATTGAAACCGAAATATAGGAGAGTCATATGACAATTGAAAGACTTACGCTTCCACAGCTTCTTTTTATGCCAGGTAGTGCAGAAGCTGTAGCTAAAATGGAGGGTCATAAAGGGGATCTAGGACGAGATGTAGTATGGGCAAGAAATTGTGCAGCTATCGCGATAGCACTTCATATCATCGGTGTTGTAGGAACGGCTTTATCTATACAAAATACCTTTAGCGAGGGAGCTTACTCTACCGCTGCTGCTATGGGTGCTGCTTTTGGGTTACTCAAAGGCCATGAGCTTTATGAGACAGCCTCGCTTGTTAGCGCTTTATTTTAAATAAATTAGGAGAATAGTATGGCAGTTCGAGATTTTACATTTTGCGAGCTTCTTTTTATGCCAGGTAGCGCAGAAGCTCTAGAGGCAATGGCACAAGGGGTAGATGCTCTAGGCCATGGTGTAGTGTGGGCAAGAAATTGTACAGGCATAGGAATAGCCTTTCAGATTATTGGCGCTGTAGGAGCCTCTTTCTCTCAAGGAAATAACATTATCGAAGCGTCATTTATAACAACAGCTGTCTTAGGAGGAGTTTTAACTCTGGTCAAAGGCTGCGATCTTTACAGGATAGCTAGAGCTAATCGACCTTTACTTGAAGGCAATGCTGTATAGCTCTTTTCCCATGTGGCAGCCGATAATCCTAGCATCTATCTTTTAAGTTCTATCTGCTAAAATTACGTACTGGGCTTTTTTCTGTAGCAATATAAACGTCGACTTCTGGGGGTGATTGTCCGAATAGCTTTCGGCTATAGACTTCATAATCACCGCTGTAAGTGCGCTCTAAATTAACATCTTGCCAAATCTTTCCCCATGTTTCTACAAGCGCCTTTGGGTGCTCTCCGACTGCTTTAAAAATGGCATAGGAGCCAGAGGGGATTTTTTTCATAACCATCCCTTCGGGGATAGTCTCTGTCGAATGGACAAGGCAGCCAATGACTAAAGAGTAAGGCTTTGTATAATCGCCTTCATAGTCGCAATAAAGGGCAATAACATCTTCAGAGGCTTTGTGGAGGATCTTTTCGAAAATCTGTTCGCTGTAAAACTTGCCCCAATGTTTTGGAATATCATGAGGGGCGGCCTCTGGTGTATTTGCTGTGCGGCACTCTATCCCGATGATAAAGAGTGTAGGTTTTTCAATCATTGTATATTGCGTCATAGGACTCCTAAGGTTTAGAGATGGCAACAAAGGCTCCGCTCTCTTTCCAGTTAAGATAATCTTTTAGCATGAGAGCGTGGTCGAAAGCAAGCTCTTTCCATGGGATCTCTTTTAGAGAGACTATAAAAGCTTTTGCTGCATCATCACCGGCAAGGGGTGCCTCATAAGCTTTTGCGATATGGGTTACTTCTACAGAGTGGTGGCGAAAGTCTCGTGTCGGATCGGAATAGACGTGAAACTGTCTTAGATCTTCCAACGTAAGGTTTACCTCTTCTAACATCTCACGACGTATAGCATTCTCAACGGTTTCACCATATTCGACTTTACCGCCGGGGATAGCTTTGCCAAAAGGGGCCTTGCCGCGCTCAATTAAAACGATCCCTTGGAAATCTTCCCCTTTATAAACTTCAATAATTGCAGTTGTTGTAAGAATCGGAGGCTTGTGAGGCTGTTTTACGGCTATTTCTTCAGTAGAGGCTAGAAGAGGGGCTAGGGTGATAGTGAGTAGGAGAGTGTATTTTTTTAGCGGTTTTATCATCATAGCCTCTTTGTTATGGTAGATTGAGCGAAGAGCTCTTTGGTTCTTGGAATTCTCTTATTAAGATCGATTTTATCGCCTCGGATCAGATAGGCAAAGGGGTAAAAGGTATCTTCTTTTTCGATCCAACCCACAAACCAAGCATGCTCGAGGGTTTTACCGTTGTCTGTAATTGCAGAGCCGCTCCAGCCTGTTTTTCCAAAGATTTGCCAGCCGTTCGATAGCTCTTCTTTAAAGAGAAGCTTCTTTGTCATTGCAAGGGCTCTTTTCGAAACAGGAAGCTCTCCTTGGACCATCTTCTGAAGAAATAGCACTTGTTCTTTTGGAGAGATTTTTAAAGAAGAGTTTATCCAAAAGAGATCAGATGGTTCTGCCTGGTTCCCATAGCCAAAGAGTGTGATATAATTTTCAACGGTAGACAAACCTAGTTCTAAGTATAAGAGTTTAGAGTACCAAACACACGACTCTTTCATCCAGGAGAGGGGAGAGTGTGGTGCTTGCCAAGAGGGAAGCCAATTTTCGTAGCCCTCTTGAAAATCCCATACGGGATTATCTTCATCCTCTAAAACTTTCGCATCGTATCCCATCAAGCTAAGAGGAATTTTGAAAGTCGAACAGGGGCTTATTTCATCGTAAAGATGCGAGCCAAAAGAGGCGATTACCTCATCAGTCCTGCCATTAATGAGAAGAAAATCCTCTTCGAATGAAAATAGAGAGGTGGCTATAGAGAGGAAAAGCGTAAGGAGTTTCGGAGGGTCAAAAATATGCATGGAAATTTTTGGGGAGATAGGGTCTATATTCTTTTAAGGAGCAAAACTATGCCAGAATCTGTGGGGTTTTTCACGCTTTTTTTGTGAGCTGTTTTTTACCTCTTGAAAAAACATCGGAAACAATTGAGGGCAGATGCTAGAAAGGCTGTAGCTCCAAGCAAGGCGCACGGGTAAAAAATGCTATTTTTTACGACACTTAAAGCTAAGCTCACAAGGGTGCCAGAGCCCATCATCGTTAAATAAAACATCGCCATAGCGGAGCCTTTTTGCTCCTTTGTCGCTGTAATAGTAATACGATTTAAAGGAGCTGCTGCAAGGCCAAAGCCAGCCGTATAAAAAGCCATGGGGATGATAAAAGAATACAAGCTTGTTGGAGCAACTTTAGCAAAAAAGATAAGGAAGGCGGCTGCAACCAAAGAAATAGTGCTACCTCCTAGAATTAAGGCTTCTTGTCCAAAGGTAGTAAGTAAAGGTTTAACAAGTTTAGCGCCTACTATATAAGCACAAAAAACAGGAACTTGTAAGTAACCAAAAACGGCAGGAGATATCTTTAAGGATGCCATCAAAATAAAGGGTGAGGCTGTGATCCAAGCTATGACGCCCCCGTAGAGAAGTCCAAAAGTAGCTGCAGAAACCATAAAATGAGAGTTTAAGAAAATACGGCGATAGCGGCTTAATATTACCCTCATTTTTAAGGGATGAAACTCTTTGATACTCTCCGGCATAGAAAGCCATAGAGCGAAGGTGGAGAAGGCGCTTAAAACAGCAAGAGTCCAAAAGATCCCTCTCCATCCTGTTATGAGAAGAAGAAGGCCTCCTAGAAGAGGGCCGACTGCAGGTGCAATTATAGCAGCGCTTCCCATCCAGACAAGAATATGAATAGCTCTTTCATCATCATACAAATCATGGATGCTTGCGTAGCCAGCTATCATCATACTACAGACGCCAACCCCTTGTAAAAAGCGAGCAAGGATTAGAGTAGAAATAGAAGGCGCTAAAGCAGAGCCAACAGTTGCTAAAAGAAAAACGCCACCTCCAGTTAAAAGGACTCTTCTTCTGCCATACCGATCAGAGAGAGGGCCCATAAGGAGTTGGACGAAGGTATTGCCGGCTAACCAGGAGGCAATTGTGAGCTGGATGATAGATAGATCAAGATTAAAATCGGTTGCAATGAGTGGGAGAGCAGGTAAGTACATGTCGTTAGACATGTTGGTACAAAATTCGTAAAGAATAAGAAAGAAGGGGAATAGGCGAAATAACTTTTTGGTCATATCTGTCTGTTTCATTATCGTAACTTTTTTCTTAGAAAGATCTTTGTATGGCCAAGCCAGTAGTTCTTTAGTTCGCCTATTCGCTCATAGCCGTGTTTTATATAAAACTCTTCGGCTTGAAAGTCCCACGTATCAACTAATGAAAATAGACAGCCATGATGTATCGCTTCCTTTTCGGCGCTATGGAGCAGTTTTGTCCCATAGCCTTGCCTTTGGAGAGGCTCTTCAACCCACAGCATATCGATATAGATCGACTCTGTGCCTAAAAAGGCTTGTATCCCACCAAAAACTTTTCCAAGGTCGTTTTTTAAAAAGATAGAAAAGGGTTTATCGCGCTCGCCGATTATTTTCTCATTGGAGGCTACAATACCTTCTCTAAGAGCTGCATTATCAGCGTCAAGTGGTGCATAGTCGACAACTACTGTGTACATGTGGTCTAATAGAAATTAAATATTTTGGCGGTGGAAAAGAAGTTAGGTTAAATTTTAATTGATGGTATAATCTTTAGTTCCCATTGAACTTGGTCTTCTAGATATATGCGTACATGTTGCCCTTCATGCGGTTCTACAGCTTTTAAG
>JAFEGE010000082.1 GCA_018240105.1 Verrucomicrobiota bacterium | reverse complement strand
TGACAGCACATCCTGATTGTTATGGCTGAAATGCCATACGTGAATCGTCAGCAAAACTGCTTGGCTGACGTTCTGACACTCTTCTCAGTAATGAGTAGATTTGTTCAGATTTTTAGTAGCGGTTATGTGAGGCATGATCCCTACAAACTTGTCTTTACCGTCTTTGTTTAAAGCGCCACCAGCAAGGCCAACACCAGCGTATGGGCTCTGGTCATTATCTTGTAGATGGTAGAGGTAGGTAACTTTTGGAGCTGTGATAAAATAACTTAATTGGTCGTGAGAAGAGTTCTGCTGTGAGTATGTAGCAGAGACATCGATCGCTGCATTGTCAAGAGCTTTACGATAACCGACTGTACATCCTGGAAATCCATGGACATAAGCAGATTCGCCAGCACTTAAGCCAACATACATGCTGCCTTTGTTTACCGGCGCTGCATTTGTATGGAGAGAAGCGTGGATAGTTTTTGCCATCGGGCTCTCTAGAGCGTAACCTGTTGCAGAAGCTGCAAGTGTACTAAGTAATAAAATGAGTCTCATAATTTCACTCCTTGTTAAATTAATTCGTAAAATCTCGATGATAAGTCTTAACGAAATATTAACGCAGTAGTTGAAAAAACTCTTATCTACATATAGTTACATGCAAAACGCCATACGCTAATGATAGCGAGCGATTTCATTTTTTTCTGTCTCAGCAAAAAAATTAAGGAATCTCTTTTAGGCGTTATAGGTAGAGGCGCTTGTTGTGCCGCCGCGTCCTGTCCAGTTAGTGTGGAAGAAGGTGCCGCGGGCGCTATCTATGCGCTCATAAGTATGCGCACCAAAGTAGTCGCGCATCGCTTGGAGCAGATTTGCCGGAAGAGAGGCGGATGTCATCCCATCAAACCAAGAGAGGGCAGAGGTGAAGCAAGGCGCTGGAATCGCGTGCTCTGTCGATAGACAAAGCGCTTTTCGCCAGCCATCTTGGCACTCTGAGAGAGCTTTATGGAAAAAGTCATCGAGAAGAAGATTTTGTAAGTCGCTCTTTTTATCGAAAGCCTCTTTAATTTTGCCGAGAAAGCGGCTGCGTATAATGCAACCAGCGCGCCAGACAAGAGCAATACTGCCGTAGTTTAGGTTCCATTTGTAGTGAGAGGAGGCCTCGCGCATCAACATATAGCCTTGCGTGTAACTTATGATTTTGGAGGCGTAGAGCGCTTTACGAATATTTTCAATCATCGCTTTTTTATCGCCTACAAAGGGCTTTTTAGCTTTAGGAAAGAATTTACTCATCTGAACGCGCTCCGCTTTAAGAGCAGAGAGGGAGCGAGCAAAGACAGCTTCGCTAATAAGAGATAGAGGGACACCTTCATCAAGAGCGGCCTCTACTGTCCATTTGCCTGTACCTTTTTGCCCTGCCACATCGAGAATTTTGTGGATGAGAGGGGTTTTATCTTTGTCTTTATAGCGAAGGATTTCTGCTGTGATCTCGATTAAAAAGCTCTCAAGCTCGCCTTTATTCCACTCTAAAAAGATCTCGGCAATCTCTTCATCTTTCAGGCCAAGGACGCGATACAGGATATCGTACGCCTCGCAGATAAGCTGGATATCGCCATATTCGATGCCATTATGGACCATTTTTACAAAGTGGCCAGCGCCGCCGCTACCGATCCAATCGCAGCAAGGCTCATTGTTGTCTACTTTAGCAGCGATCGCTTGGAGGATTGGTTTTATGTGAGGCCAGCTCGCCTCGCTGCCACCTGGCATAAGAGAGGGGCCAAAGCGCGCACCCTCTTCACCGCCAGAGACGCCGCAACCGACAAAGAGAATCCCTTTAGAGGCTAGCTCATTTAAACGTCTCTCTGTGTCAGGAAAATGGCTATTGCCACCATCGATAAGGATATCGCCCTTTTCTAAGAAGGGGAGGAGCTCTTCGATTAAATCATCGACAGGACTGCCTGCCTTTACAAGTAGAATAATCTTGCGGGGTCGTTTAAGGGTTTTTATAAACCCTTGGATATCATGGCATCCAATAATATGAGTTCCCTTGGCGCTCGTCTCTAAAAACTCATCGACCTTGCTTGTTGTCCGGTTAAAGCAGGCGACAGTAAAGCCGTGGTCGTTGATGTTTAAGATTAAATTTTGCCCCATTACCGCAAGGCCGATAACACCGATATCTGCTGTAGCCATAACCCTCTCATTTCTTCCCTTCAATATTGGCTATTTTCTACACTCTTGTCCAGATTTATCCGATGTCCTAGTAGCTTAAGCGGATAGAGTAGGCGGGATTTTACGGGCAGGAGCCGCCGGCGCCTGGGCAGGATTTCATCCCAGGGATAGCAATTTCAATCATAGCTGTGCCTGGAACTGGATTGAAATCGATGCCGCCAGCATTTTTTGCAGCAGGCCTTCTGAGCTTGTATTTGATGTATAAATTTGTGGTATAAGGATTACGGTCATTATCAAGTATGACAATGTTTTCTAACTTTCCAACGACTTGAAAGGGGGTTGCTGCAAAAGATCGGCCAACCGGGCCCCCTTCATAGGTAGTGCCGTTGTAGATGACGCGGTTACAGCAGCCTACTGTGAAAAATACGGTGTAGGTAGTTGTATCGGTATAAGGATCAGGTATAGTTGTGCCTGTAAGATCATGAAGTTTTAGCGTGCAAGAGATAGGGTCTGTTGTCCGGCCAGAATCAAATTTGCCGCCGATATTTAGCTGATCATCATAAGCAAAGGTGTAGATTAAATCGAAAAAGGGCGAGGATCCCCCTATAGTGTGGAGCGCTAAAGAGTATAAATCATACCACGGCCCTGTAGAAGCACCTGTTGGACCAAGGTTACCGTTTGCTTTGTAGTATTTATTGAGATAGAGCTGTTTTAAGAAAAAATCTATATTTAAAGGTGTTTCGAGAGGGACATTTTCTGGTAGTAGCCCCGCTACAAAGGCAGAGGTTAAATCGCGAACAATGATGGCAAGGGCGCCTCCTCCATCAAAAGTAGAAGTGCCGCCTGCAAAGAAGGGGGTAGAATCTGGTTGCGTAGGATTTTCTGGTAGATAGGGAAGCTTTAGTCTTTGTTCATCGTTTCCATTAGAAAAGACAAAATCGTGTGTTGTGGGATCTACCTCTCCACTGTAGGAGCAGGATTTGATCTCTTGGGTGTCTACAGATAAAGAATTAGCCCCATTATTGAGGTAAAAGTTACTCCAGACGTTTGCAATCCAATTAAAGCCAAACTGGTCATTGGCAAGATAGGTGTTGGTAAAGATAGGATTTTCGCCACTCATAGCTTTGCCGGTAGAGAGAATACGTAGGTCATTTTTTGGATCTACAGAATCTTTGACAAAGAGTTTTAGCCACTCGTGCGTAGGTGTAACATCGTTAATGGTAATAGTTTTTTTTACTTTAGAGAAGATATCAGTTCTCTTATAAGGTAGGCCTACCGTTTTGTAGGCAGTAAAACCAACCGTTGGGGAGAGTGAAATCGGTAGAGAGAAAAAATCGACAGCCGTTGTATTGATCGAAATATTAGAGGCAGCCGGATCGTCAACAACAGCAAGCTCTAGCTTATCGTAGAGGATAAAGTAGTTGTCATTGGTTGGATTTAAAGCATCTGGATCGATCACCTGGTATTGACCACTAACTTCTTCCACAGAGAGGTCGAGATAGTCTTTTAAAGAGAAATAGATCCTGGCAGAGTCTACTAAAGGGATAGAGATATGGCGATAGTTTGTGATCCCTGGCAAGGCAGAGAGTTTGTAGGAGTAGTCTTTTGATTGAGAAGTGGGAGTTACCTTTACAAGGGAGCCATCCCCATTGGTAATGTTAAGATAGATACCCTCTTTTGTTTGAGGGATACTGCCTTTTACAAGGACGTAGACTTCATCATCTGTTAAGGTCTTACTGTCGTTTACTAAGAGCATCAAAGTGCTATTGGTCGGAACGCGGCAATAGACAAACTTTGTCTCAAAAGAGGTTACAGATCGGCCTTGTGGCGTAACGACAGTAATATCTACAGTATCACTACTGCTTACATTTTTAGGAGAGGTAGCTGTTAGACTTATATCAGAGTCTACTGTAAAACTTGCACTTTCTGTGCCAAAATAGACAGCAGTAGTCCCTGTAAAGCGACTACCTGTTATGCGTATAGGTGTACCGCCTGTTGGATCGCCATATTTTGGGGCTATACTTAGGAGAGATGGGGTAAGAGAGACTGTTTGGTAGGTAAAGGGGGTTTCACTTACGATAGGTGTGCCATCAGAGGTAACTAATGTGATCTCAACAGAGCCTGTGCCTGGAGGCGTTATCGCGGTAATACTCTTTGCATCGCTTGCGACTGTAAACTGTACTGAGGTTTTTCCAATATAAACGGTCGTAATAGCAGTAAAGTTTTCGCCGTATATAGTAATAGAGGTGCCACCCGTCTCTAGACCAAAGGTCGGCGATAGAGAGGTTATCCTCCTCGGAGTTTCAAAGGTAAATTTAGAGTAAGAAGAGGGTAACGAGCTGCCTTGGGCTGTTGTTACTGTAACATCGATGGTACCAGCTGCTTGATTAGAAGAAGTTGCTTTTATAAGGGTGTCGCTGATAAAGGATTTATCTTGGGCGTTCAAACCACCAAAAGTTACGCCTGTTAGGTTTGAAAAATTAACCCCTTTGATACAAACCGAAGTTCCCCCAAAGCGTGAACCGGAGGAGGGGGAGAGACTTGTAATCACAGGGGCTTTATCTTGGTAGACGAATTGGTCCTTAACCGTGATAGGAGAAGTTCCGCTCGCTGTTGTAACCGTGACATCAACAACAGACGTACCTTGAGGTGCTGTTGCTGTTATGAGAGTATTAGAATTGACGGTAAAAGTGGTTGCCGCTGTACTGCCGAATCTAACAAGAGTTGCCCCTGTAAAGTTCTGGCCGAAGATCTTGACAACGGTTCCGCCAGAGGTAGAGCCGCAGAGAGGATCTATCTCTGTTACAAGAGGTAGAGGGCTTGCTCCTTGGTATGTATAGAGATCAGCTCCGGTTTTTGAAGAGCTGCCGCCGGGGGTTACGATGGTAATATCTACAATACCACTTCCAGGAGGAGCCGTTGCTTGTATCGTAGTATCTGATAGAGATTTAAACATTAGAGAAGGTATAGGGCCAAAATTTACAGCAGTTGCTGCTGTAAAGCCAGAGCCTGTAATAGTAACAAGGGTATTACCTGTAGATGGCCCACTTGTAGGAGAGATGCTACTTATGGTAGGTTGCGATAGATAAGTAAACTGATCGTTTGTTGTGATAGGCGATGTGCCACCTGCTGTTACGACTGTGATATCTACCATGCCACTGCCACTAGGCGTTATTGCCTGGAGCGATGTATCGCTAAGAAGCGTGAAATTTGTAGTGAGAGCAGCTCCAAAGTTTACGCTCTCAACATTTATGAAGTTATTACCTGTGATAGTAACCACCGTGCTACCGCTTGTAGAGCCCTCTTTGGGATCGATAGAGGTAACAAGAGGCATCTCTTGGTAGGTGAAGAGATCTGCCTGGCTAATGGGTGATATGCCGGCTTGAGTTGTTATGCGAATATCTACAGTGCCAACGCCAGAGGGGGCAATAGCTGTAACTTCAGAGTCTGATTTTACGGTGAAACTCTGTGCCGAGGTCTGGCCAAATGTAACCGCTGTCACGTTTATAAAATTTGTCCCTTGGATAGTGACGCTTGCCCCCCCTCTAACAGGGCCCGCTGTTGGTACAATATTTGTAATCGTCGGGATAGGCTCATAAGTAAAATACGCAGAGGTAGGTGAGGAGGCTCCCCCTGGTGAGAAGACAACTACAGTTACTGTTCCTGTGCCGGAAGGGGCGATAGCTCTAATGGTGGTATCAGAATCAACCGTAAAACTTTGGGCTAAACTCTTACCGAATCTAATACTGCTAGCAGCAGTAAAATAATTTCCTGTAATAGTGACAAGGTTACCGCTTGTTCCCTGTGTTGGATCAATAGTTTTAACAACAGGTACTTCATAATAGGTGAAAGGAAGCGAATTTGAACTTCCAATCGGCGCTATAGCTGTAACAGCTACGCTTCCGCTTCCAGGTGGAGCTATGGCTGTAATCTCTCTTTCTGATTCGATGGTAAAGGAGGCAGCGGCTCTGCCAAAGTTTACGCCAGTTACAAGAGAAAGATTTCCTCCTAAGATTTGTACGGAGGTGCCTCCTTTTAGAGGGGCGCCGCTCGGAGTAAGCGTTGTCAGGGTAGGCGCCCCTTGATAGGTAAAGCGATCGCTTAAAACTATAGGAGATGTCCCACCTGGGGTTACAACTGTAATATCGACAACACCAGAGCCTGGAGGAGAGGTTGCTGTTATAGTTGTCGGCGAAGTTACTGTATAGTTTGTTGCTACTAGAGAGCCAAATCTTACGCTTGTGGCATTTGTAAAATTTGTGCCGGTAATGGTGACAGATGTTCCACCTCTTGTATCACCAACGGTTGGTATAATAGTTGTAATCGTTGGCTCTAGTGCATAGGTAAACTGATCATTTGGTGTTATAGAAGAGATCCCGCCAAGCGTTGTTACTTGGATGTCTACAGTAGCATTGCCAGAAGTATTATTGCTCGAAGGGGCTGTTGCTAGAATAGAGCTATCAGCAGTCACTAGAAAACTTTGTGCCGGGTTACTACCAAAGGTAAGGGCAGTAGCTCCTGTAAAATCGGATCCTGTAATCACAAGAGAGGTGCCGCCTCTTGAGGGGCCGGTGTTTGGGGTGACCTTACTGATTGCAGGAGGTTTTTGGTAGGTGAAGCGATCGGTTGCTGTGATTTTTGTTGTGCCGCCCGGTGTGGTTACGGTTATATCTACCGTACCAGTACCTGGAGGAGCTATAGCTGTTATTTCTCCATCGGAGGTGACTCTAAAACTTGTAGCTGGGTTTGTGCCAAAGTTGACCGCTGTGGCGCCTGTAAGAGAAGTTCCTGTAATCGATATAACACTACCACCACTAAGAGGCCCTCTAATCGGGTAAACCCCTATAAGAGTTGGCACGGGATAGTAGGTGAAGGTATCAGCTGGTACTGGAGCGGATTTACCTATCGGTGTTGTGACGAAGAGATCTACAGCTCCAGACCCTGGAGGCGCTGTCGTTGTAAGAGATGTATCCGAGGTGAGGGTAAAGGGGGCTGTAGTTTTGCCAAAGGTAACAGCGGTTGTAGCGGTAAAATTCTTACCTGTGACAGTCACTAGAGTACCGCCTGAGGTTGGACCAGAGTTTGGCGTGATCGCTGTGATAAGCGGAAGCTCTTTGTAGGTAAATTGATCGATAGGCGTTATGGGGGAGGTGCCCCCGAGTGTTACAACTGTAATATGGACAGTGCCAAGGCCTGGTGGGGAAGTTGCGATAATTCTGCTATTGCTTTGTATGGTAAAACTTTCGGCCGAAGATTCTCCAAAAAATACAGCAGTCGCTCCTGTAAAGTTGTCTCCTATGATGGTTACAAGGGTTTTCCCCGTAGAGATGCCAACTTTAGGGGTGATACCTGTAACATAGGGGGCTATTTGGTAGGCAAAGAGACTCGCTGCATTTTTGGAAGAGAGACCTTCTGGTGTTGTTACGATAATATTGACGCTCCCATTTCCTGGAGGCGCTTTTGCTGTGATGTTTGTCGAAGAGTTAACAGAAAAAGCTGTAGCCGGAGCCGCACCAAAGGTAACCGCACTCGCACTGGTAAAGTTTATCCCGGTAATGGTAACAGAGGTTCCGCCAAGGGCTCCTCCAGCGCTTGGGTTTATAGCGGTAACAACCGGTAGAGTCGTTGGTAGAAGAGCTATAAAATCTTGATAAACGCTTAAGAACTGTATGGCTACAATCACAACATAGGGTGGCAATATTTTTTGCAGGCTTGCGCAAGATGGGTTTGATCGTAAAAAGTAGATGATGGTTGTTACTGTTGTAAGGAGTGACTTTAGATCTTGTTGTAGAGGCTGCGGGAGAGTAAGTAGGCTTGCTTGTAGTTTCGCTACAGCTTTTTTGAGGGGATTCATCTCTATCAAAGTGACTAGATGCTGTAGCCAAATATCCTCACGGATTGCCTTGCAATCTGTATAACTTAGAAGAGAGGGGTCGCTCCAAATGCTAAGGGAGGTGTTTAGATAGGATACGTAGCTAATAAACTCTAAAAGTTCCGTAAAGAGAGGGATAGGGCCATAGACAGAGGGGGGGACAAGGGTTAAGATGGCTTGTTGTAGAGTTATTAAGGAAGAGCTTAAGGTGATAGCAGCTTTTTGGTAAGAGGTGAAAGAGGGGCAATCTTGGCCATAAGAGCAGTTATTAAGAGCTGTAACAGCGCTCGTAAAATTGTTAGTTGCCGCAACTACATTTGTATAGGCAGTTTTAAAGGTAGCAAAGGATGCGCCTTGAAAACAGCTTAGATCTAAGTCTTGGAGAGCCTTCGTAAAGGTTGGTAGGATCTTATTTTGACCGGCTTGCCATACTTGATAAGTAACTCGCCCGCCAACGTTTGCACTCCAGGTGGGATCGCTTGACCAGATAACAATTTCATTGATAACTCTTGCAAAGCAGTAAAGGTCTAAAAGTTCATTAAAAAGAGGAGTGCCGCCAACGTTGGGGCAAGAATTGTTTGAGCTGCGAGCCATTATGTATTAAAATCGATTATTATTTTTTTAATTAATTATATGATTTATTATATAATATTATGAATTTGGTGCGGGAAAAACCACAGAAGCAGTGGTTAGAGACGTTGTGACGCTAATTCCGAGTGAGCCGGGGTAGCCATTTTTGGCAAAGCCGTACTTTATATAAACAGTTGTCGCATGAGAGAGGCCATCATCACCGACGATAGAAGTTACCGCAAGGGTGCTTACGGGCGATCCAAGCGTAACTGTTTCGTTATTATAAACATGAGAGTCACCCTCTAACGTAACGAACTGGTTTGAGGGGACTGTGATTGTTACGGTAAAGGTATCTGGATCTGTATAAGGATTAGGAACAAGAGTACCTGATAGATCGTGAAGTGTGATTGCAAGGGAGGGTGATACACTAGCGCCTGAGTCTAGTTTACCGCTGATTCCAAGAAGATCATCGAATAAGAAGGTGTCAATCTTATCAAAGTTTGGGTAGCCACCATTGATACTGTGAAGCGCTTTAGAGTAGAGATCAAACCAAGGGCCAGAGGCTGTACCAGCTGGAGAGAGGTTAGCGTTATTAGGTATTGGATAGAAATTCATCTGATTTGCTAAAAAATAGGCTTCATTTAAGGGATCATTCATGAGCTGGCCATTAATAGGTAGTAGCCCTGTAACAAAAGCTGCGGTAAGATCTCTTGCTAAAATACCTCTTGCGGTAGCGTTAGAGGCGTTAAGGGGTGGCATCTCTGGCAGAAAGAAAGGGACAGAGTTTGTTGGCATGGTAAGGATCTCGGTGTCGCTGCCATTTGTGAATACAAAATTGTACGAAGGGCTTGCTGCAACGGTTTGCCCGCTGTAGGTAAGAGAGCCTGTATCAATAAATAGCGTTTGGCCGCCTCCGGTTACATACCAAGCAGTTGGATCATTCCAGATGTAAGTAAGATAGCTAAAGCCGTAAGCTGCAGTATTATCTAAGTAGTTTGGATCAAAGAGAGGCGGTGTTGTTAGCATAGCAGGCCCTGTAGCTGCTATCCTAAGGGGATTACCTATATTTGTTGGATCGTCTATAACGAGGTTATTCCACTTAGAGCCAGGTGGTAGATCATCCGCTGTAAGAGTTGTCGTTGCTGTGGCAAAGATCAAGGCTCTAGCATCTGAGAGGCCAGTCTGCGGCAGCGAGCTGGAATCGAGGGTCATATTTAAGCTAAGCGGCAGGCAAAAGAAATCAAGCGCTGTTGGATTGGCCTTTAGCTTAGCACTTGTCGTGCTTACCGTGAAATCTATCTTATCAAAGAGGGTGTAGTAGTTAGAGTTCTTTGGATTGAGTGCATCAGGATCGACAGGCTCTAGAGCGCCTGTTGTTGGATTTGTCTCTACCACAAGATCCATCTTATAGAGCTCAGGAGATCCTTGGCTTCCTTTAATCGAAAAATAAAGCTCACCTTGGTTAAAGGGTGGGATGAATACCTCTCGATTATTGTTGCTACCAGGTAGTTCGGAGAGAGTGTAGGAAAAAGCCTCTGAAGTTGTCGTAGGCGAGACCTCTTGATAGACACCATAGCCAGGTAGAGGTGTTAAGGCAGGATCAAAGCTTAAATAGCACCAGGTGTTACTCTGCGGCTCTACCCCTTTTACTAAGATAAACACCTCGCTATCGCTAAAGGTTGCGCTAGAGTTTATGAGTTGAAAAGGGACATAAGCATTTAAAGGTACCGGAGGTGGAAAGGGAGGGCTTGTACAGCTATCGCCAACCAGGAGGCACTGGCCCAAAATAATAGGTGCCTTGGGCGGTGTAAAGGGGAAGGTAAGAACATAGGTGACATCAAAGCGCTCTGGTGTTGGGATCGTAGGCTTTAGATAGTTAAAGGTATCGATTAAGCTTGGAATAGCATCAAAATCCCATACAATTAAAAGCGTTTGCCCCTGGTAGTCGCTGTTATTTAGGATAAAGCTTGCAAGAGCCTCTGGGTCATCTTCAGAAAAGCCTAAATGGAGCTGTTTTGCCAAAATAGCTGAGGTTGGTGTCGCGGTTTGCATAATGCGCCTGCCACCAAGCGTCTCTTTTGTTTGCCTGCTGCCAAAGATAGCATACGGCTTGCCATAGGTAGGTAAAAGGGTTTGTGAGAAGTAGTAGGCAAGAGCGCTTGCTCTTTCAAGCCCCTTTGTTGTTAAGTTGAAAGAGGCATCATATTCAGCATAGCTGATGATGAGGATATTCCTAGGCTGCGCCGTAACAGCAGAGAAAAAGAGAATAAAGATTGCGAGAAGTTTTCGCATGAGAGGCGCTTTCAATAAAATCAGGCCAGCATAAAACTTCTAGATAAAAACGACAAGGTGTAATGTACGTTTAATTTTAATCTGAGGGGACCAGTTGTGTAAACATTGCATTCATAAGGACTCCAATAGCTTCGTCAAATGGACAAGCTTCCAAATATACCGAGAGTTATCCAGCAATCAGCTTTGCCAGCGTCGGTAATTCTCGACTTTTTCTTGCATTGGTCTTGGTATAAGAAGAGATTCTTACGAATCAGATTTGAGGATTTCGATGAAGGCGGATTGAGGGATGCTCACTTTGCCAAACTCCTTCATCTTTTTCTTACCCTTTTTCTGCTTCTCCCACAGCTTGCGTTTACGGGTGATATCACCACCGTAGCATTTAGCTGTAACGTTTTTGGAGAGAGCCGAGAGGGTCTCTCGGGCAACGATCTTACCGCCGATAGCGGCTTGGATGGGTATTTTAAACTGTTGGCGCGGGATCACATCGAGGAGTTTTTTACAAAGGGCGCGGCCTTTGGCCTCTGCTTTAGAGCGGTGGACAAAGGTTGAGAAGGCGTCGATCGGTTCTTCATTGACGCGGACTTCTAATTTTACGATGTCACCTTTTTGGTAGCTCTCTGGCTCGTAATCGAAAGAGGCGTAGCCTTGGCTGACTGATTTTAGGCGGTCGTTAAAGTCGGTGATCATCTCATTGAGAGGCATTTTTAGGTGGAGATAGAGGCGTGTATCGTCGATTGTCTCTGTATGGGTAAGCTCGCCTCGTTTATCGCTAGCAAGGCTCATGATGGCCCCTAGATAGTCAGCGGGGGTGATGATATTACACTTCACCCAAGGCTCTTCTACCATCTCAATGGTGGAGGGGTCGGGGTAGTGGGCGGGGTTGTCGACCTCTATCATAGTACCCTGTGTCTGGTGGATGCGGTACTGCACGCTAGGAGCTGTTGTGATGATGTCGAGATCGAACTCTCTCTGTAGTCTTTCAAATACGATCTCTAGATGGAGAAGGCCTAAAAAGCCGCAGCGAAAGCCTGTGCCTAAAACTAAAGAGGTCTCTGCTTCTACATGGAGAGCTGAGTCATTAAGGCGCAGTTTTGTAAAAGCATCGGCAAGTGCCTCATAATCTGAGGTGTCTACAGGATAGATACCAGCAAAGACGACAGGCGATATGCGTTTAAAGCCGGGGAGCGGTTCTTTCGCAGGGGAGAGCTCTGTAGTAATCGTATCGCCGACATGGATATCGGAGGGCTTTCTAATAGTTGCGAGTAAGTAGCCTACTTCGCCAGGCTGGAGCTTTTCAACCGGTTTTTCGTGAGGCGTAAAGATACCGACTTCGGAGACTTCAAAGACTTTGCCAGTCGACATGAACTGGATCTGTGTCTTTTTCGTAATGGTGCCACTAAAGACACGGACATAGACCATAACGCCACGAAAGGTGTCGTAATGCGAATCAAAAACAAGAGCGCGCAGCGTGGTATCAGTTGGAGGTTTTGGTGCGGGGAAGGAGTAGATGATCTCTTCTAGGATCTGATCGATGCCAAGACCAATCTTTGCGGAAGCAAGAATAGCATTATGCGTTTCAATCCCTACAACTTCTTTGATTTGTCTTTTTACAGAGTCAGGATCAGCAGCGGGTAGATCAATTTTGTTGATGACGGGGATAATTTCAAGACCTCTATCGAGGGCTAAATGAACATTAGCAAGGGTCTGAGCTTGTACACCTTGTACAGCATCGACAACAAGGAGAGCCCCTTCGCAAGCAGCAAGTGAGCGAGAGACTTCGTAAGAAAAATCGACGTGGCCGGGGGTGTCAATAAAGTTAATTCTATAAAGGACCCCTTCCGGTGAGCGGTGAAACATAGTAACGGGGTGGGCTTTGATGGTAATCCCACGCTCTCTCTCTAAATCCATAGCATCGAGCACCTGTGCCTGCATCTCTCGAGCCGCAAGGGTCTTTGTTTTTTCTAAAAGGCGATCAGCGATTGTAGACTTACCGTGGTCAATGTGCGCAATAATAGAGAAATTGCGAATATTTTCTATGTCGTAGCTGTCATCCATAAAGCTATTAGTCTACTCGTTGTCAGAAAAACGGACTCAACTATAGCACTGTAAAGAGAATGTTACAAGAAAAGGATCTCGAGAGGCTCTTCTTTAGCGCCACTTTTCTCCTTAGAGACGTAATAGGCACTCCCTCTAGGGCTTGCAGAGACAATTTGTTTAAGACTGCCATCGACATAGTGGGCGGCTACATGGTCATCCAAAGCAAGGCCAGCTTCCAATTTTTTCTCTCCCACAAGGGCCTGATAAGAGGGTCTTCGCTCTTTTTCCGTGATATAGTGGGGACAAAAACTGCCTTTTAAAAAGCCAAGGCAAGGAAGAGGTGTTAGCTTACCATATAGGGAATCTGTTACACACGATTCAAACCAGCAGTTACCCCCTGCACTTGACCCTGCTAAAACGATCCCTTTTTCGTAAGCCTTTTTTAAATAGGTAGGTATCTGCCATTCGCGCCACAGAGCCAGCATGCTTTTCGTATTACCCCCGCCTATATACAAGAGGTCTTTTTCTAAAAGAAAACCTTCGATGTCGTTTGTCGGTAGGTGAAAAAGAGAAAGATGCGACTTTTGGCAAGGAAAGTTGTCGAAAGCGTCGTAGAAGTTTTTAATATACTGGGCAGCATCGCCGCTAGCCGTTGGGATAAAGCAAACAGAGGGCTGTTTTTTGCCTGTTTGCGCTAGAAGATACCGCTCTAAAGAGCTTGGTTTAGAGGCGTGTACAAAACCTCCACCCCCGATTGCTATAATCTGCTTAGCCAATTTTCAAACCCTTTTTCAGCATAGTATTACGCATTAGAAAAATTTGCGCCATGTATACCGCTCGTGATGCAAGAATCGGTTTTGGCATCGGCTTTGCCTATTTCAAATTCGTGGCGCCTTCTTGCCAAATCCCGATTCTTGCATTACTCTCGATATAAAACATGTACATTTAATTATTTATTTAATAAATTAAGTATTAATAATAGAAAATTAATTTTTTATATATTGGAGTGTAATAAATTCTATGTTCTCCGTTCATTTATCAGAACAGTTTACTTGCCAGCTAGTTGTATGGGTGATTAGACTCATAGAATCGATTTTTTTCTTAGGGCTCGCAAGCTTTTTATTTCTTCTCTTTGCCTTGAAGTTTCCAGATCATTACAGAACAGGGCGAAAGTTTTTAGCCTATCTCTATATATTTCTCTTTCTCACGGCCATTTATTTTACATCCCTTGCTCTACCGACAAGGAATGTATCGTGCCTAAACGCTTGTGATAGCCCAAGAGAAGAGAGGGGCTATGAAGAGACCCCTCTACAACCAACAGAAAGACCGCGTTACGAGTAAAGGCTACGGTCCCGTGAGGGAATCTAACCAAAAGTAACTCTTTTCCCAGAGTGGGCTACTATAGGAAGTGGGGGTTCAGGATTTTCAGCCGTAGCGCTGGATGCAACTCTGCTTGAAACACCCTCAGAGGGCGTTGTTACAGCTCGGCGCTGCCTATGAGCTGCGATCCAATCAGCCATACCTGGCCTCCCCACCAAGGTATTAGGAGAGACTTCTTGTAGAGGGCAATCTCTACTAGGGGCTTGTATAGGAATTGGTGCTGTTGCTCTCGGCAATTCATCCTCTCCCACACCTGGTGATCCGCCTCCACCAATAGGAACTGCTGGAACAGAAGCAGGGGTTACAGGTGCGTCATCACAAAGGGTATCAAGTCTATCAACCCGGCTTTGTGATCTATGCATTGGCCTATCAGGCTTTGGACCAGGAAGAGTCGTTGGTTTTTCATCATCACTACTACTAAACACATCTCCATCTGCTTCTGCGTAAAAAACACCATCAAGGGCATAGACAACTTTTGCCAGAGCTTCATCTGTTACTCTATTTGGAAATCTTTCTAAGCTATTCTGTGTTGCCTTAGGAAAACAATTTCCTGTAGCGATAAGGTGGCAGCTTACTGGTAGTGTCATCAAAGAGGGTGGTAGGGCTGTTAACTTGTTACGACTTATATCTAAATGGGAAAGAGTTTTACCAGCAAATATATCTGGTAAAAACGGTGCTTCGCTTCTCATACGAGTAAGGGCAAGCCGTTTAAGCGCTGGGAAACGAGCTAACCATGGCGGAACAGTGCTGAGGCCACCTACGCTAAGGGTGCTAAGTTTTCTGCAGTCAAGTAGTGACTCCGGAAGAGAGCCAGAAAGAACGGTTTGGATTCTAAGGCTCAAAAGGTTCGTAGAAGCGCCAATTGTATCAGGAAGAGATTCGATAACAGTAAATTCGATGTTAACAAGTTTACTGCATAATAACCTGTCTGGAAGAGGAAAAGGTCTAGAAAAAGATATGCGTAAAGTGTGTAAATTAACAGCTTTAGGTAGCCAAGATGGAAGAGTCTCTCCCGTTACGGTAAGAGCTGTAACGTCTTCTGGGTATCCGCTCGCAGGTTCGCTATCAGGGGATTGGTTGTGCCATATAACGCTTATAGGAACTCCGCTAATCATAGTTACCTCAACTTTTATTTATCTATTTTGATTAAAAAACATTAATTTTTACGCAAATATGATAACTATAGTGAGGCATTAAAAGAAAGTAGTAATACCATTCGCAACAAATAAATTCATAAAATCATCGCATCTTTTGCCAAATAAGTTCGCTCTCGATCTCGCTAACTTACAAGGGTTAACCATCGATCTCGGAGCTTTCTTATTTGGCAAAATTTTGCGCGCTTTTATGTCTTTATTTGTTGCGAATGGTATAATTATAAGCGGATATACCCAAGTGAACTCAAAAATTGGAATTTTGGCAAAAGCAGAACTTAAAATTTGCACCAGATGAAATCGTCGCTAAAGCGAGCCCCTATAGGACATAGGGCGAGGTGCAGCGGGCGCAAATTTTAAGATTCTTGTGAAGCCAAAAACCAATTTTTGAGTTCACTTGGGTATAGATGAAAGAAATCCTTTAGTGAGAACTTCTAGTGGCCTGACATCAAGAAGATCAAAGCTAGTAACAAGACTTGGAACAGTTTCTCGTAGTCTCTCTTGCCATACAGGAGATGCTACAAGAATAGCTACTTGATCGGCAATCTCGGATGTCTCTTCTAGGATACGTTTGCCTTCAGCCTCTACTAAGTCTATGGGGAAATGGTAAGGGATAAGTTTACTATAAAAAGAGGTTTTGGTTTGTATGGGGAGACTAAGTGTTCCTTTGAGGACTAGGCGAGCGAAGAGTTGTAGGATAGCAGGGTCAAGCGCTTCTCTAGGGTCTTTGGGGTCATGGGTATAGAGCCCGGCCCAAATATCAAGGCGCTCTAATCTATGTAAAGCTATAAGAAAGGGGGCTAATTCTTTTAATGGCATAGGAGTCTGTCTTGCATAGAGTCTTGCTGCACACTCTATATTATCGAGAAGAATCGCTGTATCTTCGCCGTAGCGGTAGGTACGCTCGCTGCCATCTAAGGTAAGCATCCGGCTGACCTCCCTTCTAAATAGGGGGTAGGCAATCAGATTATTTAAAAGCTTCTCTACCCGTAAAACACACTCTCTTTTTAAGCTGGGAGTCTTTGCGTCCGAGGTTTCATGGAGCACTTCAAATAAAAAATGCTTTAAATCTTTTGAAAAAGGGGTTTCTGGGTAAAATAAAGCGGCTCTTTCTGCAAGAGAGGCACGCTCTCCAACCAAAATTGCGGGTCTATCTACAGAAACAGCTTCTCTGAAAGCTATATCATGCATTGTAATAATATCTATGTCTTTGGGGAGCGGGTCTCTATACTCAGTTGTATCTATCGGAGTTCTTTTTTGTTCATGACAAGCAACCCTTAGAGCAATCTCTTCTTTTCTAGGGAGTGTTTTCGGTTTTAACACGACTATACAATCAGGAGGAAGGTCTACCATAGAAGGGGGTAGCCTTTGCAGTGGCCCCTCAGTTTTTATATGTAGCGTGCCGAGATGCGGTGTCTTCGCAAAGAAATCGGGTGGTAGAGGCTTTGCTTCGGCTCCCATAGAAAGGGATAAGTGTTCTAAAGGGATCCTTGAGAGCCACTCTGGTACTACTTCTATCCCCTCTAAACTTAAATGGGTCAGCTGTCTGCATGAAGAGAGAGAGGGTGGGAGTAAGGTTCCTCGGTGTAAAAATAGATGGAGCATAGAGAGTCTTTTAAGGGGGATAAAAAAATCAGGGGGGAGTGTTGCTGTTGGGTGACTATGGGGCAAGGCTAGCTCTCTTAAAGAAGGAAACTTATTTAGCCAATCTGGAAAACTTTCTAAAAACTCCACCTTTAAAGAGGTAAGCTTTTTGCAATTTTGAAGAGAGTCCGGTAAAACCATAGGGCTACTTCCCAATAAAGTCACCTTTGTTAAATGGGTGAGAGACCCTATTTGGGAGAGATCAGGTGGAGAGTCTAGTTTATCATAGAGAATTTTACTTTCTTGGGATTGGACCCTTTCACATACCTCTTTTGTACAGGCGCGCCCTCTTATGTAGTCTCTCAAAGGATAGAGAGTTTTTATAATGCTGCTAGTAGAGGTGCGTTGTTTATGCTTTACGTGATAGGAGGGGCTTTTGTAAATACCGCAATAAAGCTCTACGAGACCTGGTAGTTGTGCTAATGCAGGAAAAAGCCCTGACAATCTTGTAGAGTTTCTAGTTAGATAAATGGTTGTTAATCGATGTAACGTCTCTATGCCGGGTGGAATCTGTGTTAGAGTTTCTGGAAGGGAGAGAGAGGTGTGGCCGTCTATTTCATGGTGTAAGAGTAGCATCGTCTGCATAACAGTTGCTCTCTCTTTTGATTCTTCTGGCGTAATGCCTCCCTCTATTCTCCAGAGATCTAAAGCGGTGGTAAATGGATCTAGGGTAGCTGCTTCTACTTGTACAGACCTTGTTGATAGAGAGCGCAGCGGAGGGGGAGGAGGTGTGTCAGGAGTAAAAAGCTTTGTAACCAATGATGTAATACAATTTCCGGGAGCTCTTCTTTGTCTAGAGACTGGGATATGGGGTAAGGAAGTTCGTTCAGAGCGAGGTAAAGGCGTTGTAGGTATGCTAGCCATATACGCAAGTAGATTCAAAGAGAAGAAGGAGTATAGCAAAGAAGAGGTTAAAATAAAAACCCTCTCTTACCGATTGATAAGAGAGGGTTACTTCTTAAAAACAAGAAACTATCTTAGGTTGCTTTTGGTGAAAGCGCCTCAGAGGCTTTTTGTTTAGAAATTGTCATTTGTGCGTGTGCTATTGTCTCTTCTTGACGAAGTTTTGCTTCTTCATCTTCTTTCTTTGCGATAGCAACTTTAAATTGCTTATCGAGAGAAATAACAGCTAAGATCCAACCACCGATGATCACGAAAAGTAAAACACCGATGTATGGAGCCATCGCAGCAATGCTACCTAAGAGAAGGATAAGCACCTGCTGGATAAGCGCACCACCAGATTTTCCAAGTCTTGCACCGACAACGTCGATCGCGGCTTTCCCTTTAACCTTTTGTTCTTGGTCAAGCGGGATGTAAGCCATCTCTTTCGTTGGATCGAATAGCGAGTACTTAGCAGACTTACTCATGACGTTCTGTGCCATACCGAATACAACAGCAAGGAAGAGCGGAGTTGTGCCCAAAGCTGAAATAACGCCGGCAAGGCCATGGTTGAAGATCATGAAGAAGAAGAAAGCAGCACCTGTGATAAAAAGAACAACAGGCGTTAAAAGAGCTGCAAACTTCCAGCCGAGTTTTCTAACTACGTTACCTGTTACGAAGAACATCATAAAGATGGTGGCTGCACCAGTAACTCTGGAGAAGTTCCCCATGAATACGCTGTAGTCATTCGGGTTAGGGTATTGTAGTTTAAGCTGGCTCTTCCAGGTAACTTCTACAAGATTGATAGATACGCCATAAGCAATAACGATCAAAGCAAGACAGCCCATATATTTTGAACTTACAATATATTTTAAGCTCTCTTTGAAAGTCATTTTTGGCTTTTCTTTCTTCATCTTTTTCTGATCAGCTGTATTGTAGAAACGAGCATCTGTTAGAACATATTTGTTAATCCACCAGTAGATCCCTAAGATAAGGAAGCCAGATAGAACAACGATTAACATGAGCCAGTTTAAAGATACTTGCCATGGATCAGAGATAGCTGGGGATAAGCTTCTACGAAGATCTGATGCCCATACGATAAACGTACCAGCAAGAAGAAGAGAGAAGTTAGCGCCCAAACCGAATAGATTGTAAAATCTTTTTGATTCACCGACTTTTGTGATATCGTTTGCAAAGCCCCAGAAAAGAAGCGATAAGCAGACGCTACCCCATAGTTCAGACATAATGTAGAACAAAGAGAATGTCCAGTGGCGAACAATCGCAACAAGACCCATCAAACCGTGTGGTAGATGACCTTGTAAGAAGTCGCAAAACGCTTTTGGTTGGAGAACTTCACGGTTTGGATAAAGAAGAACTGCGAAGACACCAAAAAAGAGAATGAAAGGAAGAACAGTGCAATAGAAAAGCGCTGGTTTGCTTAGGGCATTACTCATTTTGGAGTAAATCATCATAAAGATTAAGGCAAAGGGTAAAACCCCATAAACCTTCAAAAATGGAATTGCTTCCGCCCCAGAATTAGGAGCTGTAACGATAAGGGTATCCTTTGTATCGCGAAGCACTGTGTAATTAAATAAAATAAAGAAGAACAAGAGAAGCATAGGAACTAGCTTCTTTAGCTCGTAAGAGTAGATCGGCCAAAAGAACGATCTAAGCTTCCCAAAGCTTGGTTGTTCAGCGGTAATACTAGTTGGGTTTGCCATAGTAATATCCTTGGGTTAACACAGGAATTTTAACTGAGATTCGAAAATAAAGACAAGAAAAAGAGCGGACTTTGGGCAATTAAGCCCAAAGTCCGTCAAGTTAAATATAAATTCTAGAGTTGAGAATTTTTTAAGGCAGCAAGAAGCTCTGCTGTATCGTAGCCAGCGTACTCTTTATGAGCTTGTACGCACTCTACATAAGAATTCCAAAGGGTTTGCTCTACTTCTCCCTGGCGAATAGAGGCTATAAGCTCTCTTTTGGCAGTAGCAAGAGATTTTTTTGGGCTTAAAAAAGAGACCATTTCTTTATCGCCGGCAATTCTAGCCATGTGGAGTAGGCGCTCTAGTTGGTTTCTATTAAAAGTAATTTGATCTTTTCTTTTTCTAGATCCGCGGGCCGCTCTTTGCTTAGGTGCAATAACGCTAGGCTTGGCAGGGTTAATAATAAATTTTTCGATTAAACTAGATAGTTCAAAAGGCTGTTTTAGTTTCATTTTACGTAGAGTAAAATGGTGCATATAACCGCCAATTGACATAGGTAGGTATTTGCAAAGATCATTCTCTTTTCTTCCGCCTACTTTTCTAATTGCTTTTGAAATAACATCTTCTATGTCTTCTAAGGACTTAGGACCGCTTATTGTTGTTTGTGACACAAGATACCTTCCTTCAAATTTTTAATGTTGTTAGCGAATTATTCAACATAGTTACAATATTAACAACACTTTTTTACAAAAAATCTTTTACGTTCTTTAAAAAATCTTATTTTTTAGATAGTTGTGAAAATGTTAAAACATAGTAAGCATATTCTTCAAGTAATTATAAATTTCTACTCCAGCAAGGGTGATTGATAAAAAAAACTTGATAGTAAACTAAATATTTTGTGATGATATTTGCATGAGTTTAGAAAAAGAAAAAAATCTAAGTGGCCCTCTTATTATCGCGGTCGGTGCCGGAAAGGGTGGCGTTGGAAAATCGGCTATTACCGTGCAGATGGCTTATGTCCTCGCTTCTCTAGGCTACAAGGTAGGTATCATAGATGCGGACATTTATGGCCCCTCTATGAGCGTTATGATGCCTAAAGAGGGGAGAGTGCCCTCTGTAGGAGAAAAAATTGTACCGCCCTCTATTAAAGGGATCAAAGTGCTCTCTCTTGCCTACTTTGCTAAATGGCAAGATACTCACGTTATAAGAGCCCCTATTGCCAATACGCTAATAAAAAATTTTCTTACAGAAGTCGATTGGGGTGATACCGAGATTATTTTTATGGATCTACCTCCGGGAACGGGTGATATCCATATTACTATCATGCAAACTATTTCTATTACGAGCGCTCTTATTGTAACAACACCACAGAAGGTTGCTGTAATAGATGTTGAAAAGACGATCTTAATGTTTCAAAAAATGGCTGTCCCTATTTTAGGTCTTATAGAAAACATGAGCTTTTTTAGAGACTCTCTTACGGGAGAGCATCACTTTCCTTTTGGTATGGGCGGTGGAGAGGCGCTTCAAGAAAAGTTTTCTATCCCTCTTTTAGGAAAAGTGCCGCTCGATCAAGTTATTTCTGAGAGTTTGGATGAGGGCAGCTCTATATTTGAGGCCAGAGGCTCTTTTTTTACAAAGAAGATACTTTGGGAGATTGGCCTTGAGATTGCCCACAAGATATGTGATAATAGATCTCATAAAAATGTTTTTTTTGAAGTAGATGTGGTCGATGAGACACATTTTTCTTGTAAAAGGGAAGAAAAAACAAGGGTTTTTTCTTATAGAAATTTACAGAGAAATTGTCCATGCGCCCGCTGTTTTGATCCTCAAAAGCGTCTTTCTCTAAAGGATCCAGATGATGTGGATCCAAATCTTACGAGCCGGGGGATTGAAAGAATCGGCAATTATGGCCTCCACTTCCACTTTACTTCAGGATGTGATCAAGGGGTCTATACGTGGGATTTTTTAGAAAAACTCTTCCTATCTTCTTAGCTTGTCTCTTTGTTGCCTTTACGCTTGCTTCGTGTAGCAGCGCTAAAGAGCAAAATCACCTTAAAGTCTGGATGGAGAAAAATGGTAAGATCAAAGTCTTAGCAACTACAGCGATTGTTGAAGATATTGTAAAAGAGATTGGTGGGGAGTATGCCGATACGATTGCTCTTATTACAGGTGAGCTAAACCCACACTCTTACGAGCTTGTCAAGGGTGATAGTGAAAAATTTCTCTATGCAGATCTAATATTTGCAAATGGCCTTCTTTTAGAGCACTCGCCAAGCATGCAATACCAGTTACATAAACATAAAAATGTGCTCTTTGTAGGCGATGAGATTTTAAAAAAGGTGTCTTCTCGGATTATCTATATAGACAAAGAGGTAGACCCACACATTTGGATGGATCTTTCCTTGTGGGCAGAGGGGGTGGATCTTATTGTAGAGAAATTTAGTAGCTACGATCCTATCCATAAGAGTTCTTATTTAGCAAATGGCTTAAAAGTTAAAGAGCGATTAGAGGAGGCAGATCTTGCCTTGCAAGAGGATCTCCGAGCCATCCCGTTAGAGAAGCGCTATCTTGTGACAAGCCACGATGCCTTTAATTATTTTGTTCGAAGGTATCTTGCTCCCAAAGATGAGCAGAGTGGGGCGTGGCGTACAAGGCTTGAGGCACTGCAAGGGCTTGCACCCGATGATCAGATCAGCGCTCTATCTATTCAAAATATTGTAAAATACGTCGAAGAGCACAACGTACATGTGATATTCCCAGAGGCTAATTTAAGCCAAGACTCTTTACATAAAGTGCAAGAGGCTTGTCAGAGCCGTGGGGTAAAGATTGTCATTCCTAAAGAGACGCTTTTTGGCGACACCTTGGAAGAGGGGCAGAGTCACATTGAAATGCTGCAGCACAACGCCCATCTTTTAGAGACTTATCTTGGTCAAGAGGAGGTTTCCTATGGAAGATGAGATCACCGTTCGAAGCCTTACAGTAAACTATGACAAGAAGCCCGTTCTTTGGGATATAAACTTAGATATTCCTAGAGGCTCGCTTGTTGGTATCATAGGGCCAAATGGAGCAGGTAAAAGCACTTTGATGAAGGCGATGATTGGCCTTCTCCCGCCTCTATCTGGAGAGGTACGGTTTTTTGGTAAATCTTTTGCCTCGCACAGAAAAGAGATCGCCTACATTGCGCAAAAAAATGCGATCGATTGGGATTTTCCAATCACGGTCTTTGAAGTGATCTTAATGGGAGCTTACGGCCGCCTTGGTCTTTGCAAGAGAGCTGGCAAAAAAGAAAAAGAGGAAGCTCTAGAGGTTTTAGAAAAGATCGGCATGCGAGAGCTTGCAGATAGGCAAATTAGCTCTCTATCCGGCGGTCAGCAGCAAAGGCTCTTTGTCGGCCGCGCACTTTTACAAGATGCGGATATCTTTTTTCTAGATGAGCCCTTTGTCGGTATCGATATGGCCACAGAGAAATTTCTTATTGAGATGTTTAAAGAGCTAACAAGAAAGGGTAAGACGATCTTTGTTGTCCATCATGACTTAAATACGGTTGAGGCCTATTTTGATTGGGTTATTCTTTTAAATATGAGACTTGTCTCTTCTGGGCCAACAGCGAACGTCTTTCATGGTGTTAATTTAATGCATGCTTATGGGCAAAAAGGGCAGATCTTAGAAGAGGCTTTAGAGATGACGCGGATGAAGAGAGAGGGCGCCCTTCACGATGTCTGATATAATCCCTTTTAGCGAGTTTTTTACAAATCCTATTTTTAGTATTGCAACCATTGCTTGTATGCTGATGTGCTTTGCCTCCTCTTTAATAGGAGTTATCGCCTTTGTGTCAAGACGCTCGCTTATTGGTGAAACCTTGGCTCATGCAACCTATCCTGGTGTTGCCTTAGCTCTCACTATTGGAGGGCTGTTTGCGAAAAATTTTGAAGCCGTCTTTCCTTTAGCTATTTTAGTCGGAGCCTTTGTCGGAGGCTTTATCGGCTTAAAAGCGATGCTCTATTTGGAGGAGAAGCTATCGATAAATAGCGACACTGCGCTTTGCTTTGTTTTATCTGTCTCTTTGGGGCTTGGGATTCTTTTAGCAAGCAGACTCCAATTTAGTAACCCTGTCTGGTATCAAAAACTCCAGATGCTTTTATATGGCCAAGCAGCAACAATGCTTCTCTCTCATGTGATTCTGTACGCTGTTTTATCGCTCTTAGTTGTCCTTGCCATTATTTTTCTCTTTCCGGGGATGAAAATTTCCTATTTTGATCCTGACTTTGCCTCGCGTATGGGGGTTTCACAAAAATGGATCAGCTATACAACAAAAATTCTATTTGTTTTAGCAGTTGTTATTGGCCTGCGCTCTACAGGGGTTGTTTTGCTATCAGGGATGCTGATTGCACCGGCTGTTGCCGCACGGCAGTTTTCTAAGACCCTCAAAGAGATGTTTGTCTGGTCTGCCATTTTTGGTACGGTGAGCGGTTTTTTAGGAAACTATCTATCTGTCCAAGCAGGGGTTCTCCTTAGGAATAGCTACCCCTCTTTGAAAGCAGGTTTACCGACAGGGCCTCTTATCTTAATTGTAGCGGCCTTTATAGCTTTTATCTCTCTTCTTTTATCTAGGGAAAGAGGCTTTATCCCGCGCCTTTATCGGATTTACAAGTTCCAGCGAAAATGTCTTTTAGAAAATATTTTAAAAGAACTCTATAAAAAAGAGGGGGCGCTCTCTCTAAAAAAAGTTAGAAAACTTCACCACTTATCGCGCCTCAAAGCCTATCTTCTTGTCTGGATGTTGCAAAGGCAGGGGATATGGCAAAAAAAGGGTCCCTCTTTAGAGCTAACAGAGAAGGGTTATAAGAAAGCAGAAAGAGTTGTGCGTCTTCACCGTCTTTGGGAGGTCTATCTCTTCGATTATTTAGGGATAGATGCAGCCAATGTCCACCAAAGTGCTGAGGAGATGGAGCATATTTTAACACCGGAATTAGAGAAAGAGTTAACGCGCCTTTTACGCAATCCTAAGCGAGATCCGCATAATCAAATTATTCCTGGAGAGGGGGTAACTGTATGAGTAGTCACTCTTATTGGGGGGTAGAATTCTTTGGCTTTTTCCATATCTTTTTCCATCAGATGTTTCTTTTACTTACAGGGAAAGCCTCTTTGGCGTCGCTGACGAGCGATGAAATCCAAATTCTTATGCTTGCGATGCTCGGCATCTCGTGCGCCATTGTAGGCAGTTTTCTTATCTTAAAGCGAATGGCTATGGTTGCCAACTCTCTTTCTCATACAGTCCTTGTGGGGATTGTCGTAGCTCTTATTGTGATGCGCGCTCTCTTGGGGGATAGCTATAGCGCTTTTCATGTCGATATCAAGGTGCTTTTTATAGCCTCTTTGTTGTCTAGCTTGTTGACGGCTTATCTCACAGACTTTCTCTATCGCGTATTGAGATTACAAAAGGATGCAAGTACCGGCCTTGTTTTTACAACCCTTTTTGCAGTCGGGATCATTTTAGTAACGCTCTTTACCAAAAACGCTCACATAGGAGCTGAAGTGATCATGGGGAATATCGATATGCTCCATAGCGATGACCTTAAAATGGGATTTTATCTTTTAGTGATGAACCTCTCTTTACTGCTTTTGTTTTTCAAAGAGTATCTTATCACAGCATTTGATCCCCAGTTTGGTAAGCTCTCCAGGTTCTCCAACCGCTTTTTTACCTACCTTCTTCTCTTCCAGACAAGTGCAACCGTCATCGGAGCCTTTAGAGCAGTTGGCGTTGTGCTAGTTCTGGCTCTCTTGGTTCTTCCGGTTCTGACAGCGCGCCTTCTAACACACAGGCTCTACAAAATGATAATCCTAGCCTCTACCTTTTCCCTCTTAAGTGCTCTTGTAGGGGTAGCTCTGGCAAGACACATTCTCTCGGTCTACAATATAGCGCTTTCAACCGGAGGGGTCGTCGTCATGACGCAGTTTGGCTTCTGGGGGATCGCTCTTATCTTTTCTCCATCAAAAGGCGCTTTAACGCGCCTTCTTACAAGGCGGCGTTTAAAGGCAAAGCTCGCGACGTGCTAGCCTTGCAGCGTAAGCTTCTGGAAAATCTTCGATGGCAGCAACAAGATCTTCAGATACTGTTATAACACGTTGTTGTAGTTCAGCTAATTGCTCTTGTCTAGTTTCCAATTCTTTTTGGATCTTTGCTTCTAGATCTTTACTTTTTAGTATCATAATAGCGCGATTGCTTACTCTTCCTATCAGATAAGAAGGGGTTGCTAACAAGGCTTCTCTATGGGGAGAAAGCTCTCTCATTTTTTCGCACCAACTTAGAGTCGTTCTTACAAAGCGATCTGCTTTTACTACAGAATCTTTTGCAAACTTAAGTTCAAGAGAGATACATGCTATTAGTTTTGCTTCATACATGCTTTTTGCTTCTGTGGTTCCCCATTTTGGTTTAGCAAGGCTGCGATCTATTTGATTAGCTCTCTTGCCAAATCGATTGCATGTAGAAATGGTGGGATAAAAATCCATTGCGTCTCGCTCTACTATTACCTCTATAGCTATTAGTTCTTCTAAGGCTCCTGTTATCTCTGGTGCTAAAGGTGAAATCGGGGTTCCAATAATAGGTGTTACCATTTATATCCTCTTTTTATGTTTAATAATATTAATTTAACGTAAAATTTTAATAATTATTAATTTAGAAATCAAGAGAATAAATATTTTGGTAGTTCTAAGCATGTAAGGCTGGAACTTCTTAAGGCTTATCATAACTATAATTTCTAGCGGCGATCTAGCCGCCCCTTTGTATTACTTCTGTCATGGAAGCGATTAGCGGACGTGACAGCCTATGGCAAGATATCGAAAAAAGAAAGCGCTTTTTATGGCGAGGAACCTATGTTTTACATGTGACGAGCCAAATAGCCATTTCGTGGTTATGATAAAAAGAGGTTTGTTGCATCGAGATCTTGCCCCATCAGGGGGTTGGGGAATTATAGCGGCTGCTAGTTCCCCATTTTTTTAAAAACACCTTTACGGTATATGGTCTCTTTAAATCAAGATTGCAGCATTACATGTTTAGCACTACCAATATTTTGATATTTGTGTGAATAAGAAATACAGCACTCGAGATCGAAGGGCTATATATAAAGGGTTTGACATTTCTATACCGCTGGGGTATACATGATTAGGAACTTAAGCGGCATTGTTAGAAGAGAAGATAGATCGATTAAAAATAGCTCCGAAGTTTTATTAAATGCCTAATAATTAAAAGTTTATGGAATTTTTGATAGTATGGAAAAGACAATTACGCTTTTAGGTAGTACGGGATCTGTGGGTCGCCAAACCTTGCAGGTAGTACGTCATTTAGGTGGAAGGGTACGGGTTTGCGGTCTTGCGGCAAAGAGCAATATCGACCTATTAGAGAGCCAAGCAAGAGAGTTTCAGCCAGAGTGGATTGCGGTTTATGATGAGAGGGCAGCAAGAGAGCTTAAGAAAAGGCTTCCTAATTTTAATATTCTAGCTGGTTTAGAGGGGCTTTGTGAGGTTGCTTCTTTAGAGAGCGCACAGCTTGCCATCTTTGCTATGGGGGGGACGGAAGGGTTTTTACCTACCGTATACGCCATACGAGCTAAGAAAGACATTGCCATTGCGAACAAAGAGGTGATCGTTGCGGCGGGTAAGCTGTTAAATAGCTTGATCGATGAGCATGGCGTTACGATGTTTCCGATCGATAGCGAACACAGCGCGATCTTCCAATGTTTACGAGGCGAGAAGATAGGGGAAATAAGAAGGCTTATTTTAACAGCCTCTGGAGGCCCCTTTTTAAAGTTACCAAAAGAGGAGCTTAAAACTATCTCTTATGCCCAAGCGGCGAACCATCCGACCTGGCGCATGGGAGCTAAGGTAAGCGTTGACTGCTCTAACTTGATGAATAAGGGGTTTGAGGTGATCGAGGCGAGCCATCTTTTCCGTATCCCTGCTGAAAAAGTCGAAGTTGTTATCCATCCGCAGAGTATCGTCCATAGCTTGGTAGAGTTTATTGATGGCTCTATAAAGGCGGTTGCCTCCTTGCCAAGTATGGAACTTCCCATCCAGTATGCTATTACTTTTCCGGAAAGATGTGAGAGACGAGAGAAGCCGTTTGATTTTACCCAGTATGGAAGATGGGACTTCTCGATGCCAGATAAAGAGAGATTTCCCTGTCTTGCTCTAGCTTATGAGGCCTTAGAAACAGGTGGCAGCTCGCCTTGCGTTTTAAATGCTGCTAACGAGGTATTAGTTGAACGTTTTGGGCGAGGTGAGGTAAGCTTTTTAGATATCGAGCAAAAACTTAGTACCATCGTTAAAAAACATAAACCGATACAAGATCTTACGATCGATACGATTTTAGAGGTCGATCGAGAGACTAGGATAGAAGCCGCAGCCCTATAAAATTATGGAAGCAACTATTTTAAATTTCCTCTTAGCAGGCCTTGGCCTTAGCTTTCTCATCTTCATCCATGAGCTTGGGCACTATTGGATGGCTCGCCGCGTCGGTATGAAGGTAGAGGTCTTTAGTATTGGTTTTGGCAAACCGCTTCTTTCCTGGCAACATGATGGTGTAAAGTGGCAAATAGGGGCGCTTCTATTTGGTGGTTATGTAAAGATTGCCGGTATGGAGAGTGAAGAGGGGAAAGACTCTTCTCAAATTCCTGATGGTTTTTACGGAAAATCACCGCTCGCTCGTATCAAAGTTGTCTTTATGGGCCCTTTTGTTAATATCGTCTTTGCTCTTATGGTCTTCACGCTCATTTGGGGGACAGGGGGGCGCAAAAAGCCTTTTGAACAAGAGACACACATCATTGGTTGGGTAGATCCGAGCTCTGAGCTTAGCAGCCAGGGGGTAAAAGCTGGCGATACTATCTCCTCTTATAATGGCAAATCTTTTACAGGATTTAAGGACCTCCTCTCTGGTGGCATCTTAAGTGGTAAGTCTATCGAAATTAAGGGTGATAAGGTCTCTTATTTTACAGGTGAACATACGCCTTATGATTACGACCTAAAGGGATATCAGAAGGAAGGCTTCCCAAAAGAGATGAGAACGATCGGGGTATTAAACCCCGCCTCAATCCTTGTCTTTGAGCGATTTGATAAAGAGCATGGCAAGGCCTCTCCTTTATACGGATCTGGTATTGCTGATGGCGATAGAATTTTATGGGCCAATGGGGAGCTTATCTTTTCTGCCTCACACTTGTATCATATTATCAACCAGCCAAGCGTCTATGTAACGATTGAAAGGAATGGTGAGATCTTACGAGGTCGCGTGCCAAGAGTGGCTCTTTCCGAGTTAGAGATTAAGCCTGCCTTTGCAAGTGAGCTTTCAGATTGGAGGCGAGAGTTTAAAATCGCAGCCGGAGAAGAGGTCTATTTCATTCCTTATGAAGTAGATGCACAAGGCTTTATTGGTAAAGCTCTACCTTATATAGATAACGACCTTATAGAAGAGCTGCAAAAACAGCAGTACTATAATAAGGAAGTCGACATCACCCTTAAGCCAAAAGATAGAATTGTGGCTGTAGAAGGGGTTTCGATTCAAAAGGGGTCTGATCTTCTTAAAGAGCTTAAGGAGAAAAAGATCCTCCTTATGACAGCTCCTACTAAAAATTTATTAGCCTCGATGACCTTTGAAAACCAAGATCGTCTCTTTGTCTCCTCCCTTCCTTTAGATAAGATCAAAGAAGCAGTTGATAGACTTGAGGATAAAGAGGCAGCTTCGCTCGATGTTAAAGTTTTAAGGCCCTCTGTTCCTATTACCTACAAAGAATTCATCGAGGCAAGTGGTAAGAAGAGTGAGGATAGATTAGAAAAAGCTTATGGCGATAAACTCTCTCTCTTTCTTGGGACAGAGCTTAGAGGTGCGGATGTCTTTTACAACCCGACACCTATCCAAGTCTTTAAAGATGTACTACAAGAGACTTACACAACCTTCTCTTCTTTATTAAAGGGGAACTTAAGTCCAAAGTGGCTTACAGGACCTGTTGGTATGGTAAAGATCATGCATGACAGTTGGTCGGTTGGTTTTAAAGAGGCTCTTTATTGGATGGGTCTTATCTCGTTACACTTAGGTGTCATGAATTTACTGCCTCTTCCTGTGTTGGATGGCGGCCATATTCTCTTTTCTCTTTGGGAGATAGTGACCCGAAAAAGAATTGCAAGTCGCACAGTCGAGAGAATGGTTATTCCGTTTGCGGTTCTTTTAATCATCTTTGTAGTTTATATTACGTACCAAGATCTTTCGCGTCTTTTTACACATTAATGCATCGCAACCAACAGATAATTAGTGTTGTTGTTTGTGTTCCGTGTTCTAAATAGTTCTTTTTTTATTTAAATACAACGAATTTATGTTCCATTTATTTTACTAATTATATTATTTAATAATTAGGAATGAGGAGCTATTTATTATGAAACGTTACCATTTTGGATTTTTGCTATTTGCAGGCAGTTTATTCGCTAATCCTTCGGGGCCTCAAGTAACGCAAGGAAATGTTACGGTAACAGGGGTTGGATCTAGCACGGTAAACGTTGCTGTAGGTATAGGCTCTACTGTTAACACAGTCACTTGGAGTAGCTTTTCAGTTAATAATGGGGAGCAGGTAAACTTTTCTAGTGCCTCAAGCGCTCCTTATTATGTCATGAATAAAGTAACTGGTGGCGTCTCCTCGCAAATTAACGGCGTCTTATCTTCAGGCGACAACGGCCACATCTATTTTGTAAATCCCTCAGGTATTGTGGTTGGACCGACAGGTACTATCTCAACAGGGGCTTTTGTTGCCTCGACTTTAGATCTAGTCGGCAACTTTACACCGACAGCTGCGATGACCTTCCAAGGCACTTCAAAAAATGGTATCACAAACCAAGGGATGATTACCGCGACCTCCTCTTCTAGTGGCGATGTTGTCTTTATCGGTTATCGTCATGTCAATACTGGCACCATTGTAGCAAGTGCAACTCTTGCCGAAGCAGCAGGTCTAAGCGTTCTTTTACAGCCGGTGGCAGGCTCTGATAAAGTCTTTATCCAAACTTCTGCCCCTCTTGATCCGGGCTCTGGTATAGGTATTAGTGCCGGTGGTACTATGCAAGGCCAATCGATTGTCTTAAAAGCTGACAGTAACCCTTACGATCTTGCGATCAACCTAACAGGTATCGTTAATACAACCCCCTGTACTTCTAATGAAGGGCAGGTGGTGATTATGGCACAGCCAGGCACACAAGGTACGATACCTGCTTGTAGAGGTAGTATCCAAATCTCTGGTCAAATTTTTAAACCATCTTCAGGCGGCTTTGGTCCTATCCTTACGGTAACAGGCCAGCAAATTGCTGTACTACCTGGTGCGGTGATCAACCTCTCTGCAACTTCTGGTGGTGGTACTGTTAATTTAGGTAGTTTGAGCAGCAGTACGATCCCTTGCCCAACGCGTTATGTATATGTAGCCCCAGGTGCTGCTTTAGTAAGTAATGCCACAGCAGGTAGTGGCGGGACTATCAATATATACGCCTCGGACTCTTTATTGCTAAGCGGTACTGTGCAGGCAACAGGAGCAGGCACTGGTAATACTGGCGGCTCTCTTAATGTAACGGGACCTCTCTTTTTAGGGGTCAATGGCTCTGTCGACCTCTCTGGACCGATTGCAGGCAGTGCGGGAACAGCTACCTTTAATACGACTAATTTAGTGGTTGGCGATCCAATCAATGTGGCTTCCTTAACTATCAATTCACCTCTACATCTTTATGGGGGCGCACCCTTTCCTTTTGGTACAGCTATAGAAACAAATATCCCGGCTGTTACTTTAAGCGCTATTTTACAACAATCGAACGCGACTCTTAATGCTACGGGAGCTGCTGGTAGTACCATTACGGTGCTAAGGGATGTGACGTGGTCTAGTGGTAACCATTTAACTCTTAATACTGGCACAGGCCCCTCTACCAATATCTTTATACATGCGCTTCTCTCTATGACAGGAGCTACTTTTTCGACCTCTCCTGTAGTTACTTTGATATCGCCTAACATTGAGATCGGTAGCCCACAAGCGGGTGTTAACCTTACAAGTGGTAATATTGCGATCACGACAACCGACCTTTTAGTCCAGGGTGGGGCAACACCCGGTGCTACTTCCTATATTAGAACTCTAAATGGCACGATTACAATTGTCTTTGCAGACTCTATCACTGTGGTAGGGGGCTCTTCTTCGGGCTCAGATGCGGGGATACAAGGTACAAACGTTATCATAAACAGTACAGCACAAGGCGTTGGTGATATAAGTATCACAGCGCATGATTGCTCTAAAGCTTATATCGATGGCGATACCGTTCAGATAGGTGCTACAATAAGACCTAGAAATATCACCATACAGGGCGGTTGCTGTTCGGCTGCAAATGAGGCGTACATTGGTAATGCAGCTGCCTCTACCATCACGATTGTCATTTTAGGCGACCTCTCTCTTACGGCTGGAACAGGTGGTACTGGTAATAGAGCCTCTGTTATGTCCCTCGGTGGCGGCAGAGCAGTCAATATTACAGCAACAAATGTAACGGCAGCAGGTGGTGTTGGTGGTGTTAATAACCAAGCTCGCCTTATGTCTTTAGGTACAGGAGGCTCTTTAAACCTTTTTGTAGCAAGCGACTTAAATCTACTTGGCGGCCCTGTTGGCGCGCAAGGTGCGAGCGCTTTTATAGAGGCTGATCTTGTTAACTATAACGTAACGCGCGACGTCCACATCACAGGTGGTGGTGGTCAAATGAACAGCGCCTATATCCAGGGTTATGGTGGTGTTACTGGTAATATCTCTAGAAACCACATTATGACCTCAGGTACTGGTCTTTTGGCTAGCGCAGAACTCAGAAGCTCTAAACTGATCTATATCGACTCTAATAGCGGCGTCTCAAACTTCGTCTTTGATGCCTCTGGTAATAACAAATCGTTTGTTAGAGGTATCATTTTAGGCGATGGTGATATTAGAATCGGTAGCAACAGTCCTTTAAATGTTAGCTTCTTAGCTGGTAATGGAGGCGATCCATACGCCTTATTGACGATCACCGGTAATGGTAACATCGATGTTGCAGCGATCCAAGATATTATCTATCGCGGCGGCGGTGGTGGCAATGCTGTGGCAGGCTCCTACATTTTAGGTGCGGGTAACATTAACCATAGAGCTGGTAGAGATCTTCACCTTTTTGCTGGAACAACCACAACTTCGGATGTATTTTTACGGACTACCAATGGGGGTGTTAGAACGACTGTCGGTAGAGATACGCTTCTTATCGGTAGCTGTACCATTCCGAATAAAGCCTATTTCCTATCAGTTGGCCCCGCTGGCCATATGTTTGTCACAAGCGGTACCTCTGTGGTTTTAAAAGGACTCTCCTTTATCCAGCTTGCGCAACCAGCTGTGCAGATTAATCCAAATCTTCTGCCACCAAACTTCCGTATTGCTACGCCAACACTATCGGTGCAAGACTGTAGTTATATCCAGATAGGAACATTAATTATCGTGCCTACACCGGCACCAACAGTCTTTCCTGGTAAATACTTCTACAAGTACGT
>JAFEGE010000081.1 GCA_018240105.1 Verrucomicrobiota bacterium | reverse complement strand
TGACAGCACATCCTGATTGTTATGGCTGAAATGCCATACGTGAATCGTCAGCAAAACTGCTTGGCTGACGTTCTGACACTCTTCTCAGTAATGAGTAGATTTGTTCAGATTTTTAGTAGCGGTTACAATGCGGACTGGATACGCGTTTTGAGGCTCTCCTCATTTCCTTGAAAGTCTCTTACAAAGCGATTAAGCTCCTTGTAAAAGCGTACGTTGTAAATATAGGAGTAGGGTTGATAGGTATGAAGATCATCGATATCTATGTATTGGATCGAGCCATCGTCTAGTTCGAGCACATTACAACAATGAAAATCGGAGTGGAGAATACCGAGCTTTTTTTGTCGTTGCACAATCTCTATAAGATTTGTAGCCCACATATCTATACTATTCTTTTTCTTTTCTAAGGTAATACCAACACGTGGGTAGAGAAGGTAGGAGGAGTAACGCAAGGCTTTTCCAAATTCAATAAGAGCGATAGGGTAGCAAGTTTTTAACCCCATTTTCTCCATTCTATCAGCATTATTCCAAGCTGGCTTGGTGTAGCGAGAACCATAAAATAGACTCTCTAAAAAGGGCAGCTTACACGATTTTTTTACAATATAGGCGATGCCCTCTATCTCTAAATAGTAAGTTTTTCGTGAATGGGGATGCTCTTGGAGTAAGCGCCCTCTCTCTTCTAGGATTTTCTCTATATGTATGAGAGTATCTTCTAGCTCTTTAGAGTACGCCTCTTCTCGACATAAAAACCGAAAACCTTTGCTAGAGCGGTATAAAACCCCTTTTTCACCAAGACCTGCATAATCGTTGTTCCAAGAGCGATAACCTCTTTGATAAATGCGAGAGAGATTTATGAGAACAGATGGTGCATTAAGAGCGAAAAGAAGTATGGCACAAAAGAGAAGTGCTACGCTAGAGAGGGACTGGAAAAGCTTCTTCAGTCTTATTTTCAAAACGCTTTAACTCCTTATTAAACCGAGCCCGACACACATATGAGAAGGGAGGATACCGATGTAAATCATCGATGTCAATATATTGGATAGAAGAGTCTTCTAATTGGATCACATTTTTAGGTCGAAAATCGGGGTGAATAATAGAGAGGTCTCGCTGCTTAGCAAGCACCCTTTTAAAAGGCTCGACCCAACTCTCCATCCCCTTTTTCTCTGCAAGAGTCTTTCCAGCCAGTGGGTAAATAAGGTAGGAGGTAAGCTGGAATTTACTTCCGATTTCTACTAAAGCAATCGGCTCAATCGTTGCAAGTCCAGCTCTTTTAGCAAGCTCTGCATTATTCCAAGCAGATCTGCTATGGCGGCAGGTAAAAAATAGCGTTTCGAAGAGAGACTTGGTGCGCGATAATTTGATGATATAAGGCTTTCCTTCGATATGAGAGACATAGGTAGTACGAGAGAGGTGCAAAAACTCTACAGCGCGCCCCTCTTTTTGCACATGGCTATCAATTTGAGGCAAAAGCCTCAAAATAGCCTCTGGACAAGCCTCGCTTCGATATAAAATCCGGCATGTCTCGCCTCTATCTTCACTCTTCTTATAGACAAACCCCTCTTCGCCAAGCCCTGCATAATCAATATCCCAGGCGCGATACCCATGTTGGTATATATGTGATATACCGGTCAGAATATGCACAGAACTCATCGCTAGAAAAAGCAAGAAAACAAAGGAAATTGTGTAAAGTACATAGCCTCTGTACATGCTTATATAGGATAATTTAATGAGATCTAATTTACAATTATTATTTGTTTATTGTAATTGTGAAGAAAAAGGAGTCTCATGCTACACGAACCTAAGAAAAACTTACAACGGGTCATTCAGAAATTTCTAGTTCAAGCTGTTAAAACCGTAGATCTTACAAAAAGAGACCCCTCTCTTTTATCGAAGCAAGAGCTCGATAAACTCGCCGAAAGAATTTGGGAACTACGCCACTATGCCGTAGAGCTTTTAGAGCATCAACCTGAAGAGTCCACCTGGTACAACGCCTCTATCATCCAACAAATTGTAGAGCAGCCCATCACAATTCCTGGATCTTTTAAAACAGTGACTTTAATTAAAGCGGCTGATGAGACAAAAAAAGCAAATAACGACACCCTTTTAAGGCATGTTGTCTCTTGCTGGATGGCAGAGGATGCCTTACGGCAGGTGCTTTTTTCAAATCTTCAAGAGATCTCAGAAGAGCTTACAGCTTCATGAGTCTTATCAAAGGAAAAGCGCTTTAGGTCTTCGGCTGCATAGGTCTCTGGAAAGATTGACCTTGCTTCATTTTCAAAAGCTTCTGTCTCTAAATAGCGCGCAGAAAAGTGGGTAAGGATAAGCTTTTTAGCCCCCGCTTTTTTAGCAATGAAGGCTGCTTCTTTTGCTGTAAGATGATGGTGTTTATAAGCTAATTCCTTATGCTCTTCTAGATAGGTGCTCTCGCACAAGAGGAGTGTGGCCCCTTCTGCAATAGCTATAGCCTTTTCACAAAACCTAGTATCCATAATGACAACAAAGACGTCCCCTTTTTCTACTTGGCTGACATCTTCGATAGAAATTTTTTTATCCCCATCTAGCAAAAAACCATTTGAGATGAGGTTTTTCATGGCTACCCCTTTAATACCGAGGGCGTTTAGCTTTTCTTTATCGTATTTACGACGGGTAGGTTCTGTCAAGCGCCAAGCAATTGTCTCAACACCATGGTCTAAAAAAGCCGCCTCAATCTTAAAATTCTCGCCCTCTTCTACAATCCCCTCTTTTTCTACAGGGTGCTCGACAACTTTAATGTTTTCTCGATAGATAGTGCCGTAACGGAGACGATCAAAATAGACCTTCCCGCTAGCAGGATAGTAGCAATGTATCTCATGGGTGACTTTATCTAAATTTAAGCGCATCAACATCGAGCCAAGGCCAAGGCAATGATCGCCATGAAAATGGCTGACAAAAATTCGGGTTACAACCGTTGGTGGGATATCTGCAAAGATGAATTGCCTTTGTATCCCTTCACCGGGGTCAAAGAGAAGCCCTTCGCCATTGCAACGTAAAAGGTAACCACCATGGTTACGTTTTCTAGTATGTTGCTGCGAGGAGGATCCTAGTATGACTAGATCTCTGACACTCATGGGTCACCTTATAGAGTCTTCTTCGTAAATATATTTAAGTGTCCAAGAGCCATGCCTAAAAAGGCACCGGAAATGTGCGCCGTATTTGCAAGGCCTATAGGGAGGGTATAAATATGAAAGATTTGGAGAAAAAAGGCAAGAACTTGCAAAGCTGCCATACCAAAAATAAAGGCCCCTAAAAAAATAAGTGCGCTTCGATCAACTTCATAAATTTCCCAAGGCGCTCTTTTTTTGCGCACCCATATGTAGCCACCAAGAGCGCAAATAACCCCCGAAAACCCCATGAAGAAAAAGCCTATCATAAGATATTGCAAGGTGTTCGTAACTAAAGCGGCAAGTCCTATAAAAAGAAGGTAGCGCCCTCCACGCATCTGAAACTCTACAACCTTTCCAAGGACCCAGAGCCAGAGCATGTTAAAGAGAAGGTGTAAAAAACTTGCATGGACAAGCATCGGAGAGAAAAGGCGCCAAATCTCTCCCTCTCTTATAGAGCCAAACAAAGGAGCCTGGAGGTAGAAATCTTTTTTCTCCATATCCACAGCAACCCCGTATACACCAGGCCATATAGCCTGTTTATTGATCTCCCGAAGAGCCATCTGCCCCTCTAAAGAGAGGTTTTTTAGATCATCTTGGGTTTTGATCTGATACTTTTGCTGAAAGGCAAGAAGGTTTTGATAAGCCAAAGGGTCATCATAAAAAAGAGCTCTCTCTAGACCACTAAAGGTCGGGACTACCCCCTCTTTTTGCCCTTTTTGGAGGCCAAAGACGAAAATAAGAAGACAGAGCGCGATAAAAAAGCGGGTAAAAGGGGCTCTGTAAGGATACTGTATAATCTTCTCTTCTCTAAGATTGCTTGCTTTAAAAAAGGGTGGCTTCTCTGTCTCTACTTCAATTTTAGAGGCTGGAATAGGCTCTACTCGGGGCGACTCTAAAAATGTTTTATAGTGCTTTCGGGCAGAGGCAAGATCATCCTCATTTTTTATCCAGACGTAAGCCGTCTCTCCCTCTACTTCAACAAGGGTCTCGATATTATGTTCTTCAAGAAAAAAGGCGCACTCTCTTCCCTCTTCCTCATGCTCAAACTGGGCTATAAGTCTCATGAATCTTCTCAATAATCCTTGAAGTAGAAAGTCCTTGTTTCAGAGAGACGATATGGATACGCCCCCCCATTTCTTTAACTGTCGGAGCCTCGATACAATTTGCCCCCCAATCTGCTCCATTTACATGGACATCTGGCCGTACTTTTTGCAAAAGCTCTATAGGGGTATCCTCTTCAAACCAGGTAACAAAATCGACAAATTGCAAACTTGCCATCATCTCTAAACGGTAACAAAGGGGTATAAGAGGGCGTTTTTTCCCCTTATACCTTTGGATAGAGGCGTCACTATTAAGAGCAACAAGAAGAAGATCTGCCTCTTTACTTGCCTCAAAAATAATGTGCAAATGCCCTGCGTGTAAAAGATCAAAAGAGCCGTTAAGGGTTGCAAGGCTCTTTTTCTCTTTAGTCACTTTTTCTCGCCAAGAGATAAGCTCCTCTGGGTAGAGGAGTTTTTCTTGCAAAAAGGCTGGCGTATCTTCTCTTTTTACCATGGCTTTTTCTTTCCAAAGACTAGGCTGTGGACCTCTTTGTAATCATTTACAAAGTGGATATCTACCCCCTTTTTCAAGTAAGGAGGGAGCTCTTCCCAATCTCTTAGGTTTTCTTTGGGACATATGATGTGGTGGATATTGGCTCTTTTTGCGGCCAAAATCTTCTCTTTAAGGCCCCCGATGGCGAGAACTTTCCCCGTTAAAGTGAGCTCTCCTGTCATCGCAAGATCATTTGGTACAGCTTTCCCTGTTAAGAGCGAAATGAGAGCGGTTGTGATCGTAATACCAGCCGATGGCCCATCTTTAGGAACAGCACCCTCTGGAATATGAACATGGAGCTCTTGGTGGTTTAAGTCTACTTCAGGCTCTAGGTACTCTTTTTGCTTAGAAAGAAGATAGGTAAAGGCGATATTGGAAGACTCCTTCATGATATCTCCCGCATTGCCCGTAATCTTTAATTGGCGGTCTTTACCTTGGTTCTTTACAGCTTCAATATAAAGAATACAACCACCTAAAGCCGTCCAAGCAAGCCCTGTTGCTACACCGTGGAGCTCCTCTTCGCCATAAAAACGCTCCGAGGTGAAGTAGGGTTTACCAAGGTACTTCTCGACAGTTGTTTTTGTGATCTCTTTTTTACCACTTTTTTTCTTGCCCTCTTCAGCCTCTTGCACCTTTTGCATGGCGATTTTGCGCATAATCTTATTGATGCATTTTTCTAGATGGCGCACCCCCGCCTCTCGACAATAAAACCGTATAATCTCGTGCAGAGCCTCTGTATTGATACTAAAGTCCGTAGTTGTAAGGCCGATCTCTTTACGGGTTTTAGGGATTAGGTACTTCTTTACGATCTGCATCTTCTCTTCTTCGATATACCCTGAAAGGCGAATCACTTCCATTCTGTCTAAAAGAGGTCCTGGGATGGTATCGGTTGTATTTGCTGTTACAACAAAGAGCACCTCAGAGAGGTCAAAACGCACATCTAAGTAGTGGTCCAAAAAGTCTTTGTTCTGCTCAGGATCTAAGACCTCTAAAAGAGCCGAAGCTGGATCACCTTGGTGCCCGCTACCGATCTTATCGATCTCATCGATCATAATGACTGGGTTTTGAGCCCCTGTCTGTTTAAGCGCCTGCAGAATCTTACCAGGCATAGCGCCTACGTATGTTCTCCTGTGCCCTTTGATTTCAGCCTCATCTTTCATACCCCCTACAGAGAAGCGGAAAAACTTTCGACCAAGGGCGCGCGCAATACTTTTACCGATACTGGTTTTGCCAACACCAGGAGGACCAACAAGACAAAGAAGATAGCCTCTAGGGGTATTTTTCTTTAGAAATCCAACACTTAAGTACTCTAAGATCCGCTCTTTTACATCTTTAAGGCCGTAGTGATCTTTTTCTAATACAGCTGCAGCTTCAGAGAGTTTCTTTTTCTCTTTATCTCGAACCCCCCACGGGAGTGAAGTCAAAAGATCAAGATACCCTCTTACAACACCATACTCAGCAGATTGCATCTCTAAGACGCCCATCTTTTCTATCTCATCATTAAAGACTTTCTCTGCCTCAGGTGTGAATTTAAGCTTCTTTGCCTTCTCACGAAACTTTTCGATATCGCACTGCTTATCATCCTTGCTAAGACCAAGCTCTTTTTGGATAGCCCTAAGCTGCTCTCGCAAGAAAAAATCTCGTTGTGTTTTAGAGATATTCGTTTCAATTTTTTGATTAATGGTTGCTTGAATCTTATTGATATCATGCTCTTTTTTAAGAAGAACAAGCGCTTTTTGCATCCTCTCTACAAGATCGAATGTACCTAGAATATCTTGTAGTTCATCTCGAGAGGCTGTTGTCAAAGCGACGGCAAAATCACACAATTTAGATGCTTGGGTAAACTCTGAGTGGCTAAGAACTAATTTCAATTCCTCTTTGAATACAGGATGAAGCGTTACTAATTCACGGATAATTTTAATAATACTACTTGCATATGCTTTGATGACATCTTGCTGGCCTTTTTCGACTTCATCTTTATGGTACAAGACTTCAGCAACAAGACACTTACCCTTCGCCTTAGCGATCGGTTTTTTAATGCGAAACCGTTTTTCAATATTTAAAATGACTTGAGCGCCAGAGGATTCTTGTATGGTTAGAATGCGCAAAATCCGAGCGACAACCCCCACCTCATAAAGATCATCAAAGCCCACTTTGTAGATGTCTTGCTCTTTATTTTTTGTTAAAACGAGTCCTAAAAACTTATTTTGCATCTTTGAGACGTCTTTCAGCATGTCATAGTAGACCCCCTTCTCGATCATAAAAGGGACTGTCATTGCCGGCATATAGACGCGATTTGTCAAAGGTAGGATAGGCAATTTAGCTGGGTAATCTTCTATGGCAGCATCATAACCGCGTTTCATTTGTCCGATGTCCAGAAGGCTTGCTAAATCTTCGGGTGAATGGATTTCCTCGTCGCTCAAAATAACACCTCATTATTATTCAATCGTATAATTTAACAAGCCTTGTGGAAAAATTCAACAACCCTCCACAAGAAGGAGTCTCTATTTGTACTTAATCCACATTATGGTATTTTTGTACCCACAATATGACGAAATTTCTAGTTATTGACACAACGAGCGAAGCCTCCTTTGTCGCTCTCTTTGATGATAAGGCACTTATACAAGAGATTTCCTTTTCAGGAAAGGTTGCCTCCAAGAGGCTTTTGGAAATTATTAAATCTATTAATATAAGCGACTTAACAGCTATATGCTGCGGTATAGGTCCGGGTAGCTTTACCGGCACACGGATCGGAGCCATGACAGCTATGACCCTCTCTTTTGCCTGGCAAATCCCCCTTCTTTCCTATAACAGCCTAGTACCTTATACACCAAAAGGCGAGAGAGCGCTTTTGAAACAAGGAAAAGCTTTATGGCTCTACGAAGAGCCATTACATAAAGTAAGTCAAATTATCTCTTTGCAAGAGACCCTCTCTCCTATCTATGTGATGAGCTCGCAAATACCAGCTCTCACCGAAGCATTTCCAAACCACACATTTCTTGAAACCACCTTTTGCTTCGAGCGCACCTTCGCATTTTTAAAGGAGCAATGTGAAGCTAAGGCTTTCACAGATCCCAGAAAACTAGAACTGCTTTATAATGCCCCTTAAAACTTCCCCTTTAGAAAAATTTCTCTTCCTGCTAAAATTGCTATACTCCCGTATCCATCCCTTGGATTTCATGGAGTAAGATATTAACTGCTAACGCAAGGAAGGGGTCCTGAATGATTACCGTTAAAGTCCGCGTGGGAGAGGCTCTCGAGAAATCTCTACGCACTTTAAAAAAGAAGCTTGATAAAGAAGGCATCATGAAAACTGTCAAAGCAAAACGCTTCTACGACAAGCCTTCTGTTCGTGAAAAGAACAAACAAAAACAAGCCTTAAAATACCGTAAAAAAAGCAGATAAATAGATTTTATGGCTGATTTCTATAGCATCTTAGGCGTATCAAAAAGCGCTACCGCAGAAGAGATCAAAAAAGCCTATCGCAAGAAGGCTGTCCAGTACCATCCAGATAAAAACCCGGGTGATCAGGCTGCTGCAGACCATTTTAAAAAGGTTTCAGAAGCTTATGAGACACTTTCAGACGAAAAGAAAAAAAGAATCTATGACCAGTACGGAGAAGCAGGCTTAAATAGCGGCATGGGCGGCGGTGGTGGTGGCCCAGGATTTGCCTCTATGGAAGAGGCTCTACGTACCTTTATGGGCGCCTTTGGCAGTGGCGGTGGCTCTCCTTTCGACTCCTTTTTTGGTTTTGAAAGCGGCCCACAAGCACAACAGGGTGAACATAAAAAGATCCAGCTTGATATCTCTTTTGAAGAGGCTGCCCGCGGCGTCGAAAAAGAGACTCAAATCACAACTTCGATCAACTGCTCTAAATGTGATGGCTCTGGCGCTAATAGCCCCTCTGACATAAAAAAATGTACCCACTGTAAAGGCTCTGGCCACATGCAGCAAACGCGTGGCTTTTTCAGCATGACAACCACATGCCCTTACTGCCACGGCTCTGGCAACGTGATTACAAAAGCGTGTTCAGGGTGCCATGGAACGGGTAGAATTTCTAAAAAGCAAACCGTCAAAATTCAAATCCCTGCCGGTGTCGATTCTGGCATGCGCCTTAAGATGACAGGCTATGGCGATGCAGGAGAAAATGGCGGGCCTCCAGGCGATCTTTATGTCTATATCACAGTAAAACCGCACGACGTCTTTAAAAGAAACGGCGATGATATTGTCTTAGATCTACCGATCAGCTTTACAGATGCTGTCTTAGGCGCTAAAAAAGATATCCCCACGATCACTGGCTCTACCTATCGCTTGACTATCCCTGAAGGTACACAACCAGGAAAAGTCCTCCGTATTCGTGGCCAAGGCTTCAATAATGTACACGGTAGCGGCTCAGGCGATCTTCTCGTACGAATTGCCGTAGAGATCCCTGTTAACCTCTCTGCCGAGCAAAAAAAACTTCTGACCGATTTTGCCGCCTTAGAAAAGCCGCAAAACTCGCCCCAAACAAAATCCTTCTTCGAAAAACTAAAGTCGTTTTTCTAAAAGAGCCCCTGTTCTCTTTTAGTCACTTACAACTAAAACCTCCCTTTCTGCTAGAGTACTTATAAGAACAAGAGGATCTTATAAACGCATGGTCTTTAGACCTATTTCTTCGCCATCACCCTCGCCTCGAGTAACCCCACAACCTTTGTCGCCTAGAGGGCCTCCCTTACCTCCTGGGCCTTCTCCTTACTCAAGCTCTGGCAGGAGCTCTATCATACAAAGACGATCCCCCCAATTACCGCAAGCATTAAGGCTGCCCGGCTACAGCCCTGCATTTCCTTCCCCTACACCCACTTTTCGCCCCCCTACACCTCCCCGAGAACCCTCTCCTTTTCGCCCGATAAGAACACCTAATCAGATGGAGGCACCTCTACCACACTTCTCCAGCTCTTCTAGCTCTTCACCCCCCTCTACCTTTGTATCTTCTATAAAAACACCAACGCCTCCGCTGCCGCCTCCTCTACGCCGAGGCTCCGCTGGACTCTATTCGACTTCGCCAGGGACACGAAGAGGATCTCCTAGAGCGCAGTCACAGCCTAGTACACAAAAACCTCCTTTCTTTGGTTAAAAAAATTATATAATTTCTTGCTAAAATATTAATAAAAAATTTATTTTATATTCATATTTTTCAAAAATTACCTATGGAGGCTCTTATGGTTATTCCCATTCTACGTAATAACCGCCCTCTACCTCCTACAAGCGACTCTCTTCCACACAACGAAACGACACATCCACCAACCCTCATAGCTGCAACCGAAGCTTCCACCGCGCTAACAACTAGAGTAAGCCTCCCACCACCCTTTATCGCTACAGCAATCTCTACAAGAATGAGAGCCTCTCTTCCTTTTATGGTCCCAACAACTGTTACGCGAGGCGTTCCACGAGCCCCCTCTTCTTATGCAGCTCTGCCGGAGGGTCTACGCTCTTCTTTTATGGCACTCGGGGGTAGAGAGGAGGCAGAAACTCTTCTAAGAACTATCGAAAGAGGCGAGGCCGCAACCGTTTTAAGAACTCTTGAAGCGAGAGGTAGAGTTTTACCGACGCCTCTAGCTGGCTTAGCAGGTAACCCTTTAGGTCTCTTAGCAGCTAACCCTCTGGCTGCTGCTGCAGCCGGAGGCCTTGCCTTTCAACTAGTACAAGGGGTTAGCGCAGGCAATATAGGAGAACTTATAACTGGTCCATTACAAGCTCTTTTAACCGGGGCTATCCCTATCACTGCAATGGCAACCCCTGCTGTTGCTATCATAGGTGGCGTCGGTGCTTTCGCTTTTATCTCAGTTAAATTATCAAGAGCTATTCATGTCTATAAAATCACCTCTACAGCGCTACAATCTGAAGATAGCCCCGCAATACTAAAAACTCTCCAAGGGCTACAAGCTAGTATTACAGTAACGCCAGAAGAAGCTACAACAATCGCCCCCGAACGATTAGCAAAAATTGTAAGAAAAAAAGAGAAACGGTTTCAAAACGCCACAAATCCGAGAACTCTACTTCTTTTAAAAGAAAGCCTCACACAACCTACCATCACAGATTCACAAGCCCGTGAGATTTTACTCACGATTAGCGAAGCAAGCTATAAACGGAGCGTTGTTTTAGTGATCCATATGGGAGCTGTTGTTGTAGGGGTTGTAACAGCTGCTGCAACAGCCGCTCCTACACAAGGCGTTGGTCCTTTAGTTATAGGTGGCTTAGGCGTTGCGTGGTACTTTTTAGTCCGCCGTTTAAATCTTTTAGACACGGTTGCAGATGCTGCCTGGAACCGTTTTGGCAAGAGAGGTGTTTTGCCACGAGGCATCCCTACTGCTTCTCTTGCTGTTACATCGAGAAGTAAAAGGCCTGCTATCTTACCTCCAACTCCTGCAGCTAAACTACAGCCTCCTCCCAAACCCCAAGCAAGCTCTAGAAAAACCATGTCAAGACCTCCTGAGGAAAGAAGAAGTTTTTTTGCCTCTCTATCTTTAAGAACAGCCGGGATCTTATCCCCCGGCAGAGATTCTAGAAGGCTGCCTCCACCAGAGACATATGGACAAAGAGCGCAGGTTACATCTGAGAGGCTATCAGGCTTACTCTTTGATGACACAACCTCCCGCCGAATTAACAGAGCGCGAGCCATGTTAGAAGAGGCTTCCTCTCCCTCAGCAAAAGCAGCATCTTTGCTCACGCGTCCTCTTCCACCCGCTCACATATTAGGCGACGCTTTAGGAACCTCTTCACTGAGAGCCGGCGAGATCTTTTCTACTTCAAGAGTACGAGCTTCCTTAAGCCCGACTGCAACAGCCGCTGATTTTCTATTCCCCTCTAGCCTTAGACCTCCTAAAGATCGTCCTCCAACTCCAAGACCACCCTTAGCTCCAACCGCCTTTAGTAGAGTGTCAGAGGTTCCACCGCCTTCCCCTTCGGCAAAAATCAGTAGCGCGATGTTTTCCAGTAGAGTGGTCGGAAGACCTCTCCCCCCTGGAAGAGTCTTAGTAGAAAGGCCAACTACTCTTTCTCATCCTAGCGATGAACCAGCTCCATCTTCAAGACCTACACCTTCAGGTGCTTCAGCTGCTACTCCTTCAAGAGTTGTACGATTTGCCTCATTGGTCGGGACTCCGAGAGGTGATGTCCCACCAACACCCTCTGGAAAAGCTACCTCAGCACCCTCCACACCCAAAGCGCCAACCCCCAAAAGGAACTCCTAGAGGACATACAGGATTGCATGATAAAAAAGCTGAGGAGGCTGGATAACGCAAATATCTCTATCTCTTCTCAAAAGGTCGGGCATCGAAAAATAACTCATACCGAATGATCAATCCATCTTGGAAGGTTAATAATACAGCTGCTCGAGAAAGCCCTATCGGAGGGGGGAAATCTATATCGTAGGCTAACATAACCTCTTCCCCCGAACCAAACTGCGCACGGATTTTGAGTTTATTGAAAGCATCAAGAAGATGCTTTACAGCACCGAGTACCGCATCCCTTCCTTTTAAATCTCCTAGGGGCCCTATAAATCGAACTTCTGCGTGAAGATACTTCTCCATTAGAGAAAGATCTTTCTTATTCATTGCCTCGTAATAGGCTACGGCAGTTCTTATATTTTTCTCTGACATATATTGCTCCTACTTTTGATAAGGTTTTGTTAGCGTTAAATAGAAATGTCCTCTTTTTGTTAAATAGAAATGTCCTCTTTTGGTACGAAGGGCTCTAAAAGCCAGGAGAAACGAAGATGGAGGAGGTTATTTCTATGACACAGAAGGAGT
>JAFEGE010000080.1 GCA_018240105.1 Verrucomicrobiota bacterium | reverse complement strand
CCGAATAGTGAAGGAGCTGTCTCTTTTGTACAGTCCTACAATCTAGATGTCTCTATGCGCGTTAAAGTTTTAGACCTAAGATCGAGCAAACCGAGAGTCGTTCTCCAAGAGCTATTCCAAGAGACTTTTTACATCCCCTGGCGCTTCTCCTCTTTTGAGGCAAAAAAAGGCAGCTGGCAAAAAGCGGCTATGTATCTCTCTTTAATTAGCTCTGCCCACACAGATCTACTTAAAAAAATCTCAACGCAAATAGAGGACTACATTCTGTTAGCAAAATGGCAATGATACTATTTTCCTCTCTTACAACCATCTCTCTCTTTGATAACGTTAGCTTGTTTATCTTCTCGAGTGCTATCGCCTTAATCGTTACATGGATCGCTTACCTTAAAAACTTCTTCTCTCTGCCTTTTAAGGATTTCGAAGGGCCACAAGTGCGCTTTTTTGACTGCCTTGCTGTCTTTTTGATTTTTATTGCCTCCTACCAACTTTTAGCCGAAGAGCTTGTAAAGTTTTTGAGTAAACACGCCCACATACATAGCAGAACAACCCTTCTCTCTATTTCACAACTTCTCACCTTCCTTGCAACAGTCGCTCTTCTTGTGCTCTACGGTCTTATTTGCCAAGGGAAAAAGGTTAGTTTAAAAATATGGAAAGACAAAACCTTCCCCTTCTCTAAGCCGATTTATCAAGATATAGGCTTTGGCATCCTCTCTTGGGTAATAGCTATCCCCATGGTCGTTGCAACCTCCTACTTTACACAAACATTAACCGACCTATTCTTTGGTATCTCTGAAAAAGAGCAACTTGCTGTGCGCTATTTAAAGCTTGCTCTCGATGAGCCCTTTGCTCTCTTTGTCGCCCTTTTTTCCATTTTGATTGCAGCCCCTTTTATGGAAGAGTATCTATTTCGAGGCGTTTTACAATCTTGGCTTCGCACAAGACTTGGCCCCATAAAAGCGATTGTCGTATCGAGCGTTTTTTTTGCAGCATTACATTATTCTCCACAACAAGCTGTGACAAATATCCCTCTTCTTGTAACTCTTTTTACCTTCGCCCTTTACTTAGGCTTTATCTACGAAAAGACAAGATCTCTTTTTGCCCCCGCCTTTTTACACGTGACATTCAATTTTATTAGTGCTATGAGAATTATCAGTCTCTCCATGGAATGATTGGTTAATTTTGGGAAGTTTTTTTCATATCGAAAGCTTTGGCATCTCTGATGTCGGTCTTATTCGAAAGAGTAACGAGGACGTCTTTAGAGAGTTGCCAAAAGAGAAGTTTTTCGTCCTTGCAGATGGCATGGGTGGCCACAATGCAGGTGAAGTAGCTGCTCTTTGCGCCGTTGAGTATATGTGCTCAGCAGTTCAGAACCTTTTCATACAAGAGCAGGAAGCCTCCGCGATAGATGAATTAGAGAGCCATCTCGGAAGCCTCATTGAAAACACAAACTTATGGATTCACCATTTAGGAGCCTCTGATCCGACACTGCACGGGATGGGGACGACGCTCTGTAGTACTCTTTTTTTTAAAGAATCTATTATATATTCTCATGTCGGGGATAGCCGCATCTACCGGGTGCGAGACTATGAGCTACAACAACTTACAAAAGACCACACTTTCTCTACTACCAAAGAAAACGCAAAAAATGTATCCTTGTCTCGAAAAGTCCTTGCCAGAGCCCTCGGAACCTCTATTGCCGTTTTACCGGAAGTCAAAAGTGAAGTAGCGCAAGGAGGCGATCTCTATCTAATGTGCTCCGATGGTCTATCAGACTTAGTCCCCCACGCGCGCATACAAGAGATCACAACCTCCTCCCTTTCACTCGCAACGATTGGTGAAACGTTGATCAATGAGGCCAAAGTCTCTGGAGGGCATGATAATATAACCCTCCTTTTAATGCGTCTAGAGTGATCTATTTAGATAATAATGCGACAACGCCTCTTGTCAAAGAAGTCTTAGAGGCTATGCTATACGATTTTGACGGGATCCCTCGTAACCCCTCTAGCGTCACAACCTACGGGCGGGAAGCAAGAAGTCGTATCATCCAAGCGCGTGGAGAAATTGCAGCCTTCTTTGGCGTCTTGCCCGAAGAGGTTATCTTTACCTCCGGCGGCACCGAAAGCAACCACTTTTTGATCCAGGGCTTTTATGAAAAAAAGCGGGGCCCTATTATTACAACCGCTATTGAACACGCCTCTGCTTTAGCTCCCATCAGACGGTTAACCAAAGATATTATCTACCTCCCTGTTGGCAAGGAAGGAGCCCCTTCACCATCAGATCTTAGAAGCGCCCTAACAAGAGAGACCTCTTTTATTTTTCTATCAGGTGTCAATAGTGAAACGGGGGTAAAGATCCCTCTCGATGAAATCGCCTCTATTGCTGAGGGAGCAAGAGTCCCTCTTCTTATCGATGGCGTAGCACTTCTCGGCAAAGCCGATTTTACACCGCTTCCCAAAGGCATATCCGGGATCTCTTTTTCTAGCCACAAATGCCATGGCCCTAAAGGTATTGGTATTGCGATCATACGAAAACCTCATCGTATCTCTCCTCTATTTATCGGAGGCCACCAAGAGAGAGACCTTAGAGCTGGCACGGAGAATTTAGCAGGTATCTTAGGCTTTGCAAAAGCGCTCTCTTTTCTTACTAAAGAGAATAGAGAAAAGGTAGAGACGCTTCGCCATTTCTTTGAAACTGCCGTTCTAGAAAAGATTCCGGGAGCACAAATTAATGGAGAGGGTCCGCGCTGCAGTAACACATCCAATATCTATTTTCCGGATGTAGATGCAGAAATTCTACTGATCAATTTAGATAAGAGAGGTATTATCGCCTCTTTAGGCTCTGCTTGCGCCTCAAACAGTTTAGAGCCGTCGCACGTCTTACTTGGTATGGGATTTTCAAAAGAGCGCGCTCTCTCTTCCTTGCGATTTTCCTTTAGCCGTTTAAATACAAAAAAAGAGGTGGAAGAGACTATCTCCCACCTCTTAGCATTAACCTCTTCTAAACAGAGACT
>JAFEGE010000007.1 GCA_018240105.1 Verrucomicrobiota bacterium | reverse complement strand
TTTTTGGCATCTTTTTTAAGGATTTTTTCGACCATATGTACACATATGCTCTCAAAATTCCTTAGAAAACCTGCTCAAAAATAGTTCATTTTTCCAAACAAAGCGAGTTTCGAAAGAAGTCTATTATTCTCGGTATACTTCTTCTTGCAATCTATCGAAAGGATTCTTATACTTAAGCCCATTAAAAAGCTTGCCTCACATTTTTAGGTACTGCCAAAAGCAGACCCTTTTAGTGGCTAAGGCAATAGTATACCGAGAGTAATGCAAGAATCGGAATGTGGCAAGAAGGTGCCTCGCATTTGAAATAGGCAAATGCCGGTGCCAAAATTAGCCAAACTTAAAAGGTTGGCTAAATTTTGGCAATTTCAAAGGTGAGAGCTACCGACGATGCCAAAGCCGATTCTTGGATCACGAGCGGTATAAAACCGTCTTACGCTCAGATGGTGGAATGGTAGACACAAAGGACTTAAAATCCTTTGACAGCAATGTCGTGCGGGTTCGAGTCCCGCTCTGAGCATTTTATCCACTCGTCTAAAGAATCTTGGGTTAGAGAAGTATCTTTAGAATCCGAGTAAGTCGTTGCCTCCCAGATTGCTAAATGGTTTTTGTTGCGTAGTTCGAACTCATTAATAGCTTTCAAATCAGTTGCGGAAGGGGGCGATAGGATTAAATTTTTAGTTGTTAGCGTACGTTGTTCTATATTTTGTTTCATGTGGGGATGTGATCTGCTGTATGTTGATATTGGCTTAGTGAACTCGCATAGCTGGTTAAGAGGGTTTGAATTAGCAATTCTCTTAACCACTTCTCATATTCATCCGATGACCAGCCTCGCTCGATGACCAGCATCCGATAAAAATCCCTTCCAGTAAAGGCCCAAAGAATATCTCTAACCTTAGAAATAGGCAGATTCTCCGTAAAAGCTTTTTCATTTGCCATTGTTTCAACTGTTTCTTTTTGCCTTTGGTAGCGCCGTCTTTCTCTTTCAATCTCTAATCCTTTAAAGACTGGATCTAAAATAGAGGCTCCTCGTAAAAAACTTAACTGAGCCTTCTCGGCATCATAAAGTTGCCGTGAAATGGCAGCGGTAATTTCAAGTCGTTTACGAGGACATTTTTCTTTCTTCCCTTGTTCAACAAGGGCTGCATGCTGCTCGGGTGGAAGCGCTTCATCCATCAAGCCAAGCAAGATCCCACGTTTTGATTGAAAGATAGAGTAGATGGAAGGGGAAGATACCTGTGCTTCCCGGGCTATCTCTTCTATGGTCACTTTCTCAAAGCCTTTGGACTCAATTAGCATTTTTGCGGAGGCTAAAATGCGATTTTTAGTCTCCTGTGACTGAGCCTGTCTAGACTTAGAATTATAGGACCTTTTCTTTTCTATGGACATATTGAATATAGCTTACTATAATCAATTGAAAAAGTCAAAAACCTTATCAAAAGTGTTAGCGTTAAATAGAAATGTCCTATCGGTGCGTTTTTTAGAAATGTCCTCTTTTGAAGTAGGAGCTGCACCTAGGTAAAGCTGTATCGCTTCACTCATTATAGCAAATATTTATTTGATATGCAATCCAGGAAGGCCCATGTGTAGGCCCATGGCATCAACAAGACAAGGATCTGACCCCTTGAGATGCCCCTTAAGGATAGGCCTTGAGGTCAGATCTACTTTTAAAGGCTTAAGCGGCTACGTAGACAGGAGAAGTATTACGAGGATAACGCTTCCAAGGATGCCTTCTGGAAGGCCTATATTTAGATTTAACCTCTTGCTTGGCTAAATTGTCTAGGAGAGCATTGAGCTCTTTAGCATTAACTTCTTCTCTTTGCCCTTCTTGTGAGCCGTATCTTCTGATGTGTAGTCTTTTACCCTTGTAGTAGGCTTTAATCGCACCCTTTTCATCTTCAGAGATCTCTATCCTAGCTTTGCTTAGAGCATACCCTTCTCTTTCAGTAACTACTTGATAGATTATACTCTTGTATTGGAACTCTAAACTTTTCGATAGTCTTCTCTCTTCCTTTATGGTAAAAATAGCCTCTAGGTTATGTTCCGATAGTAGTTCTCTGTGCGCATTGTCAGGGTTCTTCGGTGCTACAGCAAATCGTTTGTTAAAGCTATCTATAAAAGTGGGTAGAAATGCGTTAGCTTCTTCTGGTGTCGAAATCTTTTGAAGCCTTAGCTCTTTTACAAGCCGGTCTTGCAAGGTCTGATTCATCCTTTCAATGCGCCCTTTTGCTTGCGGGGTATTAGCAAAAATTAGCTCAATACCCAGCTCCTTCATGGCTCTACCAAATTGGGTAATCCCACTACCTGTTAACGCCTCTCTATGGTTTACTCGGAATACCCCATGCTTATCGCTATATAAGGCTAGAGGCCTACCATGCTTCTCTATATGGTTTTTTAAAAGACTCATGTAGTTCCAAGTTGTCTCACTACCGCAAAAGGAGGCTGATCCTATCTTGCCTGTTGCATCATCTAACGTATAAATTAACGAGCATGAAGGACCACGCTCTTCAAACCAAGGGTGGGGAGAGCCATCAATCTGCTGTAACTCTCCCTCCCGACTACGCCTCTCCCTAAGCTGAAAGAGACGCCTCTTTTTCTTTGCTTTAGCGCTCCATAGGCCACTTCTAACCATTATATTACGTACAGACGATATAGAGACCTTTATTTGATGAAGCTCTTCTAGCTTTTCTGTCGCTAATAGGGGACCAAAATCGCTATAGCTACTCTTTAAAAGCTCTATAATGGCCTCTTTAAGAGCATGTGGTATAGCGTGATTGCCAGGACGGCCTCTTTTTTTTGATATGAGACCTTTAGCCCCATCTTGCTTATAACGCTTTAAAAGCCTTCTTACCTGTCTTGTTGAGAGCCCTAATAAAGCCCCTGCAGCCTCTTGGCTAAGCCTTTTTTCGCCTACTTTGGCAACCACTGATAATCTATCTAACTCCTTCTGTGTCATAGAAATAACCTCCTCCATCTTCGTTTCTCCTGGCTTTTAGAGCCCTTCGTACCAAAAGAGGACATTTCTATTTAACAAAAAGAGGACATTTCTATTTAACGCTAACA
>JAFEGE010000079.1 GCA_018240105.1 Verrucomicrobiota bacterium | reverse complement strand
GCTAGCTTCCTTAAGATGGCAAGCGTCATCGTCCTTTTCCTTCCCCTTGGTATTTGGGCTTTTATCGCCATTTTCTGCAAAGAGCTCCAAGAGACTGGATTTGCTCCCTATAAATCGCTCTTTTTATACTTCTCTGTTGTTGTCTTAGCAAACCTTATACAAGGCCTTGTCGTTCTACCTCTCCTCTTAAAGGCCCATGGCTTTTCTCCTACAAAGATCTTTAAAGGCATGCTCTCTGCTATTTCTCTTGCCTTCTTTTCAAAATCCTCTAGCGCAACTCTCCCAGTAACTATGCGCTGTTTAAGAGAAAATCTTGGCGTTAACGAAAAAGTAAGCTCCTTTAGTCTACCGCTTTGTACAACTGTTAATATGAATGCCTGTGCGGCCTTCATCTTCACGACCGTTATCTTTGTAAGCATGAGTGCTGGCCATGTATTCTCTATAGGACAGATGCTCTTATGGGTCTTTATAGCAACCCTTGCTGCCATCGGCAATGCCGGTGTCCCAATGGGCTGTTATTTCCTAGCAGGAGCGCTTCTTTCAGGCCAGGGAGTCCCCCTAGAGCTTTTAGGGATGATCCTACCTCTCTACGCCTTATTAGATATGCTTGAGACAGCGATCAACGTCTGGTCGGATGCTTGCGTAACCCTTGTTGTGGCAAAAGAAGTAGAGAAGGCCTCTCCCTCTACCCCACCCCTAAACGCAATCACCTCTAACTCCTAGATTACAAGGCATATAAATTAATATTTGCCAAATGCCATCTCTTATGCCAGGCTAGAGTTATGAAAGGATCGCTTCACGTCTTAATTACTAACGCATGGTACCCAAAGCCTGGCTCTGAAGAAGCCTTTATAAAGCTTTGGAATGAAAAAATTTACAAGCTTGCCACAGAAATGGGAAGCGATAGAAGCGGCCTTTACTATAACGAAGAGAGCGACATGTACCTCTCTTCCCTCTTTTTTCCCACTAAAGAGGAGGCAGAGAGGTTTTTAAAAGCGGAGAAGTGTCAAAAAGCGACACAGGAGCTCAATCGCCTTTGCCTTGTCCCCGTTCGTAAAGAACTCTACGACATCCTTAAAAAAGCTATATAATTATATTTTTATTCACATCTATCAAATATAAATTTTTCAATAGATGTTCTATCAAAACATTTACAATTAAAAGATAATAAACGTATAATAAATCACAAAAAACTAAAGCAATAAGAGGTTATATGTCAAGTTCACCACTACCCATAGACCGCTCCCGAGAAATAGTTCATGTAACCGGCCCACATATAAATGATCTAGGAGGCTCTGAAGAACCGCCTCGCTGGTGGCCTTGCATACGCAACGCCCTTGCTGTCCTTGCTACCATTTTTACCCTTGGCCTTGCTTATATCTTCTCCTCAACGATTAGATCCTATGTCGATATGACTTTTACAACCCCACAACCCGCAGCTCCTGGAAGGACCCCTCTTCCACCCGCAAGACTACCTCAAGCACCTCCAGCCGCTGCAAGACCACCTCAAGCACCTCCTTTTGCAGTACCTCATCATAATAGATTTCAAGGAGGGACCTATGAGGAGAGAAAGGCTCTTTTTAGAGATACTCTTCACGCGGTAGATCATGGCTATCGAGTAGGTAGCGTGGTAGTCACACCTGATAGAGACCGCACAGTAAGAGAGACGGCATCTTTTCGAGCGTTACTAGCTTTAAGCCCCGCCCCGGGCGCACGCCAAGCAAAATTTGTTGTCTCACAAAAAACAACCACCCAAGCAATTTTAGATTTAGCAAGAGACGGGGTAAAGCCTCTAGCACTCAACAAGGCTCATAGCAAGAGACATGGTGGCGGCGTTGAAGATGGATGTCCAGCTCAAGAAGAGTGTATGTGTCGTGAAACTTCTCTTTACCGTTCTTTAGAAGCACATGCGTCAAAGGGCTTGTACCCTATACCAGAGCATGGTGGTATCTATTCTGGCCATGTGCAAGTTATCCGCGATCCTACTCAAGGCTTTGCTTTTCTAGAAAAGCCCGTAGATTGTTCCTTTGCTTCCGTTGCTGCCTACGATTTACGAGAAGGTCGTTTTTCGAATCGTGCTGCGTTAGGATTACCGCTTACAGGTGATTTAAGCGAAGCAACTTTGCGCCAAAATGAGCGATATATGGACGGCTCGAGAGAAAAAATTGTCCAACTCTTACGAAAGGCTGTACTAGAAGGTCATACTCATCTTGTCTTAGGAGCTCTTGGCTGCGGCGCTTTTGAAGGTTCACCTACGGTTACGGCACAACTATTTTTTAATGCACTCAATAGCTCTGAATTTATAGGTCGCTTTGTCCGTGTAGAGTTTGCTATTTATTGTGCACCAGGCTCTGGTCGAGATGCGGCTAATCTTGCTGCTTTTCAGCAGGTTTTCCACGGCACTCAGGCTTAGACCTTCACCTCCTGTCTTCGGCGGGAGGTGAAAAAGAGTCGAAGGTAAAAGTTCATTACCTTAGAAATCAAGGCTCGTTAAAGCTTGTGAGTATAAGCAGGCAAAGGCTTCCTCTAGAGACCGGAGGCCATTTTCCCCGGTTTGGATGTGGTTTTGGCAATTGCCGTGATAGGTTCGACAAGCTTTTTCCATACTGGCAAACAAAAATACTCCTTTACTATTTGTCAGGTTAAAAATTCGTTAAACCTTCCCGTGTATTTAAAATAGTACTTAGATCTAGGCAAGAAAATCGTATTTAGCTATGATCTAGAGAATTTTATGCAAAAGGAACTACCTGTCATGCAAGTGGCAGAAAAAGATTCATTATATACCTTTAGTAAATGGCGCAGAAGGCTTTGGCCCTTCCACCGTTCTGAGCTCCCCAAACTCTTCCCTTTAATTCTTATAAAATTTTTAGTTTCCATTAGCTACGGTATCCTGACTTGTATGAAGGACACGATGGTAGTTACAGCGAAAGGCTCTGGAGCTGAGGTAATCCCCGTCTTAAAGGGATGGATCGTTTTACCAGCTGCTATGCTTGTAGCTATTCTCTACTCTAAGCTTAGTAATGTTTTGAGTAAGAGAAAATTATTCTATACAGTCCTTAGTGCCTTTTTAGTCGTTATTTTTATTTACGGCTTTATTCTATACCCAAATGTTGATGCTCTATCTCCTCATCAATCCTCTGACTGGCTTTTGAGCAAATTTGGGATGAAGTACCAGCACTGGATCGCCGTCTACCGCAATTGGATCCAGTCCCTATTCTTTATTACGGCAGAGCTTTGGGGTAGTGTTGTTATCCTGGTTATGTTTTGGGGCTTTGCTAACGATGTCACAAGCGTCGATGAAGCAAAACGATCCTATAATATCTATATCGCAGCTGGCGACTTTGGCCTTCTCTGTATTGGGCCTATTATCTGTTATTTTACAAAAAAATTAGCCGCCTACCCCTTCGTCTATACAGTCCAAACCCTAATATCAGTTGTTTTATTCGCAGGGCTCGCTATTTTAGCCACCTATTGGTGGACGAATAAAAAGATTTTAAACGACAGCCACTTTTTTAATGCTGCCGAGTATAAAGAAGCCCCTAAGAAGACCAAAGAAAAGCTCTCCCTTCGCCAAGGGTTTAAACACCTCATTAAATCTCGCTATCTTCTAGGGATAGCCATCTTAGTTGTTGGCTACGGCCTTACTGTAAATCTAATCGAAGTCACCTGGAAGGCTTCCTTAAAGCTTACCTATGCAAATCCAGCTGATTATCAGGTGTTTACAAGCAAAACCTCCTCTTTTGTGGGCCTCTTTGCCTTTTTGATCTCTCTTTTCTTAGGCTCTAATATCATTCGGCGCCTCGGATGGCGTTCAAGCGCACAGATTACTCCTATCCTAGTTGGGGTCACAGGGGCCATTTTCTTCCTTCTAGTCCTTTATAAAGACTCTATTACCCCCTTAGCCCAGACTTTTGGCCTCTCCTCCTTAGGTTTAATTGTTCTCTTTGGCGCCTTTCAAAATATCGCAAGCAAAGTAGCCAAATACTCCTTCTTTGATCCGACTAAAGAGATGTCTTATATCCCTCTCGATGAAGAGGCTAAGGTTAAAGGAAAGGCAGCTATTGATATCGTGGGCTCTCGCCTTGGTAAATCAGGCTCTTCCTGGATCCAGGTTGCCCTTATTGACCTTTTTGGCACAGGCTCCATCTTCTCTGTTACCCACATCCTTCTTCCGATTATTATTGTGGTCACCATTACCTGGATGATGTCAGTCCACTCTCTTAGCAAAAAGTTCGACGAGAAGCATAAATTACAAAAACTTTCTTTAAAACGGTCTTAAAACGCATAAGAGCCTCTATAAGGATTCAAAACCAATTTTTGAGTTTACTTAGGGCTATTCTTTAAGGTATAATGGCTAGAAAAGGATTTTAGATTATGGAACAAAAAAGAAAATTTAACTGGTCATCCGGTTTATTTATTATCGGTTACCACCTTCTTATTATAGGCCTCCTTCCTCTGTACCTCTGCCACGCCTTTCCCTCTGCTGGGATACTCTTAACCTCCCTCCTTCTTCTCTACGCAACAGGACTCTCTATTACCGGCGGCTACCATAGACTTTTCTCCCACTCCACCTATAAAGTCCATAAAGTCGTTGAAGTGATCTACCTCTTCTTTGGTACAATGGCTACACAAGGCAGCGCTCTTCGTTGGGCCCATGACCATAGACTTCACCATGCACACGTAGACACCGATAAAGATCCTTATAGCGTAAAAAAAGGGTTTTGGTACGCCCACCTCTTCTGGATGTTTTATAAGCAGCCCCCGATTGAAGAGCGTATCGTCTCTGATCTTATGAGAAATAAGCTTCTGGTCTTTCAAAACAAGTACTACGAAATTCTCATGGTAGCAACAAATGCCGTAGTTGCCCTTCTTATCGGTTTTATCAGCGGCGACTACTTTGGTGCCTTCCTCTTTACTTGGCTTATCCGCCTCTTTTTCTTACACCATTTTACCTGGTTTATCAACTCTCTTGCCCACTACTGGGGCCACCAAAACTACTCGACAGAGCACAGCGCTGTAGATAACTACCTCATCTCTATGCTCACCTTTGGTGAGGGCTACCATAACTATCACCACACCTTTGCAGGCGATTATCGTAATGGTATCCGCTGGTACCACTTTGACCCAAGTAAATGGATTATCTGGGGCTTAAGCAAAGTAGGACTTGCCCACGGCCTTAAAAGAGCCAATGAGACCCGTATCTCTATCCTTATGATCGAGGAGCATAAAAAAGCTCTTCTTGAGAAGTTAACCCACTCTTTTACACACAAAAAAGAGGAGTTTGAAGCTAAAATCACCCTCTTTACAGAGAGCCTTACGAACAAGCTCTCCGAGATGCAGCAGCTTGTAGCGCAATACAAAGCCTCTTTAAAAGATGAGCATGCAGCGCCTCAGACTCTAAAAAAAGATATCAACTATCTACGCAAAGCTCTTAAAAGAGAGTGGCGCGCTTGGCGACACTTCTCTAAACGCGTTATGCGCTTAAAGAGCACGATGCCGCT
>JAFEGE010000078.1 GCA_018240105.1 Verrucomicrobiota bacterium | reverse complement strand
TAAATTTCATCTAAAGCTAAATATTGGCACGAGACCGATAGCGAACAAGTACCGTGAGGGAAAGATGAAAAGCACTTTGAAAAGAGAGTTAAATAGCACGTGAAGCCGTTAAAATGGAAACGATTAAAGTCAGCAGTGAATGCAGGGCAATCAATTCAGGTTGCTGCCTCTGCGGGGGGTCTTCTACATGGGGCCTTTTGCAGTGGGTAGCACTCTGAGTGCACTTGTCTTGTAATCAGGTCAGCATCGATTTCGGGCTGGTGGGGTAAAGTGCCGGGGCAGGTAAGTTCTTCCGGGAACTGAAGACCCGGTGCCGAGACATCCCTGAGATCGAGGAGAAAAAGGGGCAGGCCTCTAGGCTAGTGGGTATTGAACATGGTGTTTGCAGACGGCCAGATTACTGCAGCAATGTATGTGGTTTGGTGCTGTAGGTGCCAGAGTTTAGTGCTTATCTTACACTGCTTCCCAGATGCTGACGAAATGGCTTTAACCGACCCGTCTTGAAACACGGACCAAGGAGTCTAACAAATGCGCGAGTCTTAGGGTGACAAACCCGCATGGGGGGCGTAATGAAAGTAAAGGCAAACTCGGTTTGCTGAGGTAGGAGGGTGGCGTCAAAAACCGCCCGCACTATCGACCGATCTGGATTTCTTTGAAAGATTTGAGTAAGAGCGTATCTGTTGGGACCCGAAAGATGGTGAACTATTCCTGACTAGGGTGAAGCCAGAGGAAACTCTGGTGGAGGCTCGTAGCGGTTCTGACGTGCAAATCGATCGTCAAAGTTGGGCATAGGGGCGAAAGACTAATCGAACCATCTAGTAGCTGGTTCCCACCGAAGTTTCCCTCAGGATAGCTGGAACTTAGTACACAGTTTTATCAGGTAAAGCGAATGATTAGAGGATTTAGGGATGAAACATCCTTAACCTATTCTCAAACTTTAAATAGGTAAGAAGGGAGTGTTGCTTGAATTTGAACTCTCCCATCAAATGTGGAGTTCCTAGTGGGCCATTTTTGGTAAGCTTTATGTTGAACAATTTTCCAAATCCGACGTCCAAGTGTATTCCAATATTTTATTCCAGAGATCAGTCAATCATGAGCCAGAGATCACAGTGGGCACCCGTGCCTTGGGCGTAAAGCGCAGGCATGGTGGCTCGTGGACGCAGGCAGGGTACCAGTACCCACCTTCGTGCCCTGCAAAGGGTTGGATCCATATCCAGCCCGCGCAGCGCTGGCGGTCTTTGTTCTCCTGGTCGGTCTCGACGACCATGTGGTCTGGGTTGCAGCAGTGACGCTGACCGCGACCACCCACATTAACAGCATCCATGCAGATATGCGATGATTGCTGCTCCTTTTGCAGGAGTGGTCGACCATGGCGTAGCTCGTGAAGCTGGTGCATCATACGATGGAGAGGACGTTGATACTGGCGTCGCTCGTAACAAAGTGTGATTGTGTGGCTGCCGCAGGGGTTGAAGCAGCGCTGATCCTCCAACGCGGGGGGAAGCTCGGCATCGGACATCCGCTCCAGGCAATAATAGGGCTGCCCTGTGGTACTCTTATTAGCTGCGAGTCGAGTCCGAAACATCTCCAAAGCACCAACAGGCCACTCTTCCATCGGTGCACGGTTGTCGGGACTGTTCCTGCGCTTCTCTGCCATGTCGAAAAATGACTGAAAGGCGCTCCCTCGTGCCAACATAAGCACAGTCGTGCTGACATTGATCTGGTCTAACTTGATTAAAATGTGGAAACTCTGGGGCGACGAATGAATCATGTTCTGTTTGCCAAAGATAGGGGAGCATGTGGTCTTTAAGACTGCGTGTTATGTCTCCTAGTTGACCTGTTTAGCACAGCTTGGACTCATAGCCGAGATATAACGAGTCTGATTGCAGGAGCTGTGGCGATTTTATAGTGTACAGGCAGCGACACCACCTGGTTCGAGGGATCTCCGAAACCACTTTTGTTTCACAGAAGTGGATAAGGACAATCTCGATGCGAGACAGCCTTGGCTGACTGTCCGCGGTAACGTGCGGAAAGGGGTGGGTGAACAGGATGTTTTAACCTGAACAACAATCCTGTTTGCTTAAGGAACGTACTGGCCCCAGCGAGAGCTGGCCGACAGAATGAGTGCTGCAACACAAGGTCTGTTGGGAGAGGGGTAAGACCCTTTTGGAACAAGCGAAGCAGAGCTGGCGATGCGGGATGAACCGAACGTAAAGTTAAAGTGCCAAAATCAACGCTCATCAGACCCCACAAAAGGTGTTGGTTGATCTAGACAGCAGGACGGTGGTCATGGAAGTTATACACGTGACGAAAAGTAGCGAGGGGATTGTAGTGTATATCACTGCATGAAACAAGCTGCTAGTCTCTTGTTGAGAGTATGTGCTAATAGGCGCAGTCTTAACATTAGGCGACACCATCAAATTGCGGGGAGTCCGTTAGAGTCTTTGCTACCGCGGCGAGTCGAAAGACAATCGTGCAGCACTTGGGGTAGTGCCCAAGGGATGGTAAAAACGCAAAGAATTCGGTAATCCGCAGCCAAGTCCTAAAGGGTATACTGGGTAATACCAGGGTACTCCACGGATGCAGTTCACAGACTAGATGTTGGTGGGTATTGAGTATATCACATATCTCAATGCTTAAGGTATAGTCGGGCCCTAAGGCGAAAGCCTATGGGAGTAACCGGGAAGTCGAAAACCGCTAAGGACTGTGTAACAACTCACCTGCCGAATCAACTAGCCCTGAAAATGGATGGCGCTTAAGCGTTGTACTTATACTTTACCGCCGGACGGCAAATGCGAGGCCGCGGCGAGTAGGTGGGCGCGGGGGTGGTGGCAAAGCCTAGGACGTGAGTCTGGGTGGAACTGCCCTTGGTGCAGATCTTGGTGGTAGTAGCAAATATTCAAATGAGAACTTTGAAGACTGAAGTGGAGCAAGGTTCCATGTGAACAGCAGTTGGACATGGGTTAGTCGATCCTAAGAGATTGGGAAACTC
>JAFEGE010000077.1 GCA_018240105.1 Verrucomicrobiota bacterium | reverse complement strand
TCATCTTTAATCTTTTCTTGATGGGGCGCGTGACGAAATATACGATCAAAAATATGCAAGGACTAACCCTCCCGTATCCTCAAAAAGAATAGGATCCTTAGAGTGAAATTGTCAATTGCTTTCCTTATCTTTAGGCCTTCTTTTGAAAAAACCTATTTACTTTTCAAGACTCTTATACATAAGTTATTAGTATGAGCGGTATTCATGGAAGTTTTGACAAAAATGACCCATCTCACGTAAAAGTATCTGCTATTGAGCAAGATAAGCAAAAAGATACTATCTTTTGGAAACATCTTGCCATTCCTAAAGAAATTTTTATAAAGCATATTCTTTATGGCTTTTTAGAAGAAAAACTTGGCCGCTTAAAAAAAGAAGCAGGCATCAAACCTCTTTTGAATAAAACTCTCCGAGAAATTCTTACTCATCTAAAAACACTCTTTGAAGAGCTTACTAAAGAAAATACAAGCTCTGAGTACCGTTATGCCGAAAAACTATCGACTAATTGGCATCTTCTTTCTAATTCTATTTTAACCCTTTCAGAAACGAACCCCTCATCGTCTCACCTTTACCCCCTCCAAATATTTGTTAAAAAAGTACAAGACTATCCTAAAGGAGCAAGCCACTCTTTAGGCTACTATCTTACAGAGTTTACAGGCGAGAAATGGCTCCCCTTTCCTTTTATGGACCTTCTAAATGCTTTGCATGAAGAACACCTTGTTAAGGGCGATAGCAGCACTCTTTCTAGCTGGCTCTCTTCTCTGAATTTTCTTTTGACTACACTTTAAGCTTCTGCTATCCTACTTCCTCATGAGTTATCAAAGAGTCAAGGGAAGCTACGACATTGTGCCGACCTCTGATGAGGCCTGGAAAGAATCGGCCTTTTGGCATTTTATAGAAAATCATGTCCACACTCTTGCTAAAAAATACACCTTAGGCGAGATCCGCCCTCCTGTTTTTGAATATACTGATCTTTTTTTACGAAGTGTTGGCACAGAAACTGATATAGTTTCTAAAGAGATGTATACCTTTGAAGATCGGGGTGGTCGAAGCCTATCTTTACGGCCAGAGCTGACAGCCTCTATTCTAAGAGCCTATATTGAAAACGGTCTACAACAAGCTCCTTCGCAGAGATATTACTATCTAGGCTCTTGCTTTCGTTATGAGAGATCACAAAAAGGGCGCTATCGACAGTTTACGCAATTCGACGTTGAAATTTTAGGCGACAAAGACCCCACCGTCGATGTAGAAGTAATCAGCTGTTTTTTAGAGTTTCTAACAAATCTAGGGTTAGAAAAATATGCCTTAAAGATTAACACACTAGGGGATCTCATCTCCCGAAAGAACTATATTACAGCTTTAAAAGAGTATTTAGAGACAAAAAAACATCTCCTCTCAGAGGATAGCCAAAGACGTCTTACCACAAATCCCATGAGGATTCTAGATTCGAAAGAAGCCTCTGACCAAGCTCTTCTCCAAGAGGCTCCCTCTTTAAGAGAGTTCCTTTCGGAGGCAACGCTCTCTCACTTTCAAGAAGTGTGTAGCTTATTAGACTCTCTTGGTATCTCTTATCAAATAGACGAAAAGCTTGTTCGCGGTCTAGATTACTACATGGATACCGTTTTTGAAGTCGTTGCAAGCGATGACAAAGGGGCTCAAAATGCCTTAGGCGGGGGTGGGCGCTACGATGGCCTTCTTAAGCAACTAGGTGGCCCTGATCTACCAGGCATAGGTTTTGGTATTGGGATCGAAAGAGTCATGCAAGCCTTAATAGCAGAAGGAAAAGCGCCTCTTAAAGAGAGCGGTCCTGAATTTTTTATTATCCCCCTATCAAAAGAGGCTAAGATAGCTGCCTTCTCGCTCCTACAGAAATACAGAAAAGAGGGCAAAAGCGCTCTCTTATTTAATAAGAACTTCCACATCAAAAAAGGGCTCCAAGCGGCAGAAGCCATGCGCGCTCAAGAGGCCGTTATCTTAGGTGAGGAAGAGTTAGAAAAAAGAGTCATTACGATCAAGAACCTTCGGACCCGCCAAGAGAGAAAGGAACCCTTATGAAAGCATCTACTATCGTTACCCACACATCATCTTTGAAGACAACAAAAAGAACACACTCTGCAGGCGAACTTCGAGCCAATCATGCGGGAGAAAAAGTGACCCTTTGCGGATGGGTGCACCGTAGACGTGACCACGGGGGTCTTATCTTTATAGATTTGCGCGACAGGTATGGTTTAACACAGCTCGTGTTTGATCCGGAAGTATCAAAAACAGCTCATGCAGCCGCAGCTGATCTTCGAAGCGAATGGGCCATTCAAGTCCATGGGCTTGTACGACTCCGCGGTGAGGCCCTTACCAACACAAAAATCCCCACAGGCGCCATTGAAATCGAGGCAGAAGAACTGACTATTCTCTCTACAGCTAAAACCCCTCCCTTCTCTATTGCTGATGATAGTATCGATGTAAACGAAGATCTACGCTTAACCTACCGCTACCTTGATATGCGCCGTGGTAAAATTCTAGATCATTTACGCCTACGTCATAAAGCAATCGCCGCCATTCGCTCCTATCTAGACACACAAGAGTTTATAGAGGTTGAAACCCCTATTTTAACAAAATCTACCCCCGAGGGCGCCCGCGACTACCTTGTCCCCTCTCGTGTAAATCCTGGCACCTTCTTTGCTTTGCCCCAATCGCCTCAAATATTTAAACAATTACTGATGATTAGTGGCCTTGATCGCTATTTTCAAATCGCTCGCTGTTTTAGAGATGAGGATTTAAGAGCTGACCGCCAACCGGAATTTACACAGCTTGATATGGAAATGAGCTTTATCGAAGATAAAGACATACAGGCAATTATTGAAAATCTATTGCAAAAAGTCTTTTTAGAGTGTCTTGGCGTCTCTATCACATTACCCCTTCGCCATATGAGTTATCATGAAGCTGTTGAAACCTACGGCTCCGATAAACCCGATATTCGCTTTGATTTGAAATTTATCAATGTAAGCAAAGTTGCTGAAAAATCTGAATTTACTACTTTCAAAAATGAATTAGCGCAAGGTGGTATCATTAAAGGCTTCAAAGTTCCAGGCGGCGCTAGCTTCTCTAGAAAAGATCTCGATGGCTTTATCGAGTTTGTAGGAAAGCTTGGCCTTAAAGGGCTTTGTTGGATGAAAAGCACAGACGAAGGTATCTCCTCTAATTTTTTAAAATTCTTTCCGCCTGAAGCTGAAAAAGAGCTTTTAACGCTTACAACTCTTGAAAAGGGAGATATTTTTATTATTGCTGCTGGGAGTCGAGACACTGTCCACAAAGGGCTTGATCATCTACGACGCCATATCGCAGACAAATTAAACCTTATCCCTCCAAAACAATTTTCTCTCCACTGGGTTGTTGATTTTCCTCTCTTTGAGAAAGATCCGGAGACAGGCAGACTCGCCTCGATGCACCACCCCTTTACATCCCCTAAAGCAGAAGATATGCATCTTATTGATACAGAGCCACTTAAAGTTAGAGCGCAGGCATACGATATCGTACTTAACGGCTATGAACTAGGCGGCGGCTCGATTCGAATCCACGATCAAATTTTACAAGAGAAGGTCTTTTCTCTTCTAGGCCTTACACCAGAGGATATCCAACAAAAATTTGGCTTTTTCACAACAGCTCTCCAATATGGTACCCCCCCTCATGGCGGTATAGCTCTCGGTATCGATCGTCTAGCAATGCTTCTTGCTAACACACCATCAATTCGTGAAGTGATAGCCTTTCCAAAAACCCAAAAAGCTGCTGATATCATGATGGACTGCCCCTCACCAGCAACAACGAACCAATTACAGGAACTTCACATCAAAGTTAATAAGAAATAGAGTATATACTGCAAACATCGGACGCTTTTAGCCTTTTTGAGTTTACTTGAGTATAAAGATTGGAAAGGCTACATTGTTGTTTAAATCAAGGAGATAGATATGAAACGATCGCTTATAGTTTTTTCTTTTGGCGCTTTGCCATTATTCGCCGCACAAGAAGTAATTTCTGTAGAACCAGCAACGATAGCCCCTCTTGTAAAAGCAGCCGAGCATGATATGACGAAAATTTCTAGAGCGTTTGGCCATTTGATGGGACAACATTTAGAAACACTCGGATTAGAGTTTGATATGCCTTCAGTAATCCAAGGGATCCAAGATCGCCTAAACGGTATTGCAGCGCCTATGTCAGAGACAGAGTGTCTCCAAGCTCTCGGGCAAATCCAAGAGATTGCTTTTCAAACCCAGTGCCACGAAAATTTAAAAAAAGCAGAAGATTTTTTAAAACAAAACAAAAATGAACCGGGCGTTGTTGAATTAGAAGCAGGTAAATTACAATATGTAAGACTTGCTGAAGGCAAAGGATCTCTTGTAGAAGAGCATTTCTGCCCGTTGATTCGCTACTGTGGTAAGTTTTTAGATGGTAAGGTCTTTGGCCAGTCTCAAGAAGACGATGTTCTCTCTCTTGATGACACGATTGAAGGTTTCAAAAAATCGATTGTAGGGATGCGCGAAGGTGAAAAAAGACGTATCTTTATCCACCCAGAGCTTGGCTATGGACAATCCACAGGATTCCTACCACCAAACTCTCTTCTTACTTTTGAAATTGAAGTGATTAAGGCGAACACGCCAAAAGCAGATGATTCTACTCTTGGCAAAGGGCCTCATGCAAATGAGCTCTCACAAGTTGACGCTCCTATCACAGCAACGAAATAACCCTCCTCTATATCCTATACCATAGTCTCTATGGTATAGGACAATCCTCTTACATTCTTATGAAAGTCATCCTATTCGAACCAGAGATCCCGCAAAATACGGGCAATATTATACGAACTTGTAAAGCAACAAGGAGCTCTCTTGCCCTTGTAAAACCGATTAGCTTTTCTCTTTCAGATCGTCACATGAAACGCGC
>JAFEGE010000076.1 GCA_018240105.1 Verrucomicrobiota bacterium | reverse complement strand
GTGACAGCACATCCTGATTGTTATGGCTGAAATGCCATACGTGAATCGTCAGCAAAACTGCTTGGCTGACGTTCTGACACTCTTCTCAGTAATGAGTAGATTTGTTCAGATTTTTAGTAGCGGTATATGGAAGAGATCGAAATCGTAATTTACGAAACAAGGGCTGGTAAGAGGCCTTTTGAAATTTGGCTTACAGGACTTAAAGAGGTTCATACAAAGGCTAGAGGTTCATACAAAGGCTAGAGTTTCGATGCGTCTAGATCGATTGAGACTGGGCAATTTTGGAGATTGCAAAACGTTGCAAGATGGGGTCTCTGAATTGAGAATTCACTATGGGCCAGGAATTAGAATTTATTATGGGAAAATTGCTAATAAGATCATTTTATTGTTGTGTGCTGGGAACAAAGGTTCTCAAAATAGGGATATTAATAAAGCAAAAGAATATTTTAATGATTATCAATCAAGAGGGTTAAACAATGGCAAGAAGTAGAAAATATCAAGAGTTTCTTTTGGAGCAGCTTCAAGATCACGATTTTGCCGTGGCTTATCTAAATGAGGCGCTGCATGAAAGTTTGAGAGGAGATGAGGAGTCTCAGAAGCTTTTTCTTATGGCGCTGCGTAATGTTGCAGAGGCGCAAGGTGGTATTGGCGCTTTAGCCAAAAAAGCAAATGTCGGACGAGAGAGCCTTTATAAAACTCTTTCTGGTACAGGTAATCCTAAATGGCATACTCTTGTTTCTTTAGTGATTGCTTTGGGATTGAACTTGCGGCTAACCTAAAGAATCTAAATTAGCCACTTCTGGATTCATCACGAGATGCTTGGCTTTTGGGTCTCTAACCAAAAAGATTAGGATCGACAGGTGAGGCTGCTTCTGCTTTTTCGTAGGCGTTTTTAAAAGCCGTGATAACGAGGTCTTCTAACCCCTCTACATCGGTTGGATCGACACAGGTAGGATTAATTTTAATCGATTTCATGTTGCGATCGCCGCTAAGGGTTACAGTGACGAGATTTGAGCCTGCGACACCTGTATACTCTGTATTTTGCATCTCTGTCTGCATTTTAGAGAACTGCTCCTCTAAAAGGCGACGTTGCTTCTTCATTTTTGAAAAACCGCTTCCCATTTGCTCTCCTTATTCTTAATCAAAGAAAGGTTGCCATGTTACGGCAATTTTTTCAATCATCATAAGGGGGTCGTGGATCGTGCGGGGGAAAGAAGGTGAATCTTTTTTCTACTTAGAGCGAGTTAATGTGCCGTTTAACTCTACTTGAGCAAAACGTAAGAGCGTCTCTAATTCGACAGCGCTTTTTGCTTTAGAGGGGGCAGCAGGAGTGGCAAGAGGAGCAGAAGGAGGTGGCACTACTTGATTCTCGATAGAGGGAGCCTCTTTAGGGGTTGCTATAGAGACTTTTTCAAGGAGGATCTCTTTGGGTGGGGCGATCGTAGGGGCAAGTTTTTCTAGCGGCAGCTCTTTTTGGAGCGTTTCGAGGCGGTGGATGATTTGGTCGATGCGGAGGCGATTTTTACTTTGGATAATATGAAGAAGGAGCATCTCCATGTGAAGAGAGAGAAGCTTTGGCTTAAGAGGTGGAAAGAGAATTTTTGGCAGGCTATCTAATAAAAAGAGCACCTCTTCCTTTGTGTAGATGGAGAGCGCCTTTTGGTATCCTTCCTCCTCCTCGGGTGTCAAATTGAGAGCGTAATCTTTTTTAAAGAAGAGAAGCGCTATAGTCCGATAGTGCTCGAGGAGAGATTCTAAAAAGAGCTGTTGGTTTTTTGAGCTGTTTAAAATTTTCTGTGTCAGGGTAAAGGCAAAGCCAAGGTCGTTTGTATGGTAGGCATCATCGAGGGCAAAGAAATCATCCTTTGCAGGGTAGCCTAGAATATCTAAAAGAAGAGGGAGTGTGATCGGCCCCTCTACATTATGGATCTGATCAAAAAGTGTCTCAGCGTCGCGAAGCGACCCTTCACTTACTTTAGCAAGGAAGCTAAGGGAGGCGTCATCGATCTCCACAGAGAGCTCGCTTGCGACTTTACGTAGCTTTTGCATGATCTTAGCGCGTGGAATACGAGTTAGCTGAAAGCGCTGGCAACGAGAGAGGATGGTCGGTAAGACTTTATCAAGCTCTGTTGTTGCAAAGAAAAATTTTACATGAGATGGCGGCTCTTCGAGCGGTTTTAAAAGGGCGTTGAACGCCTCTTTTGTGAGCATATGTACTTCATCGATGATGAAGATCTTAAATTTTTTTTCAGAGGTGGCATAAGAGAGAGTTTCATTGAGAGCTCGGATATCTTCTATCCCGCGGTTAGAGGCGCCATCGATCTCTATGACGTTTAGAGACTGGCCTTTTGCGATCTCTTGGCAGGAGGGGCACTCATCACAAGGGTCAAAGCCCTCCTTGGGGGCATCGCAGTTAAGAGCTTTGGCAAGGATGCGGGCGAGGGTCGTTTTGCCGGTGCCACGAATCCCAGAAAAGAGGTAGGCGTGGGCAACTTTTTTTTGCTGCAGGGCGTGTTTAAGCGTTGTAACACAGGCCTCTTGCCCCGTCACCTCACTAAAAGTTCTCGGTCTAAACCTTCTAGAAATTGCCTTATACATAATGCTATACTCCTTCTACTTCGAAGCCATCTAAATTTCTGCCTCAGCATACTGGGGTTTGCAGGCGGAGTATTTTTTTACATTTACTTGGTATATCTTTCCCTATTATATTGATTTTCCATTGAGTAGCAAGGACGCAATTGTTTCGCCGCGGGAAAAAATTTGATAAAAGAAGAAGCGCTTTCTTTAAAGAGAGTGCTTTCCTACGCTGGATGATCGCTGTGATTGCGACCATTTTGCTTGCTATTTTTCTCCATTTTCGAGAGGTGAGGATCGATCTTTTAGAGATCGACCAGCCGGCAAAAAATTATATGGTGGCACAGATTGATTTTGAATTTCCAGACTCTGATGCTACGGTTGTCCTAAAACAAGAGGCGCTTCGTGATATTGGACGAATTTATAAGATCCACGACGCTGAAATTAAAAGGGTGCGGCAGAGATTTGAGACTTACCTTGTCAACCACCCCAATTGGAGAAATGATAATCCGGCAACTTTTGAGGAGATCTATAACGGTCTCGATGCCTTAGTTGCGGTTCTCTCTAAAGCCAATCTTACCGATGAAAGGACGTTTAAAAAGCGCGAGGAGCTCGATCTTTCTACTGATAACTATTTTATTGTGCCGCCCTTAGATAGCGAAGAGGGGAACCTCTTCCCAAAGAGCTTTTGGGAAAAAGTCGAGGGGGTCTTGTTAGATACCTATAAATTGCAGCCGACAACCGCTCTTTTCATTTTAGATTTTTTTAGAGTAGAAAAATGGCGCGTCTATAACGATATCGATGCTCAGAGACTTTTCCGTAACCGCATCGAGCATCAGGTGCCAGAAAAATACACAAAAGTTCCGGCTGGGACGCGTATCATCGCGCAAGGTGAGAGAGTCACAACGCGCCATATGATGATGCTAAACGCTATGAAAAAAGCGCTCCAGACAGCCGATAATCGCTGGACCTTCCATACAATTCTAGGCTCACTTCTCTTTGCTGTTTTGATTACAACGCTTGTAGGCTTCTACCTCTGGCAAAGACAAAGAGAGGTCTTCACTTCTGTGCGCTCTCTTAGCCTCTATGTAACGATTCTTTGCCTCGTCCTCTTTTTTGCAAAGCTCTTTGAGTATTTTCTTCTCCATACAGGCTCTGCTTGGTTTGAATTTGTGCGCTATCCAATTTTTATTCCCTTTGCTACGATCATGCTATCGCTTCTCTTAAATACAGAGATCTCGCTATTTTCAAGTTTTCTTTTGACAATTGTCGCTGATCTCTCTTTGTCATTTGATCACGTCCATTTTTTGATGATCAATGCACTAACAGCAGCAACAGCGCTTCTTGTGGTAAAAAAATTGAAGAAAAGAAAAGAGGTCTTTGTGGTCTCTTGCAAAATTGGCTTTTCTGCCTTTCTAGTCATTGTCATCTACAATTTTTCTAACTACACAATCTTCTCCTCTGCCTTTCTAATTGATATCTTGGCTCTCATTGTTAACCTCTTTTTCATATCCCTTCTTCTCATCAGCTTTATGCCGATTTTAGAGTCGCTCTTTAATGTCATGACCGATATGACGCTTATGGAGTACATGGATCCACAAAATGAGCTCTTAAAGAGGCTTAGTTTGGAGGCTCCAGGCACTTATCAGCATAGCCTCTCCATTGGCCACATTGCTGAATATGTTGCTAATGCGATTGGGGCAAACGGCCTTTTCTGCCGGGTAACAACCCTTTATCACGATGCAGGTAAGCTCAACACCCCGCAATACTATACAGAAAACCAAATGATCAGCGGTGGTAAAACGTTTAATATCCACCAACTCTTAACCCCTGTAGAGTCGGCCTATATTATAAAGTCGCACATCCCCGATGGGGTCTCGTTAGCAAGACAGTACAGGCTCCCAGAGCCTTTTATCGATATCATCGAGCAGCACCACGGGACAACGCTTATCAAGTTTTTTTATGCCAAGCAGTGCCAAGAAATGAAGGACCATCCTGATGACATCGATGAGGCGGCTTTTCGTTATCCAGGACCAAAGCCCCAGACAAAAGAGGCGGCGATCATTATGATGGCAGACTCTACAGAGGCAGCCTCGCGCTCTTTAGAAGAGAATTCTGAGGAGAATATTCGCAATATGGTCGATCGTGTTGTTAGCGATAAAATTAACGACGGGCAGTTTGCAGAGTGCCCCCTTACCTTCCAAGAGCTCTATACAGTGAAACAAAAGCTTGTAGAGATTATTAAAGCAACCCATCACCTTCGCATTAAATACCCAGAGCCGATCAAAAAGATTAAGTGACAGAAAGCTGTAGTTTGCTCTACAATAGGCAGTCACGGAGTCTTTTTATGTGCAAAGCACAAGCCTTTTCTTTCCGTTTCCATCGTAGCTAACGCTCGTTTCTATAGAAAAAACATTTTAAAATTTACTTACTACTCGGAGCCGTTATGCAGCTTATACTTTGTATCACCCTATTTGGCGTTATGTTTCTCTCTTTATATTTTAGTGCTAGAAGTGAAAAGCACGTTAAAAATAATAGAGATTATTTTAATGGAGGGGGCAATGTCACCTTTTTCCCTCTCTTTATGACCTTTCTTGCAACCCAGGTGGGAGGGGGGATGATTCTTGGTGCTGCTGAGGAGGCTTACACCTCTGGCGCTCTCGTCTTTCTCTATCCTATGGGAGTTGCTTTAGGGCTTATTATCCTAGGATTAGGGATAGGTAAGAGGCTCTCCTCTTTAAAAGTAACAACTGTTGCTGAGATCTTCCAGGTGAAGTACAAAAGCCCACGGCTTCGTAAAATAGCCTCTCTTGTTTCCATCTTCTCCCTCTTTATGATTTTAGTAGCGCAGATGGTGGCCACACAGAAGTTCTTCCTATCATTTGGCATAGCCTCGCCAGCGTGGTATCTTCTTTTTTGGTTTTTAGCGATCTCTTACACGGTAAGAGGTGGTATGAAGGGGGTTATTGCGGCAGACATAGTACAGGCTCTCTTTTTTCTTACGATATTTGCAGGGGCGCTTTTCTATACTTATCTCTCGGACGTCTCCTTTTCTCTGCCTTCTGTAGATCTTACAGCGACTCCTAAAATGTGGGGCTGGCTTATCATGCCGCTTCTCTTTATGTTGATAGAGCAGGGGATGGCGCAGCGCTGTTTTGCTGGTAAGTCGCCAAGTGTTGTTAGAAGCGCTACTATCACAGCTGGTATCGTCGCCTTTATAACAGCTTTGGTTCCGATCTTTTTTGGCATTTTAGCAAAAAATTATGCTATTACCATTCTGCCTGGTAGCAGTGTACTCATTAGTAGCGTTGCCTATTTTACAAACCCTTTTGTAACAGCGCTCTTAGGAGTTGCTGTTCTTCTTGCTATTGCCTCTACGGCCGTTGCTATGATAAACGCTATAAGCTCTAACTTTGTCAGTGACTTTCATTTTTTTGCTGGAGATTCGATCAAAAAAGCAAAACGCGTGACAATTATTGTCTCTTTGGCAGCTCTTATCTTCTCTTTTTATGCAGAGAATGTTTTAGACCTTTTAATCCAAAGTTATGAGCTCTCGATAGCAACTCTTTTTGCCCCGATTATGATAGCTCTTTTCCGCAAACACGCCTCTTACCAAGGCGCAAGAGGGGCTATTTTGCTCGGGATTGTGGGCTTTATCTTGATTAGAGTCTATCCTCTACCGGTTTATTTCCCTAAAGAGCTCCTAGCGCCTGTTCTGTCGTTTTTAGGTTATTTCCTCTTTAAGGCACCGAAGGAAAGAGACATTAATGAGGGAGCACTAGCTATTTAAGAGAGGGACTTCTTCAAAGTCTCTAGCATGTTGTGAAGCTTCTTATCTAGCTCTTGTATGCCTTGCAAAATAGAGGGATAACTGCCTGTCACTTCGCCATAGATTTTAAGCTTTGGCTCGGTACCTGAGGGGCGAAAGACAAATTTACTCTTATCGGCAAGATGGAAGATGAGGACATCCGACTTAGGTAAATCTAAGGGACTCTCTTTTTTGGTTGTAAGATCGGTAGCTTTGCGGGTGAGGTAGTCTTCAACAGAGAGAACTTTAACACCTCCGAGAGCCTTTGGGAGCTCTTTTCTTAAAGAGCTCATCAGCTCTGCCATGTGAGCAAGAGAGGGGGACTCTATGCTTGCTTGTCCCGTGCGGTAGATGCCGTAGGTGCGATAGATGTCATAGAGAATGTCGAGAAGGCTTTTCTTGTGCTGTTTAGCTAAAAGTGCCATCTCGGCGGTAAGACACGCTGCAATTGTCGCATCTTTGTCACGGGCGTGGGTGCCATAGAGGTAGCCTAAAGACTCCTCCATACCAAAGAGAAAATGAGGGCTATTCTTATGCGTCTCCCACTCATGGATCTTCTCACCAATGTATTTAAAGCCGGTTAGAACTTCAAAGCAGGAGCCATGAGCCCTTTCGGTTAGGAGTTTGATAAGTCTTGTCGAGACGATTGTAGTCACAACAGCAAAGGGCTCTTTAGGAGCTCTTGTGGTGAGAAGGTGGTGGAGGAGAAGCGCTCCGAGTTCATTGCCAGTAAAGTGGATCGGTTTTCCATCGTGTAAGATGGCAAGAGAGAGCCTGTCGGAGTCTGGGTCTGAGACGAGAAGGATGTCGGCTTTCCTTTTCTTTAGGTCGCGTACGCCGAGTCGAAGAGCCTCTTCTGTCTCGGGATTAGGGTAGGGGGTTGTGGGAAAATTGCCGTCGGGATTTTTCTGCTCTTCTACAAGGTGTACATTGGAAAAGCCCCACAACGCTAGCGCTTTTGGAATCATAGTGATACCAGCGCCATTAAGGGGAGAGTAGATGATGGAGAGCTTCTCGCCAGATAGTTTTTGGATGGAGAGCTCTTTGATTGCTTGTAAATAGGCTTTGTCAACTTCTGGAGCTATGGTTTTGATAAGAGGTGATGAGGGGGCAAGCTTAATATGAGAGGGGCCGCCTACTTTAGAAACGCTTGCCATAATTCCTGTATCGTGAGGGGAGACGACTTGCGCCCCATCGTCCCAGTAGACTTTGTAGCCGTTGTAATCTTTTGGATTGTGCGAAGCGGTAAGGTTAATCCCTGCCTTAGCGTGTAGATGGCGAACAGCAAAGGAGGCAAAGGGTGTAGGCCTAAGCTCTGGCACGATAAAGACCGGAATGTCATTGCCTGCAAGGACAGAGGCAGTCTCTAGCGCAAATTCTCGGCCGTGCAAACGCGAATCGTGGCAAATAACGACCCCTCTTTTCCACTCTTTTTCTGGCAAAGTTTTAAGGTAACTTGCAAGCCCTTGGGTGATAAGGCGGATGGTGTTGGTATTAATCTCATTAGGAGCGGGGCCCATTTTAGCGCGCACACCACCTGTGCCAAATACAAGCTTCTCTTCCACAGCTTACCCCTTCTCTTTTACATTTTTTTGGATTTCAGTAAGCGGTACAAAGGCCGCCTCTTTATGGTTAATTCCCTCACAAAAAGAGGCTGTTTCAAGCCAAGCCTTCTCTGAGGCAACATTTTCTTTCCAGAAGGGGAAGGTGCGACACTGTTTTGGCTTAGCCTCGTGGACCGTGCAGACTTTATCTTTTAGAAGGGGGCATGCAAAGGTAGAGGGGTGCTCTTTTAAAGAGATTCTATCACCGACTGTCCTTGTATATTTCTTAAGAAAGCTCTCTTTATCCATTTGTAGATAAGAGGCGAGTTTTTCTATCTCATCGGCCTCAAGCCATACGTAGCCTGGAAAGCCCGTGCAGCATTTGCCGCAACCAGTGCAAGAAAAAAAGAGGCCCCCTTTAACCCACGCTAATTTCTCTACCATCCGCTGGGCTCCATGTTTCTTTGTTTTTTTGATACAATTTTATCTCTAAGTTCTCTTTTTTACAGATAAGAAGGTTGAAAGAGCTCGCCTCTTTAAGAGAAATAGAGCCGCTGTCGATAACTGTATGGCCATCTTTGGGAGAAAGCTCTAAGATGTGTCTGTGGCCATGGAGGTAGAGGCGGATACGAGGATCGTTTTTGATAATTGTCTCTAGATGGCTTCCACGTTCAAGATGCGCCTTTGGAAATTTATAAAGGTCATATGGATAGTGACACGCTAGGATAATAAAAGCCTCTTTCGGGAGCTTTGCTAAAAGAGCTTTAAGAGCCATCTCAACTTCGTTTGAAAAGCGGCCTGTTGATTTGTAGAGGGGCATGGCAAAGCTGCAATCTATCATGACAAGAAAGTAGGCATCAAAGAGGTGTGCGCTTGCGACCCTTTCTTTAAAAAGCGTCTCATAAAAAGCTTTTTCTAAAGGCAGGCTCTCTTTAAGGGTGTGATAAAAACGAGAGCGATTTTTTCTTGTATTTGTGTAGATATCGTGGTTGCCTGGGATCGTATAGAGATTGATGCCCTCTCTTTGTAAAAACGAGAGGTAGTCTTTAAAAGAGGCGAGCTCTTTTTTAGAGGCAGTTGTTGTGTAGTCACCTGTGATAATAAGATGGTGCACACCAAGCTCTTTTAGGAAGCTAACAACTTCGTAAGCTAGATGTGCATTATGAATGCGGCTTCTATTAAGTAAATAATTGAAATTACCGAGAAACCGCTTACTCAAAAACTGCAGAGGACTCTTACAAAAATGAAAGAAGTGAACATCTGATAAGTGCGCTATTTTGTAAGAGACCATGGTCGTCAAAATTTTTTCTTTTTCTGATGGCCATACTTTAACATTTTATGAGACAGATTGCTAGTCTCAGCTCTTTTAGCACTATCTAAGTTTTGCAAAAGATGGGTTGGCTGCACAGAGTGTCTTCTATGGGCTTTCTGTGAGATAACTTCACCTGGTGTTGTTCTTTTTGAGTGGTTTAAGCTTCTAAAGTACTGGGCCCTTTCCAAGTGCTTTTTGTAAAAAGCAAGGGTCTCTAAAGCAACCTTTTTATCTAAAGGTCTTAAAAGATCGGTAAAGTAAAATATACTGCCATTTGCCACATCTTGAAAGCCAAAATGGTGCGTCTCTTCCGTAATAGGAAGTCTGGTAGCGTCGCGAAGCGCCTTTTTAAAACGGTTTTTTACGCGATGGGAGACATTTTTCATAAACTCCTCCTTCTTTTACCCATAAGCATAAGGAGGGGCGGGTATTTGGCAAGGAGAAAATGGGGCTCCTTTTAAACGGCTTTTAGAAGCAAAATAAGGGGTTTGTATTGTTTAACTATCTTGTATTCAGATTGTTAATTTTTATGAAAATCGAGATGCGGCAGAGTCTTTTTGTAGGATTCTTTCAGCCTTAGAAGAGCCGAGCGCTGCCGCTTTTCTAATCATGCTGAAGCCTCTTTCTGGCTTTTTTTGCATCCCTCTACCTTCTATATAAGCAATGCCGAGCTCACAAAGCATATTAGCGTTCTCTTTTGCGGTCGCATGTAAAAAAGCAGGCGTAAAGATAAGGTCTTCTGTTCTCCTAAGGCACTTTTGTATAGCTTTTCTATGGCCTAAAGAAGCCGCAAGGCTTAAGAGAGACCATTCCCCAGAACTATGTCTTTGCCTTACCTCTTTGGCAAGAGCGTAGAGAGAAGGAGGATCTTCTGCTAGAGCTTTTTGACACAAAAGTATTTCATCGCGCGCTGCCTGTACGCGGAGATCGAGAGGGGATGCGGGAGACCCTTCGCTAGGTATAATATAAACAAAGCGGGGGCTTGTAGGAAAATTTGCAGTTTCAATAACCCCTTGCAGGAATCGTATTCTATCCCGAATTTGAGGCAGAGCCTCTTTTTTTTCTTTTTCTAAACCTAAAAGAAAAAATTCTCCTGAGGCTTTTATATCGACGGCAACCCCAACGCCTACTGCATAAAGAGTGCTTAAAACAGCCGCAGCCGCGCTATGGGTATCGCGGGCAGCAAAGTGTAAATGTTCAACAGCTAGGGGGTATTTACCTCGCTCTAAAAGTTGTAGGCCTCTTTGGTAGGCGCATTCTGAGTTCTGGTCGGTATCTAGAGAGGTGATAGCATCGATTGTATCGATAGAAGAGGAAACCGATTCACAAAAAAGTAGGTCATCTAAAGCGGGTATAGACGGAGATAAAGGTTGCATAAGCTCCTGTTAATATTATTAAAAAAATATATTATATAATAACGATTAATTAATGTAAACGTCTATATATTAAATATTAATTATAAATTTATGTTTACATGAAATAGGTGCTAGAAAAAGCCTGTTTTTAAAAAAATAGTTAACAGCCTATTATAATAAGAGTATGAAAAAAAATATTTTATTTATTCTTTTTTTAACGCTCTTTTCTCTTAGTTATAGCGAAGAGAAAAAGAGTTATGGCCCCTCTCTTAGCTCCCTTAAGGTTGATACATGGCAGTTTCCATCGGACCATCTACCCATCGGCATCACCTACGATGGCATCCATATTGTCTCATGGAATGTTCTAAATAGCAAAAATATAGGGAAAAATCGCAAGGTGATGGCCTCTTCTATGATTATAGAAGAAGATATCCCTTTTTTAGAGACAAAGCTCACAGTAAGAGATAGACACGTTGTCGATCTGCTTCTTAAGATGCTTAAGCACCAAACCCATCCGCGCTCTTTAATTGCCTTGCAAGAGTGTAGTGAGCCATTTCTTTTAGATTTACAAGAGCGTCTACCAAAGAAATACCTTTTACTCACCTGTAGAGAAGAGGCGCTTATTATAAATGAAGAGTGGTTTACAGTTGTCGATAGCAAGGCCATTGAAGGGCTTTTTCCTGTACGCACCAGAACCTTTCAGCAGGTAGTCTTAGAGCGCATCGATACCAAAGAGACGATCCGTATTTTAAATGTCCATCTTTGTAAAAATGGTTATTACGATGTGTCTCTTGCCAAGTACTTGAAGGAAATTTTCATCCCCAAAGAGACAATTATTGTGATGGGTGATATCAATTGCAAAGGGGCAAAGCTTGGCCAGGCGATAGAAAAAGCCTTCCAACCAAAGACTTCTCCCTTTTCTGTCTATTCTCCCTACCCCTCTTTTTTCTCTTTCTACAGCTACCGCTTTCTTTATTTAGACCATTTCCTTGTCCATACCACCAAGAAAAAATCTATAGAGATGAATACGCCGCGGCAAGTGCTTCTTGGTCTCGATCGCGTCTTTTATATACAAGACACAAGAAAGCCTGTAAAAGTCTATCTGCCAGAAAATAGACCCTTTAGATTTGATCTTATCAATAGTTTCCAAGAGATGGGAGGCGGCTTTAGAAGGTACCTTTTAGAAGCTGTCTTGCACGATAAACTTCTTATCGACTAGAGTATCTCTTAAAGCGTTAAGAGGTGTCAGTGCAAAAAGAAAAGGGGTTTCTTTTTGGCCAAGAGGTCAGAGAAAAAGTACTGGATGGTCTAAAGGCCGCCTCTGATGCTGTAAAACACACATTTGGCCCTCAAAGCCGCCATACACTTTTTGAAAAGAAGTTTGGTCCGCCTGAAGCTGTTAGAGGCGGCTACAAAATTATTTCGGAATTACAATTACAAGATCCTGAAAAAGATGCAGGCCTCTCTCTTGTGAAAGACGCAATAGGGAAGATGTATCGAGAAGTTCATGATGGGACAACGAGCGCCATTATCCTGATCTATCTTTTGGCAAAAGAGAGCCATAAATATCTTGCTGCAGGAGAAAAGCCTATTATCGTTAAACGAAGCCTTGATAAGGCGAAGGATCGCTTTTTAAAGGTTTTAAAAGATAGCGTTATCAAAGTGGAGAGCGGAGAGGAGATCGGCCGTATAGCAACATCTCTTGGTAAAGGCTCTTCTCATGTTGGCCAATTCATTTATGAGGCGGTAGCAAAGGTTGGCAAAGAGGGGGTTATCCTCATCGATGAAAATAGATCTGACGTTACAAAATTAGAGTTTGTAGAGGGTTTAAAAATAGAGAGCGGCCTTCTTTCGCCTTACTTTGCAACAGATGCTCTTAGAGGTGTTGCCGAACTAGAAAATGTACGGATTTTAATCACCGATCAAAAAATTGCCTCTCCACAAGAAATATTATCTATCTTACAATCGATTGCTGTTTCAAAAGAATCATTACTTCTCATTGCTAGTGAAATAGAGAGTGAAACGGTAGCAACGCTTATTATCAATAAGATGCAGGGTGGTTTAGAGCTGTGTGCGATCAAAGCCCCCTCTAATAGAGATCTCTTAGAGGATATAGCGACTGCTGTCGGTGGTGTTTTTGTTAGCGAAGAGAAGGGGATGAGCCTTAAAAATAGCGATAGCTCTGTTTTAGGATTCGCCAAAAGAGTCGTAGTTAATAAGAGAGAGACTCTTATTATAGAAAGCCGTGGAAGAGGCTTGGACTCCTCATCTAGTGTCTGTAAGATCCTTATAGGGGGTAAGACAGAATTAGAGATGAAAGAGGAGAAAGAGCGCTTTGTTGAGGCTCTTTTGGGGACAAAGGCTATTTTAAAAGAGGGTGGGATCGTAGGGGGAGGGATGGGCCTTCTCTTTTCGATCTCTTGCATAGATGAGAAAGAATTACCTTTAGAAGAAGTTATCGGGATGACTATTTTAAAAAAAGCTGTAAGAGGTCTTGCTTTGACTTTAGTCGAAAATAGTGCGGTAGAACCTGAACCTATTTTAGAAAAAGTTTTAGCAAAAGGGCTGCCATACGGCTTTAATAGCGAGACAAGAACTATAGACAATCTTCTTTCTCTTGGCATTATCGACCCTTATCAGGTAGCCTCTTTAGGTATTGGTTATGCTGTTTCTACAGCAGGGCTATTTGTTCTTTCAGAAGCTATGATTTTAGAGACAGGTGAGGTTTAGAGAAGATGCCCCTTAGTAAGGTTGCTGTTATTGCGTCAGAAAAAGTAGCAGATGGGCTCATGATGATGGTAGCCTCCCATCGATTGACGTCTCTTGGCATCGCAGTAGACACCTTTCATGATAGGCTGCAAGAGCTACAAGATTGGTTTGGGGACCACCGCTTTGTCTTCCGCCCTAAAAAAGAAGCGATGGAAGAGGTTTTTTCGGGATACGATCTTATTATTCTCCAGTATGATACCACCCCCTATATCCAAGAGGCGTTAGAAGAGCTAAGACGTATACAAAAAATGCCAATAGCCATCTTTTATCCTTGTTACTCTAAATACACCCATCCGCCTTTGACAAGTCTAGACCGCGTCTTCAATAAAAGCCTTTCTATGGTCGATAACATCTCGCTTGCGATAGCCTCTCTTTTAGAGTTTTCTGACCACTCTAAAAATAATGGGCTTTTGCCCCCAAGCCACCTTCTCCATCGAAGATACCGCAAAAGAGTTGCTATCCGCCCCTCGCCAACTATCTACAAAAAATATGAAAAGATTGCGCAAAACGTAGAAAAAGCTGGTTATAACCCCTTCCTCATAGAGACGGAAGACCTCTCCTTTGGCGCTAGTATCATCTTTGAGTCGGGCTATTTTATTGGGCCAGATTCCGATTTATGCCACCTTGCCTCTAACTTACAAATCCCCACACTCATTGTTTCCGGTAACAAAAAACCTCTTATTTTACGCAAGCCAGGTTGGCTCCGCTCCTCCTTCATCACCCCACCAAGGTGGCTACCAAGAGCTTTTGAACATTTTATTTTTACACCGCGTGTCATCTCCGCTTTTAATGCGATGGTTGCGAAAGATTTTGAAAGCGCTTGACTTGAGAGCTTCTCTCATTTAATAATGGGTATATAAAATATGCATAAGGTGGCATAGCCAAGCGGTAAGGCAGTGGCCTGCAAAGCCTCCATCCCCAGTTCAAATCTGGGTGCCACCTTTTTCTCACGCTAGTTTTTCTGGTAGTCCTAAACATGTAATGCTGCAATGCCAATTTAAAGAGACCATGTGTCATAAAGCTAAGTTTAAAAATGGGGAATTAGCAGCCGCTATAATTCCCCAAACCCCTTGTAGGGCAAGATCTCG
>JAFEGE010000075.1 GCA_018240105.1 Verrucomicrobiota bacterium | reverse complement strand
GTAAAATGCCAGAAGATCTTCTTGTGAGAAGAGTTTTAGATGGCTTTTACCAAGACTCGCTTAGATTGAGCAATCTATTTGCTACCTATACCGCCGCTATCGATTTGAAAGAATTACCTACACTTGAGACTTTACCGGTTTATGTAAGAGAGTTTGTTTTAGTTCGTAGAGGAGAGGAAGAAGCTTATATTCGATCGAGAATAGAGGCTCAGCAAGATATTGTCAGAGGCATAGAGGTTTTGAGTGGCCCTCTTCTTAAAAGAGTATACCGTTTAGCTATGCAAAAACTCGAATTGGTTGATGCCTTTGATGCTAGACTCGAGAGAAGGTGTGTAGAAAGGGAGAGCAAAACTCTTACTCTGAGAGATGCAAACGCTGCTATAGAAGAAATAAGAGAGGCTTTTAAAAGAGGTGTAGAGAGCTTTGAGGAGCCTATGAGTAGATGTAGAGCAGAGCTTTATCTTTTACAGCATCGCTGGGAAACGCTTTATCGCTTAGGCGGCAATTCTTAATTTAATTTTTCCGTTTATCCGCCTTATAATTAATGGATTGCAGTCTATTGTGAGTTATAGAGTCTTGCTCTATAACTCAAAAATTGGTATAAAAATGAGTTATAGAGGGAGAGTCTATAACTCATGGTCTGGAATTGGGAATTAAAAGAGTGGCCGAGCTTTTATTACGATACCGAATCTATCCTCGAACAAGAGAGCCAGTTTTTGTTGGGACTCGGCAGCGCTACGGCTTTTTTAAAGACGATTGGAGAGGCAGAGTACTATAAGCTTGTTGTTGAGATCTTAGGTCAGGAAGGGATAGAAAGTTCAAAAATTGAGGGGGAAATTCTTGATAGAGAGAGTTTACAATCTTCCATTAAGAAACACTTTGGACTAGCTCCGGATGTAAGGCGTGTGGGTAAGAAAGAGTCTGCAATGGCCGAGCTACTTTGTAATGTTTATGAATCGTTTCAAAAACCCTTGAGCCGTGAAATACTCTGTAAATGGCATGAGATGCTATTTAAAGGAGCTACAGAGAGTGGGCAATATCGTAACCATTCTGAACCGATGCAAATCGTATCGAATCGATTAGATCTTCAAAAAATCTTCTTTGAGGCACCTCCTTCTGCTAAAGTTCCTTATGAAATGGATAGATTTATCAGCTGGTTTAATGGGATAGATAAAAAGAGTTCTATTTTGGGACAAGCAGCGATTCTCCATGTCTATTTTGAGAGCATCCATCCTTTTGAAGATGGTAATGGTAGAATTGGACGGGCCTTAGTTGAAAAACTCATCTCTAGAATTATTGGAAGACCCGTTTTAATTTCTGTTTCAAAAGTTTTGGAAAAAAGAAAGAAAGAGTACTACAGCGCTCTTGAAAGCTGTAATAAGACGCTTAACGCACAAGCTTTAGTCGAGTTTTTTTCTCAAGCGGTCTTGGAAGCTCAGAAAGATGCGATGGATCTTATCCAGTTTTTAGTCGCAAAATCGAAGCTATTTACTAGCTTAGCTGGAAAAATTAATCCAAGACAAGAAAAAGCTCTCCTAAAGATGTTTGAAAGAGGACCTCTTGGATTTGAAGGGGGCTTAAGTGCTGAGAACTATATTGCGATCACAAAAGCTTCTCGAGCTACTGCTACGCGAGATCTTGCTGAGTTAATCTCTTTGGATGCCTTACGTAAGAGTGGAGAGCTACGTTACACACGTTATTGGTTAAATCTAAAGTAACAGATCTTACTTAGTTATATGGGCGGGTTCTGTTTTTTTAGCAGAGCCGTACCAGTGGAGTTTACTACGAAGGGTTTCGTAGAGGGTGTGTCTCTCGTAAGAGATGAGCTTAAAGGTGTGGGGACTTCTCTGTAGACGAACGGTTTCGTTTTGCTGGAGGGTAAACTGCTTTATGCCATCGACAGTTACTTGGATGGGGCCTGCATTGCTCAGGTAGGTTACTTCGAGGAGATCATCGGGGCCGGTGATAAAGGGGCGGTTAGTAAGGCCATGGACGCAGATCGGGGTGATGAGGAGGGCTTGTAGTTTACTGTCTAAGATGGGGCCGCTGGCAGCAAGAGAATAGGCTGTAGATCCTGTAGGCGTTGCTATAATAAGGCCATCTGCTTGGAATTTATTAAAAGAGAGTCCATTGATTGTTACCTCTAAAAGGATCATATTAGGAATAGAGCCGCGATGAAAGACGATGTCATTAACGGCGTGGTGCTCATTTTCTCCAAAGGTGCCTTGTAGCATAAGGCGCTCCTCTACACGGAAATTCTTTCTCATGAGATCTTCAAAGTAGAGCTCTGCATCTTCAAGGCGGATGTCTGTCATAAAGCCTAAAGAGCCGAGGTTGACCGCTGTAAAGAGAGCGTTTTCCATGTGATTATATTTTTGCTTGCAGGAGAGAAGTGTCCCATCGCCGCCGAGTACTAAGAAGATATCGATTGTATCGGCCTCTTCTACAGTCGGAAGAGGGAGAAAGTCTTTGGCAGCTTTATCGATAAATAGCTCGGCTCCCTTTGCTTTAAGGAAATTCGCAATAGGAGAGATGTGTGTTTTAGCATCTTCTTTGGAGAGGCTAGGATAGAGCGCGATCTTCATAAGGGATTGTGATTTCTTCTCTAGTAAAGTTAAGGAGGATTTCTGAGGCAATTTTTTCACAAGAGAGCCCCGCTTCTTGGATAAGGCTTGTATAATCGCCATGTTCTAGGAAGCGATCGGGCAAACCAAAATTTTGTACTTTGATAGCTTTTTTACTATGCTCCGTCAGAAAGGAGTTGATGATCATGCCAAGGCCGCTTGTAACAGCGTGCTCTTCGATGGTAACAAAGTGGGTGTGCGTCTCTAACAGATCTAAAAATAGAGCTTTATCGAGAGGTTTTAAAAATATAGGGTCGACAACGGTTGCCTGGATACCATTTTGTTGTAAGATTTTTCTAACCTCTAAAGCAGTGCGGTACATAGGACCAAGGGCGATAAGAACGATATCTTCTCCCTCAGCCAAAATTTCGCCAACAGCTAAAGGACGGTAAGTTTGGTCTCGATCGGTCTCTTCGCAAGCAAGATTTGGATAGCGGATAGCAACAGGTCTTTTCCAGGAGAAGGCCGACTCGAGGAGGTCTTTTAAAAGATCACCATTTCTTGGCTGCGTAATGATCATGTCGGGCATAGCGTATAAAAAGCTTATGTCAAAGATGCCGTGATGGGTTGTGCCATCGGCGGGGGAGAGGCCAGCTCTATCTAAAGCAAAGATGATCGGAAGGTTTTGCAAGCAGACATCTTGGAAGAGGTTATCTAAAGCTCTTTGAAAGAAGGTTGCGTAGATGGAGACGACGACTTTATGGTGGCCTCCGTAGGCAAGCCCTGCTGCAAAAGTTACCGCATGGCCCTCTGCAATGCCGACATCTAAACATCTCTCTGGGTGCTTTTCCATAAAAGCATCAAGACAAGAGCCTCGTGGCATAGCAGGTGTGATAGCTGTGATGGAGTGGTCTTTATCAGCCATTTTGAGAAGGTGTTTGCCGAAGACTTTAGGAAAGGTGCTTTTAGGCGGCGTCGGATGGATCTGTCCTGATTGTGGATCGAAAGGGGAGACCCCGTGGTAAGTAATCGGATCTTCAACCGCGCGTGTCATCCCATGGCCTTTTACTGTGAGGGCATGGATAAGAATCGGGTACTCTTTATCTTTGGCCTCTTCAAAAGCAGCAATAAGGGCTCCGATATCATGGCCATCAACAGGCTCTTTATAGCGGACGCCAAACTGCTGAAAAAAGGCTTTAGCCTCTTTGCGTGTCTGTCTTGGTAGGGTAAATCTTCCAAGGATTTGGGTGTGGAGGTTACCAACGCCGTTGGAGATAGCCATGGCGTTATCGTTCAGGATGATGATAAACCTTCCAAGAGAGGAGGAGATGTTATTGAGAGCTTCAAAGGTAAGGCCGCAAGAGAGGGGGGCATCGCTAAGAAGGGTAAGAACGTGCTCCTTTTGGCCTCTAAGATCGCGGCTCTTAGCGAGTCCTAAAGAGAGGGAGAGTCCTGTACCAGCATGGCCTGCATAGAAATGGTCGTAAGGTGATTCATTAGGGGAGACAAAGCCTGATAGCCCTTTGTACTTACGGATCGTATGAAAATGTTTTTTGCGACCGGTGACAATCTTATGGGTATAGGCTTGGTGGCTCGTATCAAAGATTAGTTTATCGATTGGTGTGTCGAAGACGTAGTGGAGGGCTAAAGAGATCTCGATCATCCCAAGGTTGGAGGCTAAGTGGCCGCCATTTTTGGACATCGTATCAATAATGAGCGTACGAATCTCGTGGGCAAGCGTCTTTAATTCGCTGATGTTTAGCGATTTAAGATCTTTTGGATAGTCGATACGTTCTAAAACCAAACTTTTACTCTTCGTCTACGTTAAAAGGTTCTGTTTTTACTTTCCCATCGCTATCTTGCACAAGGGCCCCTTCACGATTTTTGATTAAGATCTGAATCTTTTTTTCAGCTTTATCTAAAGTCTTTGTGCAGTACTGCAAAAGGGTGTCGGCCTCTTCATAAAGAGCAAGAGAGTCCTCAAGGGGGACGCTACCGCGGTTCATTTTTTCTAAAATTTCTTCTAAGCGGCCGTAGGCGCTTTCAAAGGAGGGGGGCTTTTCCATGAGCTTTTGTTACTCTTTTTGGTTTAATAGCTGTTGTTAAAGCTTCTACCGAGCCGTCATGAAAACGTAGACTAATCGGTGCGCCTGGGGATAGTTTACTAGATTCTAAGATAAGGGAAGAGTCATTTTGTTGAAAGCAGAGGCAATAACCTTTTTTTAAAACTTCCTCAGGATGAATCGATAAAAGATGTTCTTTTAATCGGAGGAGCCGATCTCTCTTTTTTTCTATCTCTTTTAGAGGTGTTAAAAGAGTGAGTCTCTCTGCCGCATCATCGACTGCTTGCTCGTAGGGAGCTAGAATTGTATAGGGATCACGAAGCTTTGGATGGTGTAAAAAGCGCTCAATCTTGGCTCTTCTATGGCTTAGAATCTGCAAAAGATAGGTTGATAGGGTCTTATGCCAGTTGGCTAAATTTTTTAGAAGCTGTGCGGCCTCTTGCGAGATAATTTCAGCGGCAGCAGAGGGTGTTGGGGCTCTTAAATCTGCCACAAAGTCAGAGAGAGAGAAGTCGGTTTCATGGCCAACCGCGGAGATGATCGGGATCTTAGAGTGAAAGATTGCTTCTGCCACAATTCTCTCATTAAAGGGCCAAAGGTCTTCTAGAGAGCCGCCCCCACGAGCTAAAATAGCCACATCAACAAGATTTGGATAGCGATTGAGCTCTTGGACAGCCTTAGCAATCTCCTCTTTTGCCCCCTCTCCCTGGACTTTTACAGGGTAGACAAGAAGATGAAAGTTTCTCATACGGCGACTTAAAACATTTATAATATCGCGTATCACAGCGCCAGATGGGCTTGTAATGACGCCGATCGTCTTAGGAAATTTCGGCAGGGGCTTTTTATGCTGCGGATCAAACCAGCCAAGATTTTTTAATTCGTTTTTAAGCTCTTGGAACTTTAAAAGAAGAGCGCCAAGGCCATCGAAGGTGACGGTCTGTACGATGATTTGGTAGGTGCCTCGTGGGGCATAAAGGGAGATAGCTCCTTCGACTACGATTTGATCACCCTCTTTTGGCAGTCGAGTTAGACGGCTAGCATTGCCTTGGAAGAGAACGGCAGAGATTTGAGCTTCGGCATCTTTTAAAGTAAAATAGATATGGCCAGAGGCCTGGCGACGTAGGTTTGTCACCTCGCCCTTTACTTTAATGCTACTGAAGGCTGTTTCAAGATTTCTTTTGACAGCGAACGTGATCTCGCTAACAGTATAAAGAGGGGAGAGCGCCATAGGAAAAACATGATAATAGATAAACCTTACATTTTTCAATTGAAAAGGGAGGAATCTCTTGCTTATAATGATAAGGATGAAAAAAATTCTTGTTGCCAATTGGAAAATGCATAAGACGAGAAGAGAGGCACTCTCTTTTCTAGCCGCTCTCCAAGAGCCTGAAAGGCTCTCTCTTAAAATCGCAGCGCCCTATACTCTCATTGCTGAGCTTGTCGACGCTTGTCATGGAAGAGAAGTCGAGATAGGGGCGCAAAATATGCATGAAGCCGCATCAGGTGCTTACACAGGTGAGATCTCTTTGGGAATGCTGCGCGATGTGGGGGCAAAGTTTGTTCTGATCGGTCATTCGGAGAGGCGCCATCTTTTTAAAGAGAGCGAAGAAGAGATCCAAGCAAAGGTTGAAAGGGCTGTTGTAGAAGGCTTTCCTCTAATTCTCTGTGTTGGTGAGACAGAAGAAGAGAAAACCCAAGGTGAAACAGAAGAGGTCTTAAAAAGACAGCTTCTCTCTGCTTTAGAAGAGTTATCTGTTGAGCAACTAGAGAAGGTTCTTATAGCGTATGAGCCTGTCTGGGCGATAGGAACAGGAAAAAATGCCATACCGAGCGATGTTAATAATACACACCGCTCTATACGAGACATTCTTTTTCAGAGTTTAGGCGCTGCTCCGCCGATTTTATATGGAGGCTCTGTCTCTGTAGAAAATATTAGTGACTTTCTTCGTTTTGAGCATATTGCAGGCGCTTTAGTCGGTGGTGCCTCTTTAGAGGTGAGTAACGTAAATCAAATGATACAAAAAATAGAGTTTCTTGAGGTATAAATGGCGCTTACATTCTTATATATAGTTATTTGCTTATTTTTCATTCTTACAACGCTTCTCTCCTTTGTGATTCTTATCCAAGAGAGTAAGAGCATGGGCTTTGGAGCCTCTTTTGGTGGAGATTCTAGTAACTCCGTCTTTGGTACCTCTACACCAGAGGTCTTAAAAAAATTCACAGCGATTTTAGCAACTATCTTCTTTGCCTCCTGCTTGATCCTCTCCTATTGGGCGAGCAGCACAGATTCGCATTATAAAGTAAGAGCCTTACCGCCAACCGAGATGGAAGCCATCCATGATTAAAAATCTCTCCTACTTTGGCGATCCCATCTTACGAACAAAGTGTAAGCCGGTAGAAAAGATTACCGATGAGATCTTAAAAATTGCACAAGAGTTAGTAGATACGGTAACTGCGCACAACGGCTCTGGTCTTGCTGCACCGCAAATTGGCTACGACCTGCGCATGTTTGTAGTCGTTCTCTCCGATCAAGTAGATAAGAGTGGTAACCCCTACGATGAGGAGCCAAAGGTTTTTATCAATCCTGTGATCACACGCGCCTCTAAAGAGAAAAATCTAAAATCAGAGGGTTGTCTCTCGATCCCAAACTTCTATGAAGAGGTAGAGAGGCCCCGTGAGATAGACGTTGAGGCCTTAGATATTAACGGGAATCTCTTTTCTGAAAAAAAGCTACACCGCTGGCGCGCGCGCTGTATCCAACATGAGATGGATCACCTAGATGGTATTCTCTTCATCGATCGCTTCTCAGAGCCCCTAAAGCATAGACATAACCAGGCTCTACAGCTTCTAGAGATGCGCTTTAAGCAAGCGCGCACCATCCAAGGTGATCCTTTTAAGCAGAAAGGGCTTAAGTAGCAGGAGCTGCTGCGGCGGCAAGGGGAGTAGGGAAGAGGCTTGCTGTGGGTATTTTGGCTGCTGCAACATTATAGTTCCCATCAGCTCTTGTTGTCAAAATTTTTGCTAATAGAATACTAAGCTCGTGTGTAGAGTCATCGGGATTTACTTGAGATGCGTCCTGCGCCTTCGCACACAACGTATCGACCGCTCTCTGCTCCTCTGCGGATAGAGAATCAAATATTGCTAGAGCGCCTTCTGATCGCCGGATTTCTGCTAGGCTATGCGCTAGAAGCAACCACTTTATACGATTTTTAATGCTAGCCTCAATCGCAGAGGGGTCCACTCCTGCTGCAACATTAGTTACAACATCTTTTAAACCTTTCCCCACTGTTGCATCAGTAATAAATGGTGCTTTTAGAATTTTTTCTTTTATAGCTAAGGGAACATTACTAAATAGCTCGTTCTGTTCAGCCAAGCACGTTCTTGTCAAAGCAATTCTGGTTATGAGGGTTGTTACACTGGGGAGGTCTTTTACGCTAGCTCTATGAAATTTCAAAGTGGCTATACAACTGGCGTGTACACGGGATATCAAGTCTTCTGTTGAGCCTTCTGTAATGGTCAGAGCGGCGTACAAAGGAAAAACTTTTATGGCTTCTGTAACTTTGGCTACTATTTTAGAGGATTTGCTATGTAAAAGACGCCCGATAACGGAAGGTCTCTGGATTGCTAAACCTTCTTGGGCTTCCATATCATCATGATTTAAAACTTCACCACGAGCGCATGCTACAAGAGCTGTACAAGTATCGGAATGGCTAGTTGTTAGTAATGATTCCATAATTAATCCTTTTTAAATAAATATCTTATTATTAATAATATGCTATTTAATTATTTAAATAAATAATATTTTATTATTTGTTAGCGTTAAATAGAAATGTCCTCTTTTTGTTAAATAGAAATGTCCTCTTTTGGTACGAAGGGCTCTAAAAGCCAGGAGAAACGAAGATGGAGGAGGTTATTTCTATGACACAGAAGGAGT
>JAFEGE010000074.1 GCA_018240105.1 Verrucomicrobiota bacterium | reverse complement strand
GGGAAGCGCTTTCGACCACTCAGCCATCTTTCCGTAGAGAGCAGTCAATAATATAACGAAAAAAGGTTTTCGCTCAACCTAAATACCAGATGATAAGGATATTTTTCTTTAAGGAGAGGCTCTTGCGATGATCTCATGAGCGATAAGAATCTCAGTAAATGCTTCTGCTATAGATAGACTCAAGGTCTCTAATGAGGTCTCTATCCTTGCCCTAATGTGGGGATAGGGCGGTACTAGTGGAGGCCCTATTAACTGGATTCGTCCGGGCTCGAGAGAACCTGTAGCTGTTCTTACCAAAGCGAGTTGTGATAGAACAATTATTATAAGTGCATGGGTCTCTTTTGTTAATGCAATGGAAATGGGAGGGGAAGTTAAATATTTTTCTATATTCTTTTTTGAGGCATCCATGAGATCGGAGCTAATCGCAGCCTCGTAAGGAGATGAAGCACCTTTGCGTGTTGTATAATCATTCAGAATTGTTGCTGTCGCCTGAACTTGTTCAGCTATCGTATCAAAAGCTCTAAAAAGAAGAAATCTTGTCTGTTCTGTTACAGGTGTTGCGATAAGTACTCTTTTAATTTTTATTAAGTGGCTTACAGTATAGAAATAGCAAAGATTTTTACATAGATGGAATGTATGGCAAAAGATCTCTTAAATCTTCTTGTAACTGGCCAAGAGCGCTATTTGCTATAGCTGTTACGATAAATACTCTTTCATCTAGCCAAGGAAATTCAGCTCTCTCGATCTCAGAGTTGTTTAAATTTCTTGCAGCAAAGCGTAAGCAATCCTGAAATGCTTTTATAGAAACCCGTTGCATAACCCCTAAAGTAGCCTCTGAAAGAGTTCTACCGCGAGAGGCATGATTAAATTCTTGCATCACCGTAGCTGCCGCAATACGGCTAAAGTCTAAAAAAGAAATTTCCATAAAAATACGTTTTGAATTTTTTGAGTTTACTTGGGTACAAAATTTTTAGAAGATAACTCTATGCCATTCTACGGGTGAAGTCCGAAGAATCTGCAACATGGGTCTCTAATGCGGTCTCTAAATTGCTTTGCAACCCCTGAAGCCGACTAACCCTTACAGCCTCTGTTACTTCTATCTGTCTTCTAAGGTCTCGGGGCATTTCTGTATTTGCACTTTGAAAAAGCATGTGATCTAAGGTAGGGTACAACGCTTCTTCTGTTTGAATGCCAAGATACGAAAGTAAGCCTTCTAGGTGCGATGCTAAAGTGGTCACAGCGATAGCTCTTAATTGTAGGGGATTTACTTCAGGAGAGACTAGTCTTTGTGTGAAGGCGAAGTGTTCGTATTGCTCTCTTGTTTCTTGTACCATGAATAGAGCGCAGTTTCGGAGAGGGGTAGTCATATCATCCTGTCTGTAGAAAGCATCAAGCTGTTAACTCTTATGCTGTTAATGGGCAAAGATTATAGGGCTAGAGAGGATTTTTAACAACTACTCTAATAGAGAAGTAAAGGGTAGAGACTTACCGCTGATGGCATTCCAGTAGGAGGTGTGGATAGAGCCATCGGGGTTTTCAATCGATATACAGTAGATGGGAAGATAGACATTGAGAGTATGTCTTACGGCAAAATCTTGGCCGAAGGCTGCCTCTGCCATCCGTTTAATTTTTTTAAGATGAAAGCGTTTAGGAAGGCGCTCAGAAGATTTAGCGGTTTTGGTGACAAGGCGATCGTCGATCAGGGTATGGGGGCGAACAGAGAGGCGTGGATTTTGAAGGTGAAGGCGGTATTGGCCTTGGGAATGTACAATTAATTTTTTGCGCTGCAAGATATCTAGCCAGCCGCCAAGGATGTCATTTTCTGTCTGCATAAAACGCAAAAGAGACTCTCGATCAAGAACGCCACCGCGCTCTGCAAGGGTGCGTATGACTCGAAATTCATTACTCTCGACATGGGCGTTAATGCAATCAGAAAAGCCATGGGTCTTCTCCCAGTGGTTTGTATTTAAGACCATCTCTCCTGTCAGAAGATCCCATAAAATCACCCCTTCACCGGTTTGGTTCTCGGGGGTGGAGTACTTGACTTCCATGAAGAGATAGGGGGCAAATTTTACAACAGGATCTAAAAACTTGTGGCGCTCATCTTTTAAGAGCATCTTGCGATTAAGATCCATGATCTGCTGGACAGAGAAGCGCGCCTCTAGCGTGTGAAACTCTCCGCGCTGGATAAACTCGATCGCTTTAGTCTTTAATTGGGGATTATTATGATCAACCCAATAAGCACCGTAACCCAAAGCACCCAAACTGAAAATAAAAGAGAGCAGTTTCATAATTTTACCTTACAAAATAAATTATTAATTAGTAAGAGAAATAAACTCCTCTATATCTTTATTTATAAGATTTAAAGCACCATTCCAAAAAGTCGGTCCTGTAAGGTCGATCTGAAGATGCTTTTTAGCAAGATCTTCAACCATCATGCTACCCGTATCTTCTAATAGCGCTATGTAGAGCGATTCGAATCGGTTAGATTTTAATAAGTGGTTGTATAGGCCAAGGCTAAAGAGGTAGCCAAAGGTGTAAGGCCAGTTATAAAAAGTAGCATCGGTAAAGTAGAAGTGCATTTTGTAGGCCCAAAAGTGTGGCACATAATCAGCAAGGGCATCACCAAAACCCTCTCTTTGCGCTTCGACCATAAGGTGGTTGATTTGATCGGGGGAGATAAAATCGGTTTTGCGCGCCTCGTGAAAGCTGGTATCAAAAAGAAAGCGGCTATGGAGATCCATCTGAAAATCGATCGAGCGACTAATTTTTTCATCTAAAAGAGCTATCTTGTCACTCTTTGTCTTCACCTTTTTTACAGCATCTTCTAAGACGATCGTCTCGCAAATAATAGAGGCTGTCTCGGCAAGGTTCATAGGGTAGTCTTGTACAAGAGGAGGGCGCTTATAAAGGACGTGGCTATGGTAGGCGTGTCCAAGTTCATGAGCAAGGGTCATCTTGGAGCTTGTATTATTCATGTAGGTCATGAAGATACGGGACTCTTCTAAGAGAGGTGCACTTGTGCAAAAGCCGCCGGCTCTTTTTGTGCGGCTTGGTTTACTATCGACCCAGCCATTTTCTAAAGCATGCTTGGCAAAGGCTGCCATTTTAGGAGAGAGGTTTCCAAAGGCTGCTAAAATATCTTCACAAGCCTCATCCCATGGAACGTTCGTTTGATTTGGATCTTTAAGGGGCGCCCCAAGATCAGCGTAGGAGAGCTTAGGGAGGCCAAGTAGTTTTGCCTTTCTTTCTAAAAAACGTCCGAGCGGCTCTTTATTTTGCGAAACAGCGCTCCACATGGCATCCAACGTCTTTTTGCTCATTCGATTATCTCTTAATGTCTCATGGAGAAAATCATTCCAATTACGATTTTCGTACAAAGAGAGGCGATAGCCAATGATGTTATTTAAGATGTGGGCAAAAATAAGCTCTTCTTTGGAGAGCGTTTTTTCTAAACTGGCATAAGCTTCGAGTCGTTTTTTTCGATCAGGATTGTCAAAATACTGCTCGAGCTTACTCAAATTGATATTTTGGCCATCAAAAGGAAAGGAGAGCTTTCCCATGTAAGTGTAGTAGAGGTTAGTAAAAGAGGCGTGGCCAGAGACGCTTAAATCAGAGGCTAACTTTTCTTGCGCAAGGGGCATTTTTTCTTTTACGGCCAGGCGGCGCTCTTTAAGAATAAAGGCAATCTCAGGCTCTTTCTCTAAAAGCTTTTTAAACTCTGCCTCGGAGAGATCAGCAAGTTTTTGATCTATGGTCAAATCTAAGGATTCAAAAAGGGCTTCGACAGCTTGGCACTTTGCCTCTAATTTCGTCGCCTCTAGGTCGCCTGCATTTTCAGCCGTCAGACAGCCAATCAGAGAGGCAGCTTCGTGTAACGTTTTTGCTAAGAGTGAGTAACGCGTAAAAAGATTAGGCTCTTCTAGGGAACAACTCTCGACTAGAGAGGCAATCTCTTCGAGATTCTCTTGGATCGCTTCTTTTGAAGCGCCTTTGCCCTCTAAAAAAGGAGCAAGATTCCAT
>JAFEGE010000073.1 GCA_018240105.1 Verrucomicrobiota bacterium | reverse complement strand
TGCTTGCCGATTGTCTCTAAGATGGTTTGAAAGGTTCTTTGCCAAGTCCCTCTATCAGAGATCTTCTCCTCTTTTAAAAGAGCGCGTCTCATATTTAAGTCGTAGCCCCACTCTACTTTATACTCTTCAACAAGAAGATGAAAGAGTCTGTAGTCGCTTGGCGTAAGATTGAAGCGCTCTTTTGCAAAATAAGGAGATGCCACAAAAGCTAAAACCGACTCCTTACTAAAGCGGTCTTCTAAAAGAGAAAAGAGTCTTTTTAGAGCGTAGAGAGGCGAATTTTGCGTCGCTCCCCTTGCTTCTAAAACCGCAAAGCCAAAGGGAGAGTCTCCTCCGAAAACAAGCTCTATGTGAGGTGCGTAGAGAGAAAGATTTGGTAGTAGTACAAGAATATCTTTCGGGTCTGTTTTATCGTGAGCTAGCCATTTTCGGATATTACGGTGAAGCTCCTCGACTTCTAAAAGCGGGCAAATAGCTTCCACACACTCTATGGAGTTGTCAAAGGCAAGCTCTTCTCTCTTGCTGAGGTGGTAGATATCACTTTGCAAAATTGTAAGCGTCGACTTCTCTTTAAGCTCCTCATACTCTTCAAAAAAAGGCGCCTCTAAAAGTTTTGTAAAGAGCGGGCGTGCATACATACTTAAATTGCTAAGCTCTGGATTCGTATCAGAGGCAAGCTCTTCAAAAGTTTGACGCTCATCTAGAGAGATCTTATTTTTCTGAAACCTCTCATCGAGTTTTGCAATAGCTCCATCACTTAAAAGATCGCCCCAGTAGTTTGGTGTAGGGGAGAGAAAATAGAGCCACGTAGGATAAAGTTTTAGAAGGGGCTCTACAGCTTTTGGGATCTTTGCTGCGCCAAAAATATGGACTTCATAAGCAATTTTTGGTGTAGAGAGTTTTTCTGTGAGAAGGGTTGGAAAATCGATCTTTTTCTCGAGTTTTTTTAATAAAAGAGCCCCCTCTTCTTTGAGAGGACCACCCTCCCATCCCCAGCGGGAGAACCCTTTGGCAAGCGCTCTAGCAAGAGGTGCAATTTTTTTACTATCGCCTTGGATATAAGAGGTAAACAAAGACTCTTTTTGTAAAATTTCTTCTATATATAAAGAGAGGCGAGCTGTAGAAATAAAAGAAGGTTCCTCTCTGGTTGCCAGGCCAAAAAGCAGAGAAAAACCATCGGGAATACCGCTAAATTGTACAGCGTGAAAGACCCCCCACCGCTTGATTGCCTCTTGCAGGATAAACTCTTTTATGCGATTGCTAGGCGTAAGGATAAGAGTCCGGCGGGGCCTATTAACTCTTTTCTTTACAATTTCTGAAAAGAGCGCCTCGCGTAAGATCTCGAAGCGATTGCTCATAACGATCGTTGGAGTAGGGTTGCAGGAATCTGTAGGGTAGGATAAACTCATAGATGTGTTCATTCGATATAAGGATACCTATTATCGCGCATCAACATAGAATTTCTACAAAGCACGGGATTTGGGCTCTCAATATCGCACAGTTTCTAACTGCGCTCAACGATAATCTTTTTAAATTTTTAACGATATACCTTCTCATCGATATCAATAAAGGTGCGAACACAAGCAAAATTCTTTTTTGGGTGGGAATCTGCTATGTCCTTCCCTTCATCCTATTTTCCACCTACGCAGGGGTTTTAGCCGATCGCCTTAGCAAACAAAAATTGATTATAGCGCTAAAGTTTTTTGGCTTTTTAGTGATAGGGCTTGCCTTCTTCGTCTATTTTTATAGGTGGGAGTGGGGCTGTTATGCGATGGTCTTTCTTTTGTCGATGCAAAGCGCGCTTCTGGGCCCATCGAAATATAGCATCATACCCGAGCTTGTCCGCCACGATCAGATTTCTAAAACAAATGGCCTTATTACCTCGTGGTGCTATTTAGCGATGATCATAGGCTCCTTTCTTGCTTCCTACATTATGGATGCAACCGGCAAGAACTTCTTGATAGCTCTTATCTTTGCTTTTGTAGCAGGAGCTGTTGGCCTTATTGCAAGCTTTTACATACCGGTAACACAGGCCCACAAGGCGACTAAAAAGATGGCGCCTTGGATCTTCCAAGAAGTACGCGATACCTTGCAGTTATGCCATAGAACACCTCGGCTTGTGATCGCTGTCTTTGGCTCTGCTTTCTTTCTCTTTATTGCCGCTTTTGTCCAGCTTAATATGGTTCCTTACGCCATGTATACGCTAAATTTATCTGAGGTCCGAGCGGGCTATCTTTTCTTTGGGGTGGCTGTAGGTATTGCTTTAGGTGCTTACGCAGCCGGTAAAATTTGTAAAAAAGAGGTTGACCTTGGCCTTTCCTGCTTTGCCGTTTTAGCTATGGGACTTCTCTTTCTAGTGCTTCCTTTCTTAGCAGGCAAAGTCTATGCAGCTCTCGGTGTTCTTGTCACATTAGGCTTTTTTGGAGGCCTTTTTGTTGTTCCTTTAGACTCTTATGTCCAAGCCTTTAGTCCGACACAAACCCGTGGACGTGTAGTTGCTAGCGCAAACTTTTTAAGCTTTTTAGGGGTCTTTTTAGCCCCCCTATGCCTTCTCCTCTTTAGCTCTGCATTAAAAGCCTCTGCGGCTCTTGGATTTGGCTTCTTAGGATTTTTATTGATAGGCTCTTTCTTCTTCTTTTTAAAATATTTAAGCGCGCCATCTCTCGCCTTTTTTGTTAGACATATCATGCACCCACTCTTCGATCTTCACTACAGAGGTTATCCCTTCGGGACGCAAAATAGTGAAGAGCGAGCCGTTCTTATTTCGCAGGATGGTGAGTGGAAGAATGTGGCTCTTCTTCTAGGGGAAAGTCCTAAGATCCAGCTCTTTGTCGTTAAGACAAAAAAAGAGTTTTTCGACCCCTTAGTTCGTCTCTTCTCTACCATTCATATCATCTACGTAAATGAAAATTCTATCTTAGATCCCTCTGAAATCCACAGAAAAGTAAATGCTGGCTCCTTCTTCTTTAAACCGGTCTATTTTTTCGCAAATAGTGCCTCTTACGAGATCTTCGCAAAGCAGAACTACTTCGAGCGACTTGCGCGCGATCTTCGGTATAACCTTAGATTTTTCCGTGTCCATACAACAAAAGTATTTCCAGCCTCTAGTTTCTTTAAGCGCGAGCAGAAGACATTCTCTTTCCAAACACATGCAATGGGAGCTCCTATCAAAAAGAGCCTCTCTACCGCCCGATAAGACGGGGCCATTTACAAGAATTTGTAAAACTCTATACTAGATCTTCTTAAAATTGTAAATGAGAGGGGTTTATGAAGAGCTTTTTAGTAGCGTTTCTTTTGTCAAATGGTGCGCTTTTCGCACAAACACAAGCGCTTAGCCAATACGTTTATGAAATACGCAATCCAAAAACTGATGCGGTCCACTTTCGACAAAGCTTAGAAAAAATCGGAGAAATCTTAGCCTTTGATCTTTTAGAGGAGCTCTCCACAAAAGAGGTTGTCATAGAGACATTGACCGGCAAAGAGGCCAAGCATTTACTCATCGATGATACTCCTGTGCTCGTCACCATCCTTCGCGCAGGTCTTCCTCTAAACACAGGTATACAAAGAGTCTTTCCAAATGCGGAGGTAGGCTTTCTTGCGATGGCTAGAAACGAAGAGACCCTAAAAGCTGCTACAGATTACATAGCCCTGCCAGATATTGCAGGTAAAACGGTCATTCTATCTGACACAATGCTCGCAACTGGCGGCTCTCTTATAGATGCGATTCGAATCATCGAAAAAGGTAGTCCAAAAAAGCTCTTTATTATCACAGCAATCGCCTCCAAAGCAGGCATAGAGCGCATTACTAAGCACAACCCCGAGATCAAAATCTTTGCCGCCGCAATCGACGCCTCGCTCAGCGACAAAGGCTATATCCTCCCCGGCCTCGGTGACGCCGGCGACCGCGCCTACGGCAAAAAACACTCCT
>JAFEGE010000072.1 GCA_018240105.1 Verrucomicrobiota bacterium | reverse complement strand
TGCATCGAGATCTTGCCCCATCAGGGGGTTGGGGAATTATAGCGGCTGCTAGTTCCCCATTTTTTTAAAAACACCTTTACGGCATATGGTCTCTTTAAATCAAGATTGCAGCATTACATGTTTAGCACTACCCTTTTCCGAGAAATACCACTACTTTAAAATTACAGATACTTAGTAAGATAAACAGTATGACTATGTTGGTAAAATTAGCTCGTATTTTGGGATGTCCCATTGAGGAGCATCTCCCTATTTCTTCCTATGTTTTTGATAGCAGAAGTGTCCAAAAGGGCTCGCTTTTTTTTGCTTTAAAGGGTGCTAAAGTTGATGGCCACGATTTTCTACAGGAAGTGAAAGAGAGGGGGGCTTATGCAGCTGTTGTGTCGAAGCGCTATCAAGGTCCTGATTACGGTCTTATCCTCTTGTATGTGGAGGATCCTCTAGAGGCCCTGCAGAGGCTTGCAAGAGAGATTCTAAAAGAGCGAAAAACGCGCATCATCGGGGTTACAGGCTCGGTTGGTAAGACAACGACTAAAGAGTTTATCGCAAAAATTTTAGAGGCGAAATATAAGATAGGTAAGAACCCTTTAAGTTATAATTCGCAGGTTACCCTCCCTATGGTGATCTTGAATGCTAAAGGTAATGAAGATTTTCTTGTCCTCGAAATGTCGATGACAGAAAAGGGCCATTTAAAAAAGCTCGTCTCGATTGCACCGCCTGAAATTGTTGTCATTACGCCGATTGTTCTTTGCCACGCGAGCAGGTTTGAGGGGGTTGAAGATATTGCGGCAGCAAAGGCAGAGATCTTTACCTCTAAGTGTCAATTCGCTGTCATCCACACAAAGTCAGCCCATTTACAGGCAATTCAAGAGGCGTGCACCTCTGAAAATATGCTCTACCCCTATGACAATCCAGAGATAGCCTCACCCTTTCGAGAGACCCACCTTACAGAGAATTTTATGGGAGCTGTAGAGGTAGCTCTTCATCTTGGCCTTACACAAGAGCAAATCCGTGTACAAGCAAGACTTTTAAAGCCTATGCAGCACCGTTTTGAGAAAAAGATGATTCGTAATATCACCGTAATCGATGATAGCTATAACGCAAATCCTACATCCGTCTTCGCAGCGCTTATGAATTTACCAAAGCCTGCTAAGCAAGGAAAGACGATCGCTATCCTAGGCTCTATGGCAGACCTTGGCAAATTTAGTTACCTCTCGCACCAGCAAGTAGGGGAAGAGGCTTTAAAAAGAGTTGATCAACTTTATTGTATTGGCGAGGAGTGTCGCCCTATGGTCGATCTTTTCACAAAAGCCGGTAAGAGCGTAGAGATTTTTTCTGATTATAACCTTCTAAAGAAGGTTGCTCGCGATAGCGCAGAGGCGGGCGATGTTGTCCTTGTTAAAGGCTCTAATTTCCACAAATTGTGGGAAGTGGTAGATTTTATAGGGGAGCCTGTCGGATGATTCCTTTTTTCTTAGATTGGTTAATGAAGGCTGGCTTTAAAGTACCAACCCTTTTTCTCTACGCCTCATCGCGTATGATCTTTGCTACGCTTACGACTGTCGTTTTAAGTATCCTCTTTGGTAGGCTTTTTATCACAAAATTGTGCGCTTTGAAGGTTGGCCACACAGTCCGCATCTCTGATGTCCCAGCGCTCCGGGAGCAGTATAAAAAAGATAAGGATGTCCCTTCTATGGGAGGGATACTTTTTATCACACAGATTTTCCTAGCCTCTCTCTTATGGATGGACTTTACCTCTGCCTTTACTTGGATTCTTCTCTTTACCATGCTCTCCATGGGGGCGCTTGGCGCGATCGATGATTACGCAAAGCTTAAAAAAAGAGATAGCAAAGGGATCCCGCCCCGCGCCAAGATGGCTCTTCAACTTCTCCTGTCCTTCGGCCTTATGGGCTATCTATGGACGGCCACACCGCATGATAAGAGCGCTTTTATCAAGCCGCCGGTTGCCAAAGAAAAACATGAAGGGGGCGCTATAAAAGAGCTCACAGCTAAAGAGTATAGCCTCCAATACTACCTTCCCTTTTGTAAGAATCCAATTGTCTTAACAGGCCTTTTCGGTGCTGCTGTAGCTTTTCTCTTTACGACTTTTGTGATCTCAGGTAGCGCTAATGCTGTTAACTTAACCGATGGCCTTGATGGCCTTGCTGCAGGGCTTGCCTTGTTTGTTGCCTTTGTTCTCGCTGTTGTCGCTTTTCTCTCTAACCATACAACCATTGCCCACTACCTCAACATTCTCTACATCGAAGGGAGCAGTGAGATAGCGGTTTTTCTAGCGGCTACGATGGGCGCTCTCCTCGGCTTTTTATGGTTTAATGGCTATCCTGCAGAGATTTTTATGGGAGATACAGGCTCTCTTGCTATTGGAGGGATTCTTGGTGTCTCAGCGGTCCTCTTAAGACGAGAGTTTCTTTTAGCCTTAGTAGGCGGTGTCTTTGTGGCAGAGACTCTCTCCGTCATTCTACAGGTGTGGAGTGTGCGTTATAGAGGAGGCAAAAGGATTTTTAAGTGCGCCCCTCTTCACCACCATTTTCAAATCACAGGCTGGCATGAGACGAAGATTGTGATGCGCTTTTGGATGATTGGCCTTATCCTATCTCTAATCGGTCTTGCCTCCCTAAAAGTACAGTAACCTTATATGATGAAAAAAGTGCTTGTCATCGGTGCTGGTGTGAGTGGCAAAGCAGCGATTGTCTATCTTGAGAAGAAAGGGTTTCATGTGACTGTCGTCGACAAAAAGAGTAGCGATACCGTTTTGCCCGATACAACGATTTTTTCTCCATTCAACTTTGACCTTGTTGTTGTCTCTCCCGGGATTCCTAAAAGCCACCCTCTTTATAAGACGGCCTTAGAAAAAGGTGTTGAGGTTGTGGGTGAGATGGAGCTTGCCTTAAGAGAGCTATCTAATCGCATGATCGGTATTACAGGGTCCAATGGTAAGAGTACTACTGTTTCTATTATTGCCCATATTCTACAAGAGGGTGGCTATAAGGCAAGGGCCGTTGGCAATATCGGCATCCCTCTTTTGTCTCTAGTCGGAGAGTTAGAACCAAGTGAGATTTTAGTCTTAGAGATTAGCTCGTTTCAGTTAGAGACGATGCATACAAGAAAGCTAGAGATCGGAGCGATCCTAAATATTACGCCAAACCATCTCGATTGGCATAGCGATATGGAAGATTATAGAAGAGCTAAATATCGCATACGAGATCTTGTTAAAGAGGAGGGGGCTTTTTATGACGGCTTTCTTGACAATATGGTCTATGTTCATAAGATTGCAGCTCATTTTGGTATTAGAGAAGCGCTCTTTGAAAAAGCGCTAGCCTCTTTTAAGGGACTTCCCCACAGGATCGAATATGTTTGTGAGGTAGAGGGGATCTCTTGCTACAACGATAGTAAGGCCACGACGCCTGAGGCGGTCTCCTATGCCGTAGAACGTTTAGAGAAAAACATCATCTTGATCGCTGGCGGCAAAAATAAAGGGTGCACCTTTTCTAGTTGGACCGACTCTTTTCGGGGTAAAGTAAAGACCCTTATCTTGTTTGGCGCCTCCAAAGATGTGATCCAAAGGGAGGTGAAGATCGAGGCTCCCGTATTGGTAGTCAATTCTTTAGAAGAGGCTGTTGAAAAGGGCTTGCAGTGTGCTAGCATAGGTGATAATCTGTTGCTTTCTCCCGGCTGCGCAAGTTACGATATGTTTGAGAACTTCGAGAAGCGGGGTGAGGCATATAAACAGCTACTCTGTGAGAGAAAACATGACAAAAAGAGATACGATCATCATTGCAGTCCTGATTAACATGGGAGTTTTACTCATCTTATGTGTCGGGGCCTTAAAACCAAACCTTTCTCCAGAGGTTAGCTCGAAGAAGCTTGCGCAGGCAGAAGAAGTTATCAAGAAAAAGGGACAGACCAAGGCAGAGGCTCTTGATCCTGTTGACTCGATCTTGAGTGAATACATCGACACAGAAAAGACAGCTCTCACAACAGTCCTTCCTAAGATTGAAATTCCAATGAGCCGAGAGGAAGTCATGGCGCCAGCACCAGCTGAAGTAAAGACTGTGCTAGCGGAAGCCTCTTTGCCCAAAGAGAAGTATAAGGAAGTTACCGTACAGGCAGGGGATGTCTTAGAGAAAATTGCAAGGAACCATGGGACAACAGTCGATGAGATCATGCGCACAAACCATCTCCAATCTTCTAGACTCTATGTGGGCCAAGTCCTTCTTGTCTCCTCTAGTAAGGGATGTCTAAAAGGCGAAACAGTTTCTTTAGAGAGCGAAGATCCTAAATACTATACAGTCAAAGCGGGTGATAACCCCTCAACCATTGCCTCAAAAAATGGGATCCGTCTTGGCGATCTTTTAAGGCTCAACCATCTCGATGAAGATAAGGCAAAAAGGTTAAAACCAGGTGACAGGTTACGCATTCGATGAAGACTTCGTTTGCTCTTTGTCTTGTTGTTGTAACCCTTTTCTCTCTCGGCCTTTTGATGATCTTTAATACAGCGGCTGCCGAAGAGTTAGTGGATGTTAGAGGGCTTCCTTTCTATCTCTCTACCATAAAGCAGCTTGCCTTTTTTATGGTCGGTCTTTTGTTTGCCGTAGTTTTATACAAGCTTGGCTATGAGTATCTGATTGAAAAAAGCCCCCTTTTTTTTCTTGGCTGCCTTCTTATGCTCGCTTTAGTCCTTGTCCCCAAGGTCGGTATGTATATCAATGGGGCGCGCCGCTGGATAAATATAGGGGGTATATCGCTTCAGCCCTCTGAATTTGCGAAAGTCATAATCCCACTCTTCTATATGAAGTTGTGGGGTAGAGAGAGGGGCTTTACAACAGCCAAGCACTTTTTTCTATCGCAAATCCCCTTTATGGGGATGATCCTTTTAGTGTTATTAGAGCCAGATAATGGGACGGGCGCCATCTTGATTGCAACCCTTGTTGTCTCATACTTTATCACACGCATCTCTCTTCTATACTGGTTTCTGCCGATGGCGATTTTTGTCTCTTGTGGTGTAACGCTTGCTCTTAGCATGAAACACGTAAACGATCGTATCCACGTCTATCTTCATCCAGAGGCAGACCTTTTAGGTAAAGGCCACCAGCCCTTTCAGGCAAAGATTGCTGCTGGCTCTGGTGGTATCTTTGGGCGCGGCCTTGGCGAGAGTTTGCAGAAGTATCAATACTTGCCAGAGGCGCGAAGCGACTACATTGCAGCGATCTATGCAGAGGAGTTTGGTTTTATCGGGATGGTCTTTCTAATCACCCTTTATATGATCCTTGCTATGTTAGGTTTTCGGATTGCTAGTAAGTGTAGTGATGAGAGAGGCGTTTTTCTTGCGACCATCTTCACCTTTATCATAACCTTCCAAGCCTTTTTGAATCTCGGGGTCGTATCTGGCCTCTTACCAAGTAAAGGGACAAACCTTCCTTTTTTTAGCCAGGGCGGATCGTCTCTTTGGGGAAACATTTTTCTTGTAACGCTTTTACTTAACATTTGCCAAAAATCTCTTCGACACAGAAAAGGAAGTAGCCTATGACAAAGACCGTAGTTATCTCAGCTGGAGGCTCCGGTGGCCACCTTCTTTTAGCGCAAAAGATCGGACGAGCGCTTAAAGACTCCTATCGCGTCATCTACATGGGGGTCCACCTTCATAACAACAAATTTCTCTATGAGAAAGAAGATGCCATCTCTGTCGAAGGGGCAAACTTTTCTAAAGGGGTGTGGCAGGGGCTAAAAGAGATCGGTAAAGGCTGTAAAGAGGCGAGATCCTCTCTTGGAAGACTAAAGGCAGACCATGTCATAGGCCTCGGTAGCTTTCATAGCTTGCCTCCGCTTTGTGCGGCATTCTATCTTGGCATTCCCTTTAGCCTTGTTGAGCCCAATATATATCCGGGTAAGGTTAACCGTTTTTTAGCAGCCTTTGCTAAGAAGACCTTTATCCAATTTCCAGGAGCTAAAGAGTATTTACCGGGAAAGACTTGCCAAGTAACGCTCGAAGAAAAGCGAAAAACGGCCTCTAAAAAAGAGGCGAGAGCCTTCTTTGGTCTTAATGAAAACACGCCAACCCTTCTCATCTTTGGCGGCTCACAAGGGGCTGATGCGATTAACAAATTAGCTCTCTCTGCTATCGAGAGCTTACCAAAGCCTTTGCAGGTCTTACATTTTACCGGTAGTGAGACTAACCTCAAAGAAGAGTACGATAGATGTGGGATACCCTCTTTTGTTACCCCCTTCTGCCAAGAGATGGAGCTTGCTTGGACAGCGGCAGATATCGCCATTTGTCGAGCAGGGGCAAGCTCTATAGCAGAGCTCTTATTTTATGAAGTTCCCTCTCTTTTAATCCCTTTTCCAAAGGCGATGGATGACCATCAAACAAAGAATGCGCGCTATGTAGAGAGCTTTGGAGCCGTTTTTGTAGAGGCAGAGCATGAGATGACAAAAGAGAAATTCTGTGACAAGGTAAGCGAGCTTTTAAAAAACCAAGAAGAGATGCAAGAGACTATAAAATTTCATAAAGGGATTATCGAGGCGCCGCCCCTTATCGAAGCGATTAAAGGCATTTTATGAAAAGATACCACTTTATAGGGATTGGGGGGGTTGGTATGAGCGCTTTGGCAGAGATTTTGCTGAGCCAAGGTGAAACGGTCTCTGGGAGCGATCAAAAAGAGAGTCTTGTGACAAGACGACTTGTCTCTAAAGGAGCTTTTATTACATACCCGCAAGGGCAGGCTGCTTTAAAAGAGAGTGACTGTGTGATCTACAGCACAGCGATCAAAAAGGATAATCCAGAGTTTTTAGAGGCTCAAGAAAAGGGATGTCAAATAAAACATCGCTCCGAGCTTTTAGAGAGCCTCTTTGCCGCTAAAGAGGCTCTTGTTGTGACGGGGGCTCACGGTAAGACGACGACAACCGCTCTTCTTGCCCATACGCTTATGGTCGGAGGTAAAGATCCCTCTTATGTGGTTGGCGGCTTTAGCTCCTCTTTAGAGAGTAATGGGAGAGCCGGTTTAGGCCCCTATTTTATAGCCGAAGGGGATGAGAGCGACGGCTCTTTTTTACGAGGCCGACCAAAAGGGGCTATTATCACCAATGTCGATGATGATCATCTCGACTACTGGAAGACAAGTAAGGCTTTACAAGAGGCATATAAAGCGTTCATTGCAAAAATAGAGAGGCCCTCCCTCTTTTTTTACCACGGAGAAGATCCGAGCCTCTCTTCTTGGGCCCTTACAGGGGAGGCTTACGGCCTTTCAGAAAAGTATCCTCTCTACGCAAGCGATCTCTCTTATGAGGGCTCTACAACCTCTTTTACTGTCCATAACAAAAAAGAGAAGCCGGTTCGCATAAAACTCAACTTAGCCGGCCAGCATAATGTCTTAAATGCCCTCGGTGTCTTTGGTCTAACAAGAGCGCTTGGCATCTCTGTAGAGGCGATCAAAAGAGCATTTTTGACTTTTGGAGGGGTTGGCCGTAGATTAGAGTATAAAGGGGAAAGAGACGGCGCTATTATTTATGATGATTACGCCCACCACCCTAAAGAGGTAGAGGCAACGCTTCTTGCTCTCAAAGAGATGGTAAAAGATAGGCGATGTGTGGTTGTTTTTCAACCGCATCGCTACAGCCGCCTTCGCGATTTTATGGATTCGTTTACAGAGGCTTTGCAAGGGGAAAAAAACTTGATTGTAACAGATGTCTATTCTGCTGGGGAGAAGGAGATTCCAGGGGTAAATGCTGCTGCGCTCTTAGAGAGGCTTCCTAAAAGTAGCTGTTACGTTCCAAGAGACTCTCTTACAGAGTTTCTTAAAGGCTTTATCCAAAAAGACGACTGTGTCATTACTTTAGGAGCAGGAGATATTACGCATGTTAGCACCGAACTATCGCGCTGTTAAATGGGTTATCGGCTCTTTATTTTGCACAACGGCCGTTTTTGGTATAGGTCTTGATCTTTACCGCCTTCTTGTATCCTATAGGATACTTCCTGAGGCTCTGATCGATACCATCGTCCAGACAAGCCCTAGTAAGGAGGCGATCTCAACTTTTTATTTAGCAGAGCTTTTGCACCTTTCAGAAGATGCTAAAATCTCTTATGAGGATTTCTCTGTAGAAGAGGCTAAAGAGCATCTTTTAGAGGAGCCCCTTTTCAAAGAGGTCTTTTTGGAAAAAAGAAAACCAGGAACCCTCTATATCGACTACATGATTCGTAAGCCGGTTGCGCTCATAGCAGATTATGAAAATACAGCTATAGATGAGGAGTTTTATCTTTTCCCTCTAGAGCCTTTTTTTTCTCCTAAAAAACTACCTGAAATTTACTTAGGGCTTACAGAGTATCCCAAGAGAATTGAGAAAAAGGAGTTAGATCTAGCCTTTAGAGTCATCCATGTTTTACAAGAAAAGAGGCCTTTTCAAGATCTAGAGATTAAAAAAATTGATACTGCGAACGCCTATGCAGATAGTTTTGGTAAACGAGAGATCGTTGTGGTATTAAGAAAAGGGGAGCATAACCACTTTTTGCGTCTGAGTACTCGCAATTATGAGGAGGCGCTTTCCCACTACTTTGAGATGAAAGAGGAGATAGGGCAGGATAAGGTGATCGATTTGCGTATCGCTAATATTGCCTATGTAGAGGAAGTTTTATGACAGAGACTATTTTAGTTATGTGTACGGTTGGTAATATCGATGAGGGTAGATCTATCTGCCGAGGGCTTGTCGAGAATAAGCTTGTGGCTTGCGCCTCTCTTTTCCCTCTAGTAGAGTCATATTTTCTCTGGGATGGTCTTCTGGAAGAGACACCTGAAGTAAAAATTTTTTTAAAAACGAAGGCAGCTCTCTACCCCCTTGTAGAGCGCTTTATTAAAGAGCACCACTCTTATCAGGTTCCAGAGATCCTCTCTTTTAAAGTTGAGGCAGGGAATCTAGAGTATTTAAAATGGATAAGAGAAACGGTATGAAGTAATTATTGAATTTATACTGATAATTGCGCTATTATTATTAAATAAAAAAAATAGGCGTAATTATGGATTTATCTTTTTATTCGGCAGCTCCACACTCTAGTTCGCATATGGGGCCTCCCCCTTTCCCTCCTCTTTCTGTTAGAAAAGGCAGCTTAGAAGCTCGTGAAAGGAAAGCAAGAGTAGCAGCTCTTGTTGCTTTATATTTTAATGTAAGAGGCGAGAGGCCGCCCGATATGGAAGCTTTATGTACTTTTGCTCAATGGGTACGAGAAAAGCCTCCAGAAGTTACAGAGTGCGAGGATCTAAATCTTTCTTGTGAAAGATTACGCCAGATACCTTTCTTAATGACTTGTTTTAGAGGACTAACAAAGCTTAATGTTTCTGATAATGCATTGGAAACCCTTCCAGAGGCTATTGGAGCGTTAAGTAATCTTACATGGCTTAATGCTTCTAGAAACCATCTTTTCACTCTACCAGTAGCTTTGAGTTGTCTGAGTAAATTAGAGGTACTTAAGCTTAGTAAGAATCAATTAGGAGCAATTATTCTACCAGTGATCAGAGGCGGTGGAATTAAGGTTAGGCTAAGTGATAAAGCATTCAATAACGTCAAGGTCATCTAAGAATTTCTCATAAGCCCATTGGTTATAATGATTCAAGAAGTACCGAATAGCTCCTATGTGATTG
>JAFEGE010000071.1 GCA_018240105.1 Verrucomicrobiota bacterium | reverse complement strand
TTCTTGTGACAGCACATCCTGATTGGTATGGCTGAAATGCCATACGTGAATCGTCAGCAAAACTGCTTGGCTGACGTTCTGACACTCTTCTCAGTAATGAGTAGATTTGTTCAGATTTTTAGTAGCGGCGTAATGAGGCTATTCGAAAGTTTGGCGCGCCTAATGTAAACGGCTTTAAAATACTCATGCAAGGAGACCCTTAACTTCTTTATTACCGTATTAAGAGCGCCGATTGCAATAGAGATAGAAACGCTAGAGACTTCTCTCTCTGCCTTAAAGAGGACTGTCTATAAGAAAGAGGCGCATAAAGAAGATGCGCCTTTTAAAAGTGATTGTGTAACTTCTATTTGCTATATTTTTAGGCAAGTTTTAGGATGCCCGCTAGACCCAACTTTTGTTGCCGATATGCCGAGGCTTTTGGATGAAAAAGGATGGGCTCTTCAGGTAGTAGAAAGTGATAAGTTACGCGTTGCCGATGTGCTTTTTTTAAAAAATCGGGAAATGAAGAGGTTTATAGGCCATATGGCTTTAGTTGTTGGCCCTGATCAGATTTTTCATTGTAAAAACCCTGTGGGAGCCGTTGTTCAAAGTGTAAAAGAAGTTTGGAGGGATTTTGAGCAGAGTCTTACTAAAAAGGATATATTTGTATATATTGATCCAAGGAATAAGCCTCTACGGGAAAAGTATGGCACATTTCTCCCATCGTATGAGCCGCATACCCCTCCTTTTTCTCATCCTGATTCCCTTTAACCTTTTTGCCTCGGATCTTTCCGAGCTCTCTTTAGAGGAAAAGGTCGGCCAACTCTTTATGGTCTATTTTGAAGGGGAGAGGGCGAATGAAAATTCCCTAAAGCTCCTACAAGAGGCAAAAGTCGGCGGTATTGTCCTTTATAAGTGGGCCAATAAGTTAGAGGGCCCCGTGGAAGTGCAAAAACTCTGTTTTGAGCTCCAAGAAGATGCGATGCGCTATGTCGGTATACCGCTCTTCATCGCAGTAGACCAAGAGGGTGGGCGAGTCAACCGCTTGCAGGAGGGATTTACAAAATTTCCAAGTAACCAAACGCTCGCCGAAAGTAACAATCCCAAGCTTGCCTTTGAAGCAGCTTTTGCTATGGGAAAAGAGCTCCTCTCTGTGGGTGTAAATTTTAATCTGGCACCGGTGGTTGATGTTAATAGTAACCCAAAGAATCCGGTTATCGGTACGCGGTCTTATGGTAGCGATCCAAAAGTTGTCACAGAATTCGGAAGAGAGAGTTTAAAGGGGTATAAGAGAGTCGGCATCATCTCTTGTTTGAAACATTTTCCTGGCCACGGCGATGTCACGGTAGATTCTCATGAAGTTCTCCCTTATGTATCTAAACCACTCTCCGAATTACTAACAGTCGAGCTCTACCCTTTTGCTAATTTAGTAAAAGAGGCCCCTGCTATCATGACAGCCCACATCCTATTTTCTGAGATCGACCCCGTTAACCCGGCCACCTTATCAAAAAAAATCTTGGAAGATCTTCTCCGAAAGCAGCTTGGCTTTGAAGGGGTAATAGTTACCGATAGTCTTGTGATGCAAGGCATCTTACAGGGTCATAAAAACCTCGAAGAGGTCGTTTTCAAAGCAATTGAGGCAGGCAGTGACATTTTATTGATAGGGGGGCGGGGTTTACAAGGGGCAATAGATGGCGAGGCGCATGTAGATGAAATAGTGGCCATTTGCCGTAGCGTTGTCTCTGCGGTAAAAGAGGGTAGAATTAGTGAAGAGAGGATCGATGCCTCTCTAAAACGGATTCTAGAGTTAAAGAGGGAATTAATCTTTCCTATAAAGATCAAATAAGGGCTCTAAAACGGTGCAAGCCTCGCAGTAATTTTTCCAAGACTCTACGTGGAAAAGGCGGATAGGAAGTTGCATTTCAGCTAAGATACGATAGACTTTTTCAAGATCATCTTGCCTTGTGTAATAAATAAGATAATCGCCATCATCTGTCTCCTCTAAAAAGACCGATTCCAGCCAAATACCTTCATGGCTAAAGGCATAAAGAAGCTCTTCTTTTCGCTCTTTAAGGGTATTAAACCAAGCGTAGACATTATCTAGAGCGCCCTCTTTAATTTTTATCCGGCCGCAGATGACTTGGCTGCTACCTTTTTTCTCAGCTTGTTGTAAGACCCCTTTGGTTCTATCAGAGTAATAGGTGTCACCTTCTCCAAAGAGAGAGGTTGTAAGAGCGAGTAGGCAGGGCAGGGCAATAAGAAACATAGAATCTCCAAAAAAGTAGAGAGAGTATGCCAGAGTCATTATTAAAAAAATATGACCTGATGCAGTCAAAGGTAGAATTTCGTAAAGTTAATGACTCATTTTAAAAAGAGGAGCGCCTGTCCATGAAAAAATCAATAAATCATATACTCTGCTTACTTGCCATGCAGACGACACTCTTTGGCGCCTCTTGGTCTGAAGTGTTAGAGAATCATAGAGAGTATCTTCCAGAAGATAGTCTTATCATGAGGCAGTACAAAGCCTTTTGTGAAGGAGATGCACCTCCTATTGTCGACCCACGCATAAAAGAAATACCGATTTCTGAGAATGGTGAGGCTCTTATTGACCTTAGAGCTTCCAATGGGAAAAGAGTCTCTATGATGGCTGAGCCATCTCTACCCTTTGCTGGTCCTTTGTATAACTCAGGGCTACCAGGCGCCTCAAAAATGAGAGGGCCGGTCTTTCATCGATTAGAGAAGATGGTAGAAGAGCTAGATAGCCTAGCGCCTCTTTTTGGTTATGAGGCAGGTCAAATCGATATCTTACTCTTTGAGGGGTTAAGAGATTTAGGCACACAGAAGATGCTTTTTGAAAAGAAACTAGAAGAGATTCTAAAGGCAAATCCAGATATGACCCTTGAGGCTGCCGAGAGGGAGACTTGTAAATGGGTATCTCCTGTGAAAAATAATACCCCTGTCCACTCTACAGGCGCTGCTGTAGATATACGGCTTTGGGATAATAAAGCGGGCGCTTTTTTAGATTTAGGCCCCTTTGGTGTCATATGGGGTGGCTCTACATTTGCCCCGACATTTTCAGAAGCTATTACGGATGTAGAGAAAAACAATAGATTGTACTCTCTTCTCGCAGCAGAGCGCGCGGGTCTTACAAATTATGTCTATGAGTGGTGGCACTTCTCTTATGGAGATCGATACGATCTTTATTGGAAAAAGAGCGATCTTGAAGAAAAAATCGCTCTCTATGGCTCTATTGAATTATATTAGCTTCATGCGCCTTGTGCAAGTAAAGCCTCAATTGCATAGCCACCTCGTAGATGACTAAGCAACCTGTCTAAGCCGCTTAGCGTGCTTTCTGTGTCCATAGGATTAGTCTCGAACAAAACTCTGGAAAGATCTGGAGCCTCTTCTGTAAGGTCATGCGCTTTAGCAATAAAGTGAAGAGCTTGCTTGTATGTCACAGGGTCTTCTTTATGTAGAGCCGTGAGGTTTTGTTTTCTATTTTCTGTCTTTGCTAAGGTCTCTTTTAAACGCTTTGTAAAAACAACCTTTTTTTGGTGATTAATCGCTTCACTGATAGCTGTTTTGGCTTTTTCTGAAGAGGGCTCAGATTTAAATTCTGCTGCGAACTGTTGCATTTTTTCACCTTCTTGTGGGATCGTTACGCTTGGTGTAACGCCACAATATTTTGCAGCAACAAAATACTGTTGATCATGGGGGAGTTGTTGGTAGTTTGCCCAGGTAGGTTCTTTATGAAGTTTTTCCAAGAGCGCTAAAGCTGACTCTTCTTTGGCAACTTCAGCCGCTAATCCAGCGGATGCAAATCCTAATGTTTGGGGATTAGCCAAAGCAGAAGGCACAAGAGCTGAGGCTGCTGGATCTCTTAAGAGGTAAGGAGAGAGAAACTTTAAGCACTTTCCAGCGAGGTAAAGGGGGAATGTGACAACGGCTCCTAGAAAAGCCAGGGTCCTTGTCACTATATCAAATATTTTAGCATGGCGTGGCGGGTTTGTCTCTGGGGTAATAAAGTAGTTCCAGAAGTTCTCTGTAGGGTTTGTTAAAACTGCGAAAGGACAGCTCATATTATAATCCTTTTTTAAAAATATATTAATATTATCAATTAAGATCGAATATATTTTAGTTAATTATAATTAAGTTGTCCAATCATTAATAGCTTAATATTAATACGGTAATATTAAAAATTAGAATAATTAGAGAGAGCAGAATCTCTAGAAAAGAGCTGTTCTCTAAAAAGCAGTAGATTTGTTGTAAAATTACAAAGAGTAGGCGCCTTCAAAATAGTGTATTATGGTGTCAAAGGCTTGTGTCAATTTTTCGTTTAGCAATGTTTCTGTAAGTAATAGAGATTCTTCAAAAGGGGCCTCTAAACCTATTTTGTAGGAATAGCTACGACGAAGGTGATCGAGGACTATTTTGTAGGTAGCTGAATCTTGGTTTTCGAGTCTCTCTAGAGCCTCTTTTCTACCCTCGGTATTAGTTAAAATTTCTTTTAAATGAGCTATGCAAATAAAAGCTCTTTGATAAGAGATTGCTTCGGTAGTAGCCTTATCAGTTTTTGATAAGGAGCCTTTTTCTCGAAATTCTGTTTCAAATAGTATCATAAGTTCGAGTGCCGGGATAGCGCACCATCCTGAACGAGGATAGGTGTGCCTTCCTGCAATAAGGTATTGTTGTTGGTAGGGGAGTTTTTGAAAATTTTCCCAGGTTGGATTAGCATGAAATTCTTCTAATTGAGCTAAAGCTCTTGTTGTATCTTCGATGGTAGAATATGATGCTAGGCATGTCCGAACTAGGGGTGGCGGAATCGATGAAGCTGTCATAGATGTAGTCGATGCTTCTCTTGGAATTGTTAAATAGGCACCCTTCAAAGTACCCACTACAATGCATAGAGATCTTAAGATATCTTGGCTTAGTTCCTCTGTAAGTAATTGATTTCTTGTGAAATCAACAAGATCTGTATCTCCTGAAGGGTGAAGATTATTGCCAATAAGAGAAAGAACGCATCTGTAGATACTTACATCTTCAGCTTCAAGCTCTTCTAAAGCCTTCTTTTTATCCGTAGATGGAGTTAGAATGTCTTTTAGACGGGCCAAGCAAACAAAGGCTCTCTGATGGTAAATCGCTTCTGCAATACCCCGGCTAGCTTCGGATAAAGAGCCTTGGTGTCGAAATTCCTTCTCAAATAGTATCATAAGATCGATCGCTCGGGTTGAAGTCCAACCTGAACGCGGGTAGGTGTGTCTTCCTGCAACAAGATATTGTTGCTGGTAGGGAAGTTTTTGGAAATTTTCCCAGGTTGGCATAGCTTGCAGTGCTTCTAATTGAGCTAAAGCTTTTCTTGCTTCTTCCGTAGTCGGATAAGGTTTTGTTGTCGTTTCAATAGTAAGAGGTTTTGTTTTAGGATTAAAAACTATGGGCTCTGGCGATGGTGAAGCTAGAGAAATAGTTCTATCTACGGTAGAGAAAAAACCTTTGAAAAGAGGCCTTAAAATTCTCCCAGCAAGGTATAAAGGAAAGGTGACTACAGCGCCTAAAAAAGCAAGAACTCTTCGTGCGATAGAGACTATGGTAGCGCTGCGATCGGTAGAAGTGGAGCTCTGGCTAAAAGTTTGCCAGAAAAAAACGGTTGGCCTTTCTAGTAAACTTAAAGATTGGGTCACAATAATATCCTTTTTAAATCCTTTAAAACTCGTAATAAATAAGCGGAAATTTTAATTTTTTTTGTTAATTTTCAGAAATAAAAATTTAAAATTTAAGTACCCAATCTAATTTCAAAAAAGGATTGCGATTTGCTGCCGCCTAAGCTATTCTCCCCCCTTTCTTATTTTAGGGGGAGAAATGTTTAAGGCGCTTTTAATTTTTTGCTCTTTAGCAACATCTGCTTTTGCAAAAGAGACGATTTTAGTCGGGATTGCAGGGGGTACAGGCTCTGGCAAGACTACCCTTGCAGAGAAGATTCATCAGGCATTTCCAGGATCTGTTTTGCTTAGCCAAGACTCTTACTACAAGGATCTATCCCATTTACCGATGGAAGAGAGAGAGAAAACAAACTTTGACCATCCAAATTCTCTTGAATTCTCTCTTCTTAGAGATCATTTGCTCGAGTTGAAACAAGGGCGTGGGATTGAGCAGCCAACCTATAGTTTTCACTCCTATAACCGTGAGAAGAAGACAGTCAGAGTTGAGCCGGCAGAGATTATTTTAGTTGAGGGGATTCTTCTTTTAGCAGCTCCTGAAGTACGAGATCTTTTTGATATCAAGATCTTCGTCGACACGGATGATGATGTTCGTATTCTTCGCCGTATTGAGAGAGATATGAAAGAGCGCTCTCGCGATTTTCAGAGCGTAAAAACACAGTATTTAGAGACTGTAAAGCCGATGCATGAGGCGTTTGTAGAGCCGAGTAAAAAGTATGCCGATGTGATCTTTCCAGAAGGTGGCCACAACCAAGTAGCTATCAGTCTTATCTTGGCTCGATTAGGCGAAGAGCTCTGGTCGTGTAAGTAGGAGAGGCTCTTTTGGTAAATAGACGCATTCTGATTTCAGGCGCCGGTATTGCTGGCTTTACTTTAGCCTATTGGTTGAAAAAGAGAGGGTTCTTACCAACGATTGTTGAAAAGTACCCGGGGGCGAGAAAAGGCGGCTATAAAGTTGATGTGCGAGGTACAGCGCTTGACGTTATAAAGCGCATGGGGATCTATCAAGATCTTCTAGATGTAAATGTTAATCTAACAAGCTCTAAACTTGTGACACCCAACTTCAAGATCTTGGAGTTTGAAGGCGATATTTTAGGTCACGTCTCAGAAGATGATATTGAAATCAATCGCTGGGATCTTGCAGAAATTCTTAAAAAAGCTGTCGGTGATATCGAGATTATTTATGGAGACTCTATCACCAAGATAGAGGAGATGGTCCATTTTGAAAAGATGGCGCCAAGAGCTTTTGATGTGGTTGTGGGAGCTGATGGTTTGTTCTCCAATGTAAGAAGGCTTGTTTTTGGTGAGGACTCTAAATTTCTAAGAAATTATGGGATTCATTTTTGTGTCTTTCCGATAGATAATATGTTCAATCTTGATCGTTGTGAAATTGTCTACATGGATAAAGGTAAGTTAGTTGCTGCCTATGCTGTGAACGAGCACTCTTACGCATGCCTTGCGATTAAATCTAAAAAAGAAGCCCCCTCTTCTGAAGAGTTAAAGAGCTTCTTTGAAAAAGAGTACGCTGGGCTAGGATGGGAGATACCAACGCTTATTAAAGAGATGCAGAGCAGTAAAGATTGTTATTTCAATGCCATTGCTCAAGTTAGGATGCCCGCATGGTCTAAAGGGAAGGCTGTTCTTGTAGGAGATGCTGCCTATGCGGCATCGGCCATGGGAACTAGCCTTGCGATCGTAGGCGCTTATGTTTTAGCAGAGGAAATAGAGGAGGCCTCGGGTGATTGTAGTGTCGCCTTTTCTAACTACGAAAAATCGATTCGAAAGTTTGTTGAAGAGGCGCAAGATCTTGCTGAGTCAAATCAGGAGCTTTTTTCTGAAGAGGGCTCTTCTTTTCGAACGATGTTACAGTTCTATCTAATCAAGCTTATGCCGCGAAAATTCATCCAATTTATCACTAAAAAGGGGAGAGAGAAGATGAAGAGAGTGGCGCGGGGCTACAAATTAGAGCCGCTACAGAGCCACACAAAATCTCTCTAAATACCTTCTTTTGACAATATAAAAAAAATATTGATAATCACGATAGAAACCCATGAGAAGGAAAAATGATGCGAGCCAAAAGTTTTGTAGCGATTTTATCCACATCTACTTTATGCCACGCGATGGTGCAGCCGGGGGTAGATAGAGCGCCCTATCCGATCCATGCGGCAGTGCGCTACACAACACCAAAAGGGGTTGGCTATAACTCTGGGTATACGACCTTAGAGGGTTTTTTTACATCGATAGTTGATACGTATTACCTGCCTTTTTTAGATCTTAGAGGCCACGTTTTTGATAATGGGCGATTCGCTGTGAATGCGGGGGCAGGCTTTCGTTATTTGGCACTCGAGCGCACCTATGGTGTAAATGCTTACTACGACTACAGGGGCACAAAGCATCAACATTACAACCAAATTGCCTTAGGGCTCGAAACACTAGGAGAGGTCTGGGATGCACGTCTTAACGGTTACCTTCCCGTGGGCAAGAAGCAAAGCTCTCTTTATGATACAGAGTTCGATGGCTTCCAAGGTAACTACTTTTATCTGGAGAGTAGAAGAGAGTTTGCCATGAAGGCAGCAAATGCAGAGGTAGGCTTGTATGTCGATAGTTACGATCCGGCACTTCTCTATTTTGCAGCAGGCCCTTACTACCTTAATGGAAAAGGCTCTTCGGCATGGGGTGGAGAGTTTAGAGCTAGAGCCGATTTACGAGGGCTTCTTCGCTTAGAGGCAAACGTCTCTTATGACCACATCTTCCATTGGATTGGGCAAGGTCAGATTAGCCTGAATGTTGCCTTTGGTAAAAAATATGAGACAAAGCGCTCCTCTTGTAAAGAAAGGGGCTTTGATGCGCGAGTTATGCAAAGGGTTGATCGGAGTGAAATCATACCTGTCGATAAAGAGCATGTTAGATCGATTGCGATCGATCCTGCAACAGGTAACCCCTACTTCTTTGTATTCGTTGATAACACAAGCTCTTCTTTAGGAACCTATGAGAGCCCCTATGCAACTCTTGTGGTTGCCGAAGAAAAATCACTTCCAGGACAGATTTTATATCTTTTCCCAGGCGATGGCACATCGAAGGGGATGGATGTAGGGATTACTCTACAAGATTCACAATGGCTTATGGGGTCATCATCAACACAACAAATGAAGACGACTCTTGGTACGATCACTATACCGGCAGCCACAACAAAACCACCTGTGGTCACAAATACTTTGGTCGGACCTGTCATTGTACTTGCTAACAATAACACAGTCTCTGGACTCTACATTGAGAATAATGTCGGTAGTGGCATCTTTGGTGATACGGTTACAAACTTTACCATGACCCAAAACATGATAATAGGGGGCGCTCTTGGCGAGGCCGTTGTTTTAAATGACGTCACAGGAACCTGGACAAGCGCTGATAACCTTTTTATCCAGACAGGACCCTCTTCTGCAAGTACCTATGCTGTCCATATGGAGAATTCTCTAGGTCATGTTAAAGCAAGCTTTACGGGCGATGTCTTTAACCTGCAACCTAATGGGAATAATGTCTCTGGGATTTTTATTGATCTCTCTAACGAGGCAGCTTTAGATAGTCTCTCTATCAGTGGCAATGAATTCTCTAACACCGCAGCGCAAGGGATTGCAATTGAAGTGACCGCTACAGATAACAGTAGTGTGGCAAGTGTCACTCTTGCTGATAGTACCATTAGCGATTTCAGTATTGGCCTTGAAGTAGATGTTTTTAACAATAGCAGAGCTGGAACAGTCTCAGTTTCTAATACCCATCTTAAAAAGATTGGTTATGCGGGCTTTTATGCAGACGTTGAAAGCACAGCTTCTCTAGAGGGTCTATCGATTGATCGCTCTAGTGTAACTACCTCTGGTACCTATGGAGTTGTGACTTATCAAGTAGGCGCCGGGACGCTTGGATTTTTGGAAGTTTCCAAATCTAATTTTAGTGGATGTGTTTATGGCATTAATCCAGAACTTGGTGGTTCTGGTGCTTTGACCTCTCTTACAGTCACCGATTGCAATCTCTCTCAAAACACATGGGGTGTCTATCTTAGCTTAATGGCCACAGCTCCTGTTGAAAGCTGTGCTATTGCAAGCTGCACCTTTGATAATAATATAGGAGCCGCTATCAATTTTGACTTCGCTCCTAACACGACTGTTGGTAGCGTAGTGGTTGAGAAGAGCAGCATTGTTGCGAGTGAGTACGGTATTCTCAGCAGCCTAGATGGCACAATCGGTGCCTTTACTATCTCTGATACAAACTTCAGTAGTAATGAATTTGCGATCTGTTTACAAAATGAGGCGATACCTCGCTTTAATCTCTTAAACAGTACCTTCCAAGGCAACACAAATGGGATCTCTTCAAACAATTTCCCTGCTGTCGAATCTGGTGTTATTAGTAATAACCAATTTATAGGCTCTTATAACCAGGCGATAACAATGACAATGCTTCCTGGGTCTACAAACGCCCTCTCTATTACAGATAACCAATTTACGGGGGTTTCAGCTATTGTCGGCTCTCCTGTCCAAGGGTATGGGGTCGCACTTACAACAACTGGCGGTAGCTCTCTATGTTTAGAGTTTACCGGTAATATAGCAACGCCTACGATAAGTGGTATCTATACTCCTTATCTTTTTGATGGTTCAACAGGCACCTTCAACCTAACAAGCGATACGACACAAGCAAACAATATAGGGGTGATAACAGAGACAGGAACCTTTGGAGGCTGCTCACAGTAGAGAGGGCAAGGAGCCCTATTTTTTGAAATCGCTCTTGTGGTTTATAAAAAAATAGATGAAGATAAAAATTGTTTTAAGAGAGATGGGTATGCTTCTTTGGCTTTTACTGGTTTTTTCTACGGCCACTCTTTATGGAGATAGCTGGTCTATTCAGGCCTCATCAGCCCCTCTATTTACGTCATCGAATACAGCTGCCGAATTTGATCTCTTTCTTACACCGAACACAGATACAGGCGCTGTCTTAGCAACGTGGAGTGATGGCAATAACTCAGAGATAGCCGTCTATTCGTTTTTTGACGGTACAAGCTGGAGTGGGCCTGATACGATCTCAAGCGCTGCTCACGTAGCTCTTGATGTGGTAGCTTCTTATAATTCCGTAAACAAAACCTTTATCGCAACGTGGAGCGATACAGCTATTACGCCAGAGGCTTTCTTCTCTATCTACGCTAATGGAGCTTGGAGTGTAGCTGAGGCGATCCCAGGAAGCGTTACTAATACGGGTCGTCAGGTTTATAACGTTTATGATGTAAAAAGGAACCTCTTTTGGGCGGCTTGGAGAGACGATACAACGGGGTTTCCCGTTGCAGGTACCTATGATAGTTCTTGGCAAGTAGCTCCTATTACAAACAGTTCGACAAGCGGCGGCAGCGTCTTTCTTGCCTCTGATGGTAGTGGTAGTATCTTAGCGGTATGGGTAGACAATGTTTCTTTAGAGGCGATGTACTCTATATATAATGGCTCTTGGAGCTCTGCCTCTCCCATTGCAACTACAGCGCTCCCGCTCGGAGAGGTAACAGCGTGTTACGACTCTTTACGCGGAGAGTTTGTAGCTGTTTGGGTAGATAGCACAACGTTTTTTCCGACCTACGCCTTTTTACAAGGTAGTACTTGGAGCCCGCTTGCGACCATTCCAAATGATAACCCCTCCCTTGGTGCTACAGGGACTGTTTCTCTCTCTTTTGCCCCAACCTCAGGTGTTCTTCTTGCGACTTGGACTAGTAACATGAGCGGCAATCCAACCTATGCCCTCTTTAATAATATGAGTTGGAGTGATCCTGCCTCGATCACAACTTCTTCTATAACCTTTATGGGTTTTAATACCCGTTCTTGTTACAACCCTGTAACAAATAAATTTTTTGCTGGTTGGAATAGCTCTATGGGCCGTGCTCCGACTTATTCGATCTATACGGTTTTACAACCGGTCATTCCCATGTCTTTAGGTGGCACGCAAAAAGTAAATAACTTTGGGATTGTCAAAGAGCGCTACAACACTCTTTTTTGGGAGGCGGATCCAACGGTTACAAGTTACACGCTTTATCGAAATGGTGAGTGGATTGCAACTCTCGATGGCGCCTCTGCTTCTTATGAAGATCATAACCAGCCAAGCAGCAGTGAAGTTTATCAGCTTATTGCCTTCAAGGGCGCTTTGGCAAGCCCCCCTGCAAGCGTTACTATAGGAGCCAAATGAATAAAACTATAGCGTTAGCTCTTTTGCTTGCAGCGCCTCTTTTTGCAGGCGAGTGGGATGCAGAGGCAGCTTTTGGGCTTATTTTAGAGCCGCCTGTTGTTACAACAACATCTAATAACGTTTTTCTTACTTACAACTCTCTTACAGGAGAGGTTCTTGCTACCTGGGGTGATACGAATTATGATCCAGCAAACCCACCGCCTACCTACGCCTTTTATAACGGTGCTGGTTGGAGTTATAACAGCGCTAGCAATATCCCTTTAACAATTAGCACAGCTTCTTCTGTTGCCTCAGATCTCTATACTGCTTTTAACCCTGTTACAGGGGAGTTTTTAGCTACATGGGCTGATTCGTTAAATAGCAATCTTCCAACGTATTCGATTTATAATCCAAACTCAGGCTGGAGTGCTCCCACCTCTTTTTACTCAAATGGTGCTGGGGGTGATGAAAGGGTTTATTGTATCTATAACCCTGTAAGTAATAGCTTTTTTGCAGCTTGGGAAGATGATAGCGGAGGGCCAGATGGTGAGCCTTTTTATGCTATCTATAGTAACGGCAGTTGGAGTACGCCTCTTCCTATTTCTACAATAGTTCTTGTTCATAGTGCGGATGTCTACCTCTCTTGTAATCCAACCACAGGTGAAGTTTTAGCAGCGTGGCGAGATACCTCAAATGTCGCAAATTACGCCATTTATAATGGTAGTAGCTGGAGTAGTGCGGCAGTCCTTGCCGCTTCTCCGACAGTGCAAGAAAATATCCTCTCCTGCTTTGATGTTACATCTAACCGTTTTATGGCTGTATGGGCTGATTTTTCAGGTGCAAATAACCCATACTACTCTTTTTATGATCCTGTAAATGGCTGGACAACAGCCGCTCCGATTAGCCTAACTTCAGGAGTAGATACAAATGTCGCTATTTCACAAGATACCGCAAGCGGTGCTCTTTTAGCGACATGGCTAGAGTTTAATTCTCCGAATCAATCGCCAGCCTATTCTCTTTATAACGGGGCCTCTTGGACAGAGGCAGCTTTTATCTCAGAGGCGGCTAGTAGTAATTCAGATGACTGCTTTACTTGTTATGATAGCGCTAAGGGAAGATTCTTTGCCGGCTGGGTAGACATGAATAACAGCTCCCCGAACTACTCTATCTACTCTTTCTCTTCTAACATCGCACCTCTCGAGCCAGCCTCTTTTTCCGGAGTACAAAAAACGAATGGCTTTGGTGTGGTACAAGAGCGCTACAATGTTCTTTCATGGGAAAAGAGTAGCAACGTAAGTAGTTATAATCTCTTTAGAAATAACGTGCTCATTGCTGTTCTCGATGGTAGCGCTACGTTCTATGAAGATCACGATCAACCTAGCAAAAATCAACTCTATTCATTAATCGCAGTCAATAATTTTGGCAATAGCTCGACTGCTCTTGTGATTGTCGGGGGACAATAATGAAAAAAATCGCTCTACTCTTTGCCTGTTTTTTAAATCAGGCTTTTTCTATGTGTTGCTGTGAGGAGTCGCCTTGGTGGGCAAGACAGCATCCTATTTTAGAGGCCAAAGTAGGCTACTTCTTTTTTACAGACTCTAGCATGAATAGGGTTTTTGATGATGGAGGAATCGATGTACAGCTCTCCGGCTCGTACCCTTTTTATAAACTCCTAAATGTTTACCTAAGCGTTGAGTATTTACAAAAGTCTGGCCACTCGACAGGGGGCCATCAAAAGGTCTCTCTTTGGGAGATTCCTGTGAGCTTAGGGCTTAAGCCGATCTTTCCTCTTACCGATCTTATCCAGTACTACTTTACCATTGGACCCAGATACTTCTACGTTCATGTCCACAACCATTCTAGCTACGTGCCAACAAACATGAGCGCTAATGGCTGCGGCGGCTTTGTTAACACAGGGTTTAATTTTATCTTCGATAACCACTTCTTACTTGATCTCTTTGTTGAATACTCCTTCAAAAATCTACAGTTTCATAGTAGCAAGTCTGGTACACAGGGGTTAGATGCAGAAGTCGGCGGTGGAATTAAGGTTAGGCTAAGTGATAAAGCATTCAATAACGTCAAGGTCATCTAAGAATTTCTCATAAGCCCATTGGTTATAATGATTCAAGAAGTACCGAATAGCTCCTATGTGATT
>JAFEGE010000070.1 GCA_018240105.1 Verrucomicrobiota bacterium | reverse complement strand
CAATCACATAGGAGCTATTCGGTACTTCTTGAATCATTATAACCAATGGGCTTATGAGAAATTCTTAGATGACCTTGACGTTATTGAATGCTTTATCACTTAGCCTAACCTTAATTCCACCGCCTTATACAGTTTTATCATAAAACAAATATTCTATCTTCATGTAGCCTTAATTTACTTCATTCTGGATTTTCTAGGAGAGCTTGGTTTAAGCAGGCTAAAGATACTTATAAAGGTAATGGTCGAGTTCGGCACGAATCTATGGTTCTTAATTTAGGTCCTTTTTTGACGATTCAGATTCATAGTTACCAAGCGTGTGAAGTGAAAGATCGTCTTCATCCAGAATATAATCATGAAAATATGGGCGGGCTTGATCATTTTGAAATTTATGTCTTTAGAAACAGTGAAATAATAGGCGGAAAGCCATGCGAAATCATTCAGGGAAAGAGTTTTTTTGCAGAAAAAAATCTGAAAGAATCTGGTTTTTTAGGCTATAATGAAGAAGCTCGAGATCTCTGTTTTCAAGATTTCTTAAGAAATCTTGCTGATAAATCCTTGCTCCAAGATCATAGATTAACAATTGAAATAGCAACGGCTATCTATCTAAGTATTAGTAAAAAACGCTCTGGTGGAATTCCTTTTATAAGGAAAAATTTAGACAATTTTTATACAATAAGTCGAGATCATAGTTTTATGAACAATTTCCAGCAACAAGGTGTCCTATCATATGCTTCAACCTAATTTTATCGCGGCTTATATTGTTGATCCAACAAGCGCGCCACATCCTTTATTTCTTTTGCTTAAACGAGCTCCTGAAGCTTATCTAGGAGGAATTTGGCAAATTGTAACTGGAAAAGTAGATAAAGGGCATTCTGTTTTAGAAACGGTAAAAAAAGAAATTTTAGAGGAAACGGGATTAAGAGTAGAGAATGCGTACAACGTTAACGTAACTCTGTTTTATGAAAAAGTAAAAGATCAAGTTGGCTTTAGCTCTAACTTTCTTGTTTTTTTGGATTATAAGGAAAAAATCACTCTTTCTCCACGAGAGCACGTGGAATATTGCTGGTGCTCTTTTGAAGAAGCCTTTGAGTTGCTTGCCTTTTCAACACAAAAAGAGACTCTTGTGCATATCAATCAATTTTATATAGATAACAAGCCAAATCAAGCCTCTTTAGTTGTTTTGTGAAAATTAGCGTTATTATTCCTTATTTTAACAGAAAACAGCATCTATTATTAACTCTTGAGCAGCTTTTAAAACAGAGGCCACTCCAAGGAGATTTTGAAATTTTAGTGATAGATGATGGGAGTTTGATATCGATCGAAGAGAAAAATCTAAGCTCAAAAATTCGCTGGTTTAGGACGGCTCACCAAGGGGCTGCCTCTGCTAGAAATATAGGTATTTCCGAAGCAAAGGGAGATATTTATGTGTTTATAGATTGCGATATTTTGGTGGGTCCTGATTTTATCGATAATCACATCGATTTTCATAAAAATAATCCAAACACAGTTGCTGTAGGATTGCGTTATAATCTTTTAGAAAATGGGCTTTCTAGAGAAGATAGTAGGAAAAAAATTTTAGATCGCTATGGGTTTTCTTGCGTATCATTTTTAAAGCATCCTTGGTTTATGTCGTATACCTGTCATGTCTCTATTGCAGCTACAAAAGATAAACAAGAAAGATTCGATCCTTTCTTTGTATCGTGGGGCCTAGAAGATGTTGAATGGGCCTATCGTCTATATAAAAGGAGCTTTAATTTTAAGCTTATACAAGGAGCATTAGCCTGGCATCAGTATCATGATCGAAATATGACTCATGAGAAATTTATAGGTTGGCAGAAAAATTTAGATTATCTCGTCGATAAGCACACTGAATTACAGTTCTTAAAAGTTTTTATAGATGTATTCGATCCTCAAAAAAATGCAGATTATTTACAGAGCTATGATGTAATAGAAGGATTTTATTTATGAATCGGTTGTTTTTTTATTTTATTATTTTCCCTGTCTCCATTTTCTCTCAGGGCAAACTCATAGAAGTTTGTGGTATTGATGGTGCTGGAAAAACAACGTTAATTCAGGGGTTAAAAAAGAGCATAGAAAGCAAGGGCTATAGCGTTTTTGTTTTGAAACCTAATCGAGGAGACGATTCTTTTTATCCATTTCTTAGCTGCATAACAAGTATTGCGGAAAATGATCCAAAACTAAAAAATACGGCAGCTATTTTTAAGCATAATTATTTTTCTTTTTATTTATTAACGCAGCGGGAAAATATAGAGAATGCTCTAGAAAAGAATGATTTTGTCATTTTAGATCGTTATTTATATTCTCACAAAGTTTATCAGAAAGCTTTTGAAAACGATAACTCAAATTTTGAAGTAGCTTATAGAACGCTTCCCCAGGCAGATTATATTATTTTATTATCTTTACCTATCGAAATAGCTTTTGATCGAATTCACTCTAGAGGCGCTCCCATAGAGACTTATGAGAATTATCTTTTTCTAGAAAAAGCACAAAATATTTTCATAAATTTACTTCCAGAAATTGCATTAACAAAGCTTGTTCATAAAAGTGGTATTTTGGATAGAAATGTTCTTGCTGAAGAAGTTTTAGAGGTTATCCTTCCAAAATGAAGCGAAATGAAAGAATAATTTCTTTGGAGAATGGGGACTGGTTAAGTGTTACAGAAGATAGACCAGATATTCCTAGTAAGGCAACGGTTATTTTTTGCCATGGACTTTCTGGAGATAAAGTTGGTCCTCAAAAACTTTTAACTCTTCTCTCCTCTAAAATTAGTTCTTGCTCTTCTGTTCGTGTTTTGAGATTTGATTTTCGTGGTTCTGGTCTTTCTTCAGGAGCATTTCTTAACACGAGTTTAGATATGATGATAAGAGAAGCTGTTTTTATTGCTGATAATTTGACCTCTGACTTAGAGACTGTTATCTGGATGGGGTTCAGCACAGGCTCTCTGATTGCTCTTATAGCTTCTGCTCTTAGAAAAAAAAATGAAAGAGTGGTCGCGATTTCTAATGGATTTACGGAGGAGATAAGCTTTCTTGGAGCTGAGGATGTTGTTTCAATTAGGGATGGTCAATTTTTCTTACCAAAAACATATTTTTTAGAGAGAGAGAAGTTACAGCCAAGAAAAAATTTTTTCCCTTTTTGTTCTAAGATAGATTGTATTTTGGCGGTGGAATTAAGGTTAGGCTAAGTGATAAAGCATTCAATAACGTCAAGGTCATCTAAGAATTTCTCATAAGCCCATTGGTTATAATGATTCAAGAAGTACCGAATAGCTCCTATGTGATT
>JAFEGE010000006.1 GCA_018240105.1 Verrucomicrobiota bacterium | reverse complement strand
ATATAGCGCTTCTACCTGAAGAACACCCAGTTTTGTTTAATGTAGTTTTATGGGATTTAGCGAGATAATTTGAAAATTATCGTTGATTCGCTGCTTCAATAGGGGCTTGATCTGATTTATAGTATCTGTAAAAAAGCCTCGTACTGCTGCAAAAAAATCCCTACAAGTTGAAAAATACCGATTATATAGAGTTATCTCTCTAAAAAGTTTCCATAATCTCTCTATCGGATTCAAATTCGGTGAATAAGGCGGTAAATAGTGCAGCCGAATCCGCGAAGATTTCAAATAATCCAGCACTTTGCGATTCTTATGAGCTGCTGCATTATCCAAAATGATGTGCATCTCGCCCTCTCTATTTCCCCCTTCTAGATCGTTAAAAAAATGAGTTATGGCATCTCCGTCTATTGTCTCATATTCCGCTACTACTACATCCATCTCTTTTAAATTCAAAGCTCCTATGAGATGCAGACGCTTTTGTTTGCCTGTGGTTTGGAGTGTCTTGCGCTCTCCTTTTTTTATCCATCCACACACGGCCTGAGACTGATACTCAGGATGTATGGCATCTAGAAAATATAGCTTGTCGTGTTGACCCAGTCTGTTTTTTAAACTCTCATATTCTTTTATGAATTCTTGTTGCTTGGAAGGATCAAGTTTACCCGGCACCTTCTCAGGTCTCTTAAAGGCAAACCGATGTTCTATCAACCACTTTGTCATTCCGCTTCGCGAATATTCTTTGTTAAATGTCTTTTCGACATAGCCCACAATATCTTTAACTTTCAGATATGTCGTTTCGGAAAGGTGCTTTTCTAGCTTACAAGTCTCTTCTTTCGTTAGTTTAGAGCTCCCTCCTCCGCTAGGATCATTTTTCGTCTTCTTATGAGCACTGTATTCCTTGAGATATTCTTCAATCGTCCAGGGGCTAAGCCGCGTTAAATGCGCTAACTCTTCTATAGATTGACCTTCATCATAACTTAGGATCGCAAAAATGCGCCTCCATTCTGCAGCATCTTTTGCTCGTTTCAAGCATGCCTCTAGCTCTTGCCTTTCTTGATCAGATAATGGTCTTAAAGAACGCATAAAGATAGTTTACGCTAATAAAGATTTTATAATCCACTTTTTGAGTGTTCTTCAGGTAGAAGCGCTATATACCGAGAGTAATGCAAGAATCGGGATGTGACAAGAAGTTGCCTCGCATTTGAAATAGGCAAAGCCGGTGCCAAACTTAAAAAGTTGGCTAAATTTTGGCAATTTCAAAACTAGGAGCTACCGACGATGCCAAAACCGTTTCTTGCATCATGAGCGGTATAACGAGTTTTTATAGTGACTTTGAAACGTGTTTGAGAAGGATCTCTTCGTGGCGCTCCTCTAAGATATCGGCAAGGGAGAGAAATCTTTTTTGCACGCCAAAGGTAATATGAAACATCTGGTTTTCGATATGAGGAGATAGAGAGAGTTTTAAGCGCAGCTCCTCTAATTGAGGAGACTCTACCGTTAGACACCACACCTCTTGCATCTCATGCCAGTTTTGAGGCTCTACTTTATGACAACCTGTAATAGTGAAATCAATCTCTTGATGAAGCTCTTCGGCTCCTAGCCCTTCGCTATTTTCTTCGATAAGTAAGGCTGTGATATGGGCTCCTAAAAAATCTTCCGTTCCCATATAAGGGGGAGGCTCTATCTTCTGATCTTCTAAAAGGGGTAAAAGCTCACTAATATAGCGATCAGAGACATCAACGTACACAAGTCCTTTAGAGCTAATTTTTAAGAGCCCTTTTTGCGGTAGATGCTCTTTAGCAAAAGAGAGGATTGCCTCTTTTTTAGCCTCATCACGGGGGCCAATTTTAGAGCTATAGACCGGCAGAGAGTCCTTTTCTAGAGAAAGCCCTAGGCACTTGCCGAAAAGGGTGGGGAGTGTGTTAATTTTTGTTTCCATATTTGTATTTTCAATCAATAAACTATATTCTTTTAAAATAAAATGAAAAAAATTCTTGTATATCTATAATTAAACTCGAGGCTTATAAACCCTTATAATTTATGGACCATTTTCTAAAGTTTAAACCCTTGATAAAGAACTCTCACTGCCAAACTATTATCGGTAGTGCGCTTACTTCTCCCTGGGAGGTCCATTCGACAAGCTTTTATGTAAAACTTCCTGATGATGACGTGTTAGCCCTAGAAATTTCAACTCCCAAAACCTGGCAGGAGAAAGATTGGACTGTTCTTTTGCTTCACGGTCTTTGTGGATCGCATAGGTCGCACTATATGAGTCGTTTAGCTAAAAAGTTCTATAAGGCAGGGCTGCAAGCTGTGCGTATTAATATGCGAGGCTGCGGCACCGGGCGGGGCCTTGCCCGGAGTATCTACCATAGCGGCTCTAGCGATGATGTTTTAGAAGTCATAAAGGCTGTGCGGGAAAAGTTCCCAAGCTCTCCACTTCTATTAGTCGGCTTTTCGCTTGGCGCTAATGTGATCCTAAAGCTTGGCGGTGAGCTGCAAGATAAGGCTAAAGAGTATCTTAAGGGTTTGATTGCGATTGGTCCACCGGTAGATCTTCTTGCGAGCGCCCGCCTTGTTATACAGCCGCATAACCGCTTCTATGCTAAGTACTTTCTTCGCCTTTTATTAGATGATGTCAACTTCCGTCATACCCATTTTCCAGATCTTGGCCCCCATAATCTACCCTCTAATATTAATATGAGCGATTTCGATGAGCTGTATGTCGCCCCTAGAGCTCACTACTCCAACGCTTTAGAGTACTACTACTACTGTAGCTCCAAAAAGGTAGTTCAAGATATTGCTCTTCCAACTAAGATCCTCTTTGCCGAGGATGATCCCATCATTAAACCAAACGCCCTCGACCATTATATCCTTCCCTCTAACGTAGAGGTGTATAAGACAGCTTACGGCGGCCATATCGGTTTTATGGGGCAAAATATCTTCAAAGATTTTCGCTGGCTAGATAACCAGATCCTTTCTTGGATTGAGGGTTGGCGCACCTCTTTATAGCTACATATAGATGTTTAAGGCGGCAACGCCATTCACAAAGCTTACGCTATTTTTACCGAGAGCGCTAAACCAAACGCCGAGAAGAAGACCGTACATCTTACTAAAGTTGTATTCGATAGCTGGGGCCAAGCTTAAAGAAAATGAGCTCTTGTTGTTACCAACAGAGGTTAAAAGATCAGATAAAAAGACATCATCGCTGATCTCTAGAGTGGGGCCGCTAGTTGGAGCTGTTTTTTTGGCATGGTTATGAAAGACCGTCTTTTTGCTATAGGTCGCTAAGACATCTAAAGCTACTGCCCAATGTTTTGTGATTGTATACTCAAGCCCTGCAATTCCTGCGAAAGTGGTCCCCGGGTAGACCGTGCCGTCTGTCTTTGTATTACCACCATAGCTGTTTAGACCATGGACGGAGACGGGGGTAAATACGGTACTCCAAACAGCAAAGCGTGAAGCTAGAAAGTGGCCCTCTTCTAATCGAAATAGCTTTGAGATGGTGAGACGAAAGGAGCTTGCAAAGGAGCCACCACCGCTGCTATCAGTGCCAAGCTTAGCAGGATCTAAAAACTGGTAGTTTCCTGTCGGGAAGATCTGTATTAAAGAGAACTTAAGTCCAGGGCTATGTGGTTTCTCTGGTATAAGCTGCCATCCCAAAGACATCCCGAGATCGCCAAAGCGAAAGCTCTCTACCTCATCTCCCACCCAATTATAGAGCCCTTGTGGAAAGATGCTCATATCGACTCTTGATGATAATCCCACCTGAAAAAAGACAAGGACATTGACGCTATGGTAAGTCGGAGAGACACTATGGCGGTGCCATTTGTTATCGTATAGTCCGATGTTGTTGTTATTGTATAGATACGGCTCTACATTGATATGGCCTTTGGCCAACGTATTTGCAGAAGGGGATAGCAAAGGACCTGTAAGCCAAGGCCCGCTTGCATCTACCACCACAAAGGACTCTTCTTGCTGCGGCGGCTGATAATCGTTTTTAGGTCTAGGCAGGGGCTCTTTTGCTGCAAGGGGCGAAGCTAAGAGAAGTGGTAAAAAGAGTAAAGGCCTCATATGGCTAGATGTGTATCCGAAGAGGCGGTATTTTTTAAAGTAAAACTATACCCAAGTAACTTCAAAAATT
>JAFEGE010000069.1 GCA_018240105.1 Verrucomicrobiota bacterium | reverse complement strand
GAATGGCAAAAAATCCGCGGCAAAGAGATAGGGATTATCTTCCAAGATCCAGGAACCTCTTTAAATCCTACTATGAAGGTAGGTAGGCAAATTTTAGAGAGTTATACCAAGCATCACAAACAAACAAGCAAAAAAAAAGCCCAAGATAAAGTCTATGAGCTCTTAGAACTTGTCGGCATAAAAGAGCCCAAAAGACGTTACGATGAATACCCCCATCAACTCTCTGGGGGCTTACAACAGCGGGTTATGATTGCGATGGCTCTAGCGCCATCACCCCGTATTTTAATCGCCGATGAGCCCACAACCGCCCTTGATGTGACAACACAGGCCCAAATCCTAGACCTCCTTCGCGATCTACAAAAAACCTTCTATATGAGCATCATCTTTATCACCCATGACCTTCGTCTCGCCTCCTCCTTCTCCTCTGAAATTCTTGTCATGTATGCAGGCGAGCTTATGGAGCAAGGGCAAACTACTTCTCTCTTTACACATCCACGTCATCCTTACACGCAAAGACTCATCGCTTCAATACCAACCCTTGCTTTAAATAAAAATAGAGCTCTACCGCTTCTCTCAGGCTCTCCTCTTCTTGCCTGGCAAAAGACAAAGGGCTGTCCTTTTCACACACGCTGCCCCGAAGCAACCGGTCTCTGCCAAGAAGAGCGGCCCCCTCTTACTATATTATCTTCTGAACAAAAGGTCTCCTGTTGGCTCCACGACCCCTTGTAAAAATAGAAAATCTCTCCTTTTGGCGTGGTAAAACGCCCATTCTCCAAGATATTTCCTTTTCTATCGAAGAGGGAACAACCTTTGGCCTTGTGGGCGAGAGCGGCTCTGGCAAAACAACCCTTGCCAAGCTTCTCATCCACCTTCTAAGACCTACCTCCGGCAAAATTTTCTTCCAAGGCATCTCCTTAGAGAAGCTCTCAAAGAAAGAAAAGCAAAAGATGCGGGCAGAGGTGCAAATGGTCTTTCAAAATCCTTACGCCTCTTTAAATCCCCGCCACACCGTTGAAACAACCCTTGAAGAACCGCTCATCATCTTCGGTCGTGGCAATAAAAAAGCGCGCCAAGAAGCGCTCTTCTCTCTTCTAGAGAAAGTTGGCCTCTCCCCCGATAAAGCCAAACGCTATCCCCACGAACTTAGCGGAGGCGAACGGCAAAGAGTTGCTATCGCACGCGCTCTCATCTTAAAGCCCACCTTCCTCATCCTCGATGAACCGGTCGCTGCTCTTGACGTCTCCATCCAAGCACAAATCATCAACCTCCTTCGCGACCTCCAAAAAGAGCTCTCTCTCACCTACCTCCTTATCTCGCACGATCTCTCTCTAGTAAAATATCTCTCAGACAGCATCGCTGTTCTATCGCAAGGCCAAATAGTCGAAATAGCCGATAGCGATGCGCTCTACACTTCACCACAACATCCCTATACACAACAGCTCCTCGCCTCTTTAGCCTCTCTCTTGGGCACTCCCGAAGAAGCGCTAAAATAGATTCTCATAAGAATATTTTTTATAATAAAAACCAACATATTTACGTTGTTCTTAATCATTTTGCAGACATATAATTTATGCGCATAAAAATTATTTAAGGAGAAGTATTATGGGTTGTGTGAGCATGGACGCATTTTTGCGTGGAGGAGAACGACTACATTTGGGTGGAGCGACAGGTTTTACAGCACCTGTGCAAGCTAGCGCTGTATCGACAACAGCTTTTGCTCAAAGAGCTTTTAGAGCACACGGTCAATGGTTTCTTAAGCCTATAGCTGGTATCCCACAAAGTATACAACAACACGTACTGCTTTACTCTCCAAAACCAGAAGCTCCTCGCACCGATGAATCTCCTGCAGGCAGTCCTGTATCAACTGTATCTGGAGACGCACCACCATCTACAGCAGTTTCTCATCAGACCGAAACCTTGCAACCATCTACTGCTCTTGTAGGACGTCGCATCTCTTGGAGAGCTCAGCTTACAGGTATATTTTTTGGATTTGTGGGAGACCATTTTCAAAGCTTAGGTGTCGCACCTGCAATAGATCGAGCAACAACCGCAGCCCATGGAGCACGTACAGCCTTAGCTCTTCGTTGGGCCCAAGCCTCAGACGTTTTAAGAACCTCACACACTAGAGTAATAGCTTCTTTTGCTCCGAGACTCGAACAAGTAACAGATCTATTGAGATTTACTAGAGGCGCTCCCGAAGCTTTGAGAACCAGATGTGCTATAGGATTACAAACTGTACTTAGACCTATAGTTGTACGAGTTTTATCTGGACAACCCACTCGAGAGATTTCCCCTGCAATTGCGCCACGAGCTCTAGCACTCGCTCCAGTTCTAATCGGACAAGCAACTGCAGACGCTTTATCTGAACCAGCCGCTGAAAGCCTTCCTGATGAAGTCCATCCATCACATCCAGCATTGACAAATCCTCCCCGATTAGTTTCCGCCGGACTTTCTGTAGGTCCTGGAGATGAATTACCTTCTACAGGATTGGGCGATGTGCAAAGGTTACCTCTAATAGGAAGAGTAGCAGCTGTAGCAAAGATAGGACGCACAGCTTTAGCTGTTCATTGGACGCAAGTCTCAGATGGTCTCAGAGCTTTACCAGGGCGGGCTGCTGCTGTTTCTACTTCTTTACTCCAATCTGTAGGAGGTTCATGTAGATCTGCTGGAACCACCGGTCAAGCCTTTTTAGGCAGACTTTGGGCATTGGCAACAACTCAAATTAGAACAACGTCTGCAGCGGCTTTAACTAGACAACCTCCTGCTTCCTCTCCCTCTCCAGCGCTAGCGGATTTTTCCTCAACTGAAGGGTTACAACTAGAAGGTCTTACTGAACTATTCACAACTCCAGGTGATATAGCTCTTTCAGCGCTATCACCTCTACCACAGAGTTCTGATGGAACCGAATATTCTCCACCTCATGCATTATCAACAAGAGAAGAGACTCCTCAAGCATCTCCACCCTCTTCCGATAGCTCAGCACCTGAAAGAAGTACAGATGTCGCTAGGAGAGCCACACCAGCATCCGGTAACCCTTTAAGCTTGACAGCACCTCTTTCTGGAGAAACAAATCCTCCCGTAGTACCGCCAACACCTCTTCCTAGTCCCCTACCAGCGGCGCCTACTGCAGGAACAGCCTCTTCTCCTGTTGTTATAACACCAAGCACACAAGTTACTCTGACTGGCCTTAATAGAGGCGTAACTGTGCCTATAGTTGGCTCTGTGGTAGGAGCTGTCATGTTCCCTATAAGAGTGTTAGAGACATTTGGCTTTACTATTGCGACTCTGTTTTACGGTATCAAAAATGGCCTAACGCGCGATGTCGCAAAACGAGTTGATCATTCTTATGGAGAAAGAGCCCGTCAAAGTGCAAAGGGTGTTGCAGTGGCTGCCATTTCTATTATACCAGTGCTAGGTCCCATTTTAGCCCGCGCTCTTCTTAACCGTTGGGTGCAGCCGAAAGCGCCTCTTTCTCGCTAAAACGAGATAAGCTATATAGAGGGTTTTGCTCAAAAAACCCTCTATAAGAGGATTGCTATCGTAAAAGTTCATGACGCTGCCAGCCCCGTTCTATAAAAGATAGATTCGGCTGGCAGCGGCTATAGGATAGGCGCCCTACAACCTTAGACTTTCTAGAGTCCCTGTAGTGAGTCACTTATACCACTTATAATGCAAGAATCTGTTTTGGCTTCGTCGGTAGCTCTCGCCTTTTAAATTTAATACCAATCTTTAGCATTAATACTGCAAATTCGCGGCATCTTCTTGCCCTATCCCGATTCTTGTCTTACTCTCGGTATAATCGCAGGCCTACTTATTTTATTTTTTAAAACCATTTTATTTATAACATATAAAAATCTTTACTTGTCTAATATAAAATCTTGTTTTTTTCTTAACTTAAAACTAGCAATAAAACGTTTTTAAAGCTAAACTGCCAGTCATAAATGTTTGACTTAACTTTTTTTAAACTATCATCTTTACAGGAGTCTTTTTTATGGCAGCAGCAGCAGGTTTACCAGTAAGCGCAAGTTTTGTACCACCAGTGGGAGCAGGAACACCAGCAGCTGGAGATGATTCTTTAGGCGCATCTATGGGAAATATCCCACCTCTAGATGGAACAAGAGTGGTAGATCTAACCGCAACTGCTACTCCTAGAGCTCCGACTGGTTTACCAGCTGATTTGGAAGCGTTTCTTGTTGCACAAGATTCTGAAAAACCTATTCCTATCAATAGGCAATTTTTCGTAGACATCTCAAAAAAAGATGCCGAAACGGTTAGAGATTTATATATACAAAAAAGAACTTTATTCAACCAGCTTGAAACATTAGCAATAACTGAAGGACCCCTTCAAGCTTTAGCCGAAGCATCATTAGCAGCAGAAAGGGCTTTTGATGCTAATAAAGATCAAAGCCGCATAGAAGCCTTATCAGTGATTTGTGATGATACTGCTACTGCATTAAACGCGGCTGGAAACCCCTGCCATCTGAAGTATATTAATGCCGATAAGGAGATTTATAAATTTTTCAAGCAAATGGCTCAAAAATCCGCGTCTTATGATCATCAAGCTGTAGGAAGCGTAGCTAAAATTTGGGCCCACCTAGAGAAAGAAAAAGGAGATGAGACTTCGAAAACCGCTTGGAGAGAATTCCTTGTATTATTCGGTGATGTAGATCTAAGTCTAAGTGAACTAAGAATAGTCACAATAGCGCCTCCTGCAGCCGCAGCTTCACCACCATCTCCTCCTCCTCCTTCTGCACCAACTCTCGCATCCTTAGCTTTACCATTACTACCTCCTGCTTCTCCACCAACTCATCCAGCTACAGCTTCATCACCATCTACACCTCCTCCTGCATTAACCCATGCAGCTCCAACTGCAGCTTCACCACCACCATCTCCTACAGCACCAACCTCTCCTGTATCCAGAGAAGGCAGCCCGCCTCGCACGGCAACTCCTCCTCCATCAGCTCCTCTAGCTACACCTTCATCACCATCCGCACCACCTCCTGGAGCTCCAACTTTAGTCTCAGCAGCATCTCCTTCTGTATCCAGAGAAGGCAGCCCGCCTCGCACGGCAACTCCTCCTCCAT
>JAFEGE010000068.1 GCA_018240105.1 Verrucomicrobiota bacterium | reverse complement strand
CACCTCCTCCTTCTGCATCAACTCCTGCAGCCGCAAATCCAGCGCCACTAACGCCTGCTTCTGCACTACCAGCCACACCGCGTGTTGCAGCAGCAACGACTTCCGCCTCACAGCCTCTTCCACCAGTTGCCCCACAAGTCGAACGGCGAGGGTTTGATAAAGCTGTGACAACACCGGTAGTCGGCTCTTTGGTTGCGGTTGTGATGCTGCCGGTAAGAACGGCTCAGACAGTTGGCTATGTGGCATTGGCCATCTTCCAGGGACTTAGAAACCTCTTTGTGAAAGATATCAGCAAAGAGGTAGAGCATAAGTATGGCGAGAAGGCTATTCGTGCAGCGAAGGGTATGTTTGTTGCTGTGGTTGCCTTTATCCCATTAGCAGGACCACAACTGGCTGGTCTTGTTTTAGAGCGCTGGGTGGATAGAAGAGCCGCTGTAAAGGTTTAAACCAGCTCTATTAGAACAAAAGCTCTTTTGAGATAAGGTCTAACTTGTAAAAGTTAGACCTTTTTTCTATCCTATTTTACACTTTATGATAAAAGGAATCCGACTATGGCAACAATACCTAGAACTCCACCAACCTTAACACTACTTCCTGCAGAAGAACCTTTCCCTTCTCGAGCGACCGGCAAACTTGGCTCCCACACAGTTCACAAGATAGATGGTGATGATCCTTCTCCAGAAGCTTTACCGCCAGCTCGCAGATCTGTTTTAAGAGAGTGGATTGAGAAAAACTCTCCCGCACAAAAAGCCGCGCGCAAAAGCGAACTCCTAGGCCGAGCTGTACCGTTAACTCCGACAACTCTTTCTCTACCAACGCGAAGTGGTCCTCTTCCTCCACCATCTACACATATCTCTCATGTAAGAGATTATACAGAGTACCCAAGGGATACAATAGCACTATCTTGTACGCAACAAATTGTCATTCCTTTGCAAGACCTTAAAAAAGGTTTTGTTTAATCTTTTTGCTGCTAAAATCTCTCTCTACTTTTCTAAAATGACCTGGAGATTTTTTGTATGGATAGTTGTATTCCGCTCAGTAGCCAAACCTCTTTAAGCCCGTGGCTACCTTTTCTAGAGGTGACTACACAAGAGGGGCCTTTACTTCCCCAGAAAGCTTTAGAAGATCTCCAGATAACCTTAGCAGACATAAAAAGATTAACCATAATACGCTCACCAAATCTTGGAAGAAGAGTTCTTAGAGTATCTTCTTATACCTCTGAAATTCCTCTCCGGACTCTTGCCAAAAGAATCTTACGCCACGGCTCTACTCTTCGAGAAGAGCGCGATATCAAGATAGCACGAGCCGTTCTAAGAGAGCTCTACAATTTTTACGACTGGACCCCCTATGTCACAGGGGAAGGAACTTTTTTAGGAGTGGTAAGACGCTTTTGTGTACCACCCGATAGGATCTTATTACAAAGCAAAGAAGGCGCTCCCTTTGTAGAGTTTAACCTTGTAAAGCATATTGGCGCCATAGGCTATACAGAAATACCTTTTGCTTATAGTTATAGAGAACCTGCAAGCTCTATTGTCTCTAGAGCGTTACAGAAAATCTCTCGGATAAGCCTTTGGCTTTTAAATCACATAGAGAATTTTGGGAGTTGGAAGACAACCTCTTCTTCTGTGTAGGTTATCTCCTGCGTCTCTTGGACACCATAGCGGTGAAGGGCTGCGATACAAGATTGCACAACATCTTCTGGAGTAGAGGCTCCGGCTGTTAAGCCGATAGCGTGAACGTTTTCAAGCCAAGAAGGGTGTATTTCTTCTGCAGAATTAATCAGATAAGATGGCGTACCAAGACGCTCGCCTACCTCACGTAGACGGTTAGAGTTCGAACTTAAAGGGTCTCCAATAACGAGAATCAGATCAGCTTCGATAGAGATCTCTTTAAGAGCCATCTGGCGATTTGTGGTGGCGTAACAGATAGAGGAGGTTGGTAGAGTCTCTACCTGAGGGTAGCGAAGGAGGAGAGCCTCTGCAATCTCTTGGACATCATCTAAACTTAAAGTAGTTTGGGTAAGGTAGAAGAGTTTATCCTCTTTTGTAAAAGAGAGCTTATGGACATCGGCGACAGTTTCAATAATGGTTGTGACATCAGGAGCTTCCCCAGCTGTTCCTATAACCTCGACGTGGTTACGATGGCCGATAAGTAAGATATGGTAGCCTTTTGCTGCGTACCGCTTAGCGGCCGAGTGTACGCGCGTTACAAGGCCACAAGTGGCATCGATCTCGATCAAAGAACGCTTTTCTGCCTCTTTACGAACCTCCGGCGCTATGCCGTGGGCAGAGTAAACAACCCTGGCCCCTATCGGCACCTCAGCTAGATCTTCGATAAAGATAGCCCCTAGATCCTCCAACCGCTTCACAACATGGCGATTATGGACAATCTGGTGCTTTACATAAAGAGGGGCTCCAAAAAGCTCTAAGGCTTTCTCTACGGTCTGGATAGCCCTCTCAACCCCAGCACAAAAACCTCTAGGCTTTGCTAAGAGTAGTTTCATAAGGGAAAAGTGTACGTAAATAGGCTTTTTATGCTCAAGTGAATTGAGCATAGCTTTAGGCTATTCTTTTTTTAACTCTATGACTAAATCATCAACGACCGCATCTACCATACGGAAGATCTTCAAAAAGTAATCGCCACCCCTATAATAGGGATCTCCAATATCTTGATCGAAATGATCAGGGCTAAAATGGGTGGCTAGCAGAATTTTTTTAGCCTCTTCTTTAGGCACACTCTCTTGGAGAGCCTCTAAAATCTCTTTTGTTACAACAAAGAGGTAATCACACTCTTTTAGCATCTCTGGCTTGAAGAGCTTAGCTCTATGCTTTGGCAGAGGACGCCCCTCTCTTTCCGCTAGATGGCGCATCCTTGGATCGATATCTTCTCCCACATGAAAGGAAGTCAAAGCACAGCTATCGACTACAATTTTGCCTTGTAGCCCCTCCTCTTCTAACCGCTTCTCTAAAAGATAGTGTAAAAGAGGCGATCGGATGATATTACCAAGACACATAAACATTATTTTAATTTGCTTTTTCATATCGAATTATACTATCAGAATTTTTTTATAAAACAAACTATATTTTTTTAATTCCAATTGCATTTACATTTATTATTTTAATTGGTATAATTATTATTAAACTTTTATATAATTATGACTAATTCTGTTTATCTTCCAGTTTATATAGAACCGGATATGCCATTTTATCAGAAGGACAAAGAGAAAACTCAGTCCTTCAGGGCTGAGATGAATCGCGCCTATTAGATTGCCGGAGAGTTTTGCTGTTCAATATACTGCCGAATGATCTCTAAAGAAGCTCCGTCGCACGCTCCAGCAAAGTAGCTTGGAGACCAAAGACTATCGCCCCACAAAGAATGCACATGCATCAGAAAAACACAATTTCTTCCTCTCCTTAAATCGTTTGACAAATTCATAAATCAAATTTTAACATAGATGGATGGTTACTAGAAAGGCATTCCAATTTAGGCTCTATCCCACAAAAGCCCAAGCTAAACTACTACAAGCGCAATTGGATGAATGTCGATGGCTCTATAATGAACTCCTTTGGCAAAGAAAAATCTCCTACGAAGAACTAGATACCTCGCTCTCAAAGTATGAACAACTCATGTTTTTACCGCTGCTTAAAGAAGAGAGACCCGCTTTAAAAAGAGTCCATTCTCAAGTACTACAAAATATCGTCGATCGTTTGGATAAGTCCTTTCAAGCCTTTTTTCGTAGATGCAAAGCCAAAGAAAAAGGGGGCTTTCCAAGATTTCGCGGAATGCATCGTTACGATAGCTTTTGCTATCCCCAGAGCGGCTTTACTTTGCTTGGTAAGGAGGTATCCCTCTCTAAAATAGGTCGCATTCGCGTGAAGATGCATCGCAAGATTGAGGGAGAGATCAAAACTTGCACGATTAAAAAAACTGCCTCAGGCGCCTGGGATATTACCTTTTCGTGTGAGGTGAAGGTTGCTTCATTAGAGCCAAAAACAGAGGCGATTGCCATCGATGTTGGGATTGAATCATTTGCTACTTTTTCAAGCGGCGATAAGATTGAAAACCCTAGGTTTTTCAAAAAGGGAGAAAAAGCCCTTGCTAAAGCGCAGCATAAACTAAGTAAACTAGAAAAAGGGACTAAGGAGCGTCGCAAAGTCGGCAAGTCGGTCGCTAAAATCCATGAGCGCATCAAAAATCAAAGAAAGGATTTTTGCCACAAGCAATCTAGAAAAATCATTAATCAATATCAGTATATTTGCGTAGAAGATCTGAATATCAAAAACATGATAGAAGGATCTCCTTTTGCAAAAAGTATAGTAGACGTAAGTTGGAATCAGTTT
>JAFEGE010000067.1 GCA_018240105.1 Verrucomicrobiota bacterium | reverse complement strand
TATGTAATTGTCGGTATCTTCAGGAACCTCTAGTCTGTGAAGTACGGTAAAGAGCGTAGAGAGCTCTTGAAAGACGCCAAAAAGCTGTGTTACAGGATAGGCGTGAAAAAGAAAGGGCCCCTCTTCCACTTGATGCTGTAGACTCCAAGAGAAGGTTAGAAAAGAGAAATCGTCTAAAGATGCTTTATAACTCTGTAGTGTTTCTAAATTAGTCTTAGTTTTTTCAAAAGCAGCTCTAAAGGTCTCTAAGGCGTAGCTATCAAGATAACCATTGTGCTCACGGATGCCGATTGCGTCAAAAAGGCCGAGATATGTCAAAGTCTCTGGTTTTTTGGAGACGCTATCAATAAAGAGTTTGTCGTAAAAATCTGAGAGAGTCTCTGGGTGAGACGATTTCCATGGGGCTAAAAGCGTTATGGGCTTACCCGTCTTAATTAAGGCTACTAGATCCTCTGCCTCTATTTTTTTGTTTTTACCCATAAAAATAAGAGCTTGCCAGTAGAGGTCTTGGTTTTTTTTATCTTTAAATAAACCATCGTTATAAGGAAGCGGGGCTGGTGTTTCATAACTGATACTACTCATCTCTTACCTCTTTGGCTCCCATCTTTTGTAGATGGATTTGTTGTAGAAGAAATCTTCCTGAATTTGAAAATACAAGATTTTCTACATGGGGTTTTTGTAAATAGGGAGTCCGCCAATGGTAGAGCGTTGTCAAAGGCATTTCATCGGCAATAAGTCTCTCTGCTTCTTGTAAAATAGTAAACCGTTTTTGGCTATCGATATATTGGCTAGATTTTTCAAGTAGCTCCACATACTGTGGATTTTCATAAGCTGGGTAATTTTTATTGTGGCTTTTAATTTTAAGTCTCTCAAAAAAATTCATAGGATCTCCATACTGGGCGATCCAAGCGCATTCAGCCATCTGGTAGTTGCGTTTCGTTAATTTATCGATAAAAACGCGATAGTCGTGGCGTGCAAGTTTGACACGAATGCCGAGAGCTTTTTGCCATTGATTTTGTAGAGCCTCCGCAATCTTTGGATAGACTCCTGAAGAGGCGTGTAGTAGGGTTATAGCATTATCTAGATCCTCTTCTTTAAGATTTAGCTCTCTTAACCCTTTACGCAGAAAAATACGAGCTGTCTCGACATCGCCATCTTTGAAGAAAGGGGGCAGATCATACCCATTTAAGGATTTTGGAATGAAGCTAGGCCCGATCTCTTCATTCATGTGCGTAATATTCTCTACAAGCTCTTGTCGATTGATAGCGTAAGCGAAGGCTTTCCTTATATTGACATTGGTAAAAGGAAAGGCGTGCATATTAAAACAGCAAATTGTAGAGGCTGGTAAAGAGGTAGTTTTAATAAGCCCCTTATCGCGAAGACTAGGGACAGCATCAGATGGGATACCCGTAAAAGGAAGACCTAACACGTCAAGTTCATCTCTCTCGAACATTTGCAAGGCTGTCGCTTCATTATCCATAATGGAAATAGAAATACGGTCGAGTTCCACATGTTCTTTATCCCAGTAATAAGGGTTTTTTTCTAGGATTATTTCATTGTTACGACGCCACTCGACAAGACGATAAGGGCCGTTGCAGATAAAATCTTGTCCCGTACATTCTGCCCATTTCGCGATTCTTGTGGCAACGTTTTGGTAGATCGGGAAGTAGACGCAAAAAGAGAGCATCTCCAAGAAAAAGGGGGTCGGCTCCTCTAAATAGACTTCCAAAGTTTGGTAATCTAAAGCTCTAATGCCTATTTGCCTTTCTAAAACTAAACCCCGCTTTGCGGCTTCTGCATTTTTGATAGGATAAAGAAGGTGAGCATTTGGACAAGAAAAATTTGGGTTTAGCATGTCTTTCCATGTCTGAGCAAAGTCAAAAGCTGTTACTGGCACACCATTAGACCAGTAGGCTTTTCTTAAATAAAAGGTGTAGGTCTTTTTATCTTCAGAGATATCAATCTTCTCCGCCATACCTAAGGAGACTGTTGAATAGGGTGTCATACGCGTTAGCCCTTCAAAGAGAAGAAACTGCATAGTAGAAGAGGTGAGATCGCCCCCTTTTCGAGGATCTAGCGTGTAGGGATCATAGGGGATGTTTAAATGAAGCTCTGCAAGGTCAGAGCGCTTTTGATTGCGCTTGACTTGGCAAGAAGAGCCGAAAGAAAAAAGAAGCGCTAGAAAAAAAACTCCATAATGTAGGCCAAACGGATCGAGCCGAGAGAGAGTTTTTTTTAAAGATGCTGAAGATAGTTTATTTTTCAGCTGTAGCAAGCGGTTTTTTTTCATATTTTTTATCCAAATAGGCTCTATTCCAATGAACAGATCCGATAGGAGACATATAGGAGTCTTTCAGATACGGCTGCTGCATAAATACGCCGTTCCAGTGAAAGACACAAGAAAGGGGCATTTCTGTAGCCAAGAGCTCTTCGGCTTCTTCTAAAAGAAGAAATCTTTCCGCTTCAGAAGAGGTTTTACAAGATTTTTCTAAAAGTTCTCCGTAAAGAGGGTTAGACCAGCCTGGATAATTTTTAGGGTTTATAGGCTCTTTGAATCTCTGGAAAACATCCATTTGATCATTAAATTGGACAACTAAAAATATTTGGCCGAATTGGTAGTCTCTCTGGTAAAACTTATCAAGTTGGACCTTTAAATCGCCTTCGTCCATTTTGATATCAAGATCAAAGACCTCTTTCCATTGTGCTTGGACAGCTTCAGCCACTTTCTTTTGCAGAGCATTCCCTGTGTAGGTGAAAGTAAGACCATTCAAAGCAGATTTATCACAGCCAAGCTCTTCTAGACCTTGCCGTAAATGCTCTCTTGCGAGGTCATAAGCTCCATCAGGATATAAATCGCGCTGCTTACCATTTTTTAAAGTAGAGGCAACATAGTTTGTTGCGACCTCTTCTTCTAGTTGTGTTACGTTTTCTATAATTTCTCGTCGATTGATAGCGTAGGCAAAAGCTTTCCGTATGTTTTTATTGGTGAAAGGAAAGCGTGCAAGATTGAAAGTAATAAAAGTTGTAGCGCCAACCTTTTGGGTATGGAGAAGATGCGTGGTTTTAAGAAGGGCTGCGGAATCTCTTGGGATAGGGTTTAAAAAGCCGCCGTAGTAGTCTAATTCACCCTTTTCAAAGAGTTTAAGACCTGTATTTTCATCTCTAATTATATAAGCCTCTACACCACTTAAGCCTACTGTATCTCGATCCCAGTAGGTTGGGTTTTTTTTGAGGACAAGTTTATCGCCAAGGCGCCACTCTTCCAATAGGAAAGGGCCATTGGTGACAAAGTGAGGTCCTGCTGTATCAGCCCATTTAGGATCTTTTTCTACGATTTTATGAGGCACAGGAGAGAAGAGGCAATAAGAGATAATGTTTAGAAAATAGGGTGTGCGGGCGTGGAGCGTAACTTGAAAGGTTTTTTCATCTAGAGCTTCTATCCCAAGATCCTCTTGGGCAAGCTTGCCTGTCTTTACAGCAAAGGCATTTTTAATCGGATACAAGAGATAAGCATTAGGACATGGAAATGTAGGTTCTAACATTGTCTTCCACGCATAGGCAAAATCAAATGCTGTCACTAAAGAACCATCAGACCAATAAGAGGGGCGTAAGTGGAATGTATAAACGAGGCCATCTTCAGAAATATCGATCTTTTCTGCGAGCGCAAGCTCATAACTAGCATTTGGACTCATACGAACTAGCCCTTCAAATACCATAAAATGGATTGATGGCGAAATAAAATCAGAATTTTTGCGTGGATCTAAGGAACCTGGATCTGCTGGGAGCGCTATATGGAGCGTTGCTTCTTCTTTTTTCATAAGGGATGTGTCGTGTTTCTTTATCGTTGTACAACTGCATAGCATGAGCGCTATAGAAATGAAGATGGATCTTTTTTTCTGTAGAGATCTTTTGCAAAACTCGCTTTGCTTGGAAAAGTGAGCTATTTTTGAGGGGATTTTGTCAGCTAAATGGCGTTTTGCAAGAGGTCTTATAAACATAAAGGAAATGCTAACGTTTGTGAAAAAAATTGTAAATCATAAAACGCTCTTTTTCTTGGCGTAAAGACATTTTTTTATTTTTTGCACCCTAAAAATAAAGACTTTACGCAACATGCTATTAATCAGTTACTTGTCATTCAGTTGATAGTGTATATTAAAAATTTATACATTATTTAATCATAATAAACTAAAATAAAAGCGTTTAAGAAATTATGAATTAATAATTGCAGTAAAAGCTAATTATAATAAGTCTTGAGCTCGGAGCCCCTTGATAGAAGGAGATTACTATGAAAAAATCCACCACAGAAGACCCAAGCATCTTAGAAGCCGTTGATAATCTATCTAGCATGGCAGAGCTTGATATCGAAGAGCTTAAGGTTGAGAAGAAGGAGGGGGATGGCGGTAAACGTCTTAACCGCTGGCTAGACCTAAAAGATGAGACAAAGACTCTACAATCTGTAAAAGGGACTTTCAAGACAATCCATAAGTATTTACAGCATATCTATAGCAGTGAAGGGCATAAACTAAAAGACATCCAAGTACAAAAAGGGGTGAGATCTATTATTACCCTTGCGCAGGAAGCTGCTGCAAAAATAGAAGCCACAGGGCTTTATTTTAAAGGTAAAGAGACCATTACCCACTCTAAAGAATACGCTGATCTCATGGACTTTTATGAGAAAAAGATCCTGAAAAAATTCGAAGATAGCATGAAACTCGAAGAGGATTGGCAAGAAGAACTTAAGCGCGAAGAGGATGCTGCAGAGATAGAAAAAAGAGGGTTAAAGGATTTAGAGAGCATTATGCGCGATCGCGATTATGAGCTTTTCTTTATCACAAAAGAAGATGGTACAAAGTTTTATAACAGAAATCTCATTCGCCACATACGTCTTGTAGCCAATTTTGACCAATTGATTGAAAATGAGATGGGTGATGATCCGCTTCTTAAAATTAAAACTATCCAGGATAAAGAGACTCATACAAGCGCTCTCCATTTTAAAGAGGAGCTAAAAGCTGATTTGAATCAGTGGTTTCGGGAAGCTGGTAAGTTTCGAAATGATGAGTTTATTCGTCTTTTTTACTGCGCTATGATGGCGCTTTTTTTGGCCTCTTCCTCTAGAAATCTTCTCTCCAAAACGACAGCCAAGAGCTCTTTGGCCTATTTCAATGATTTTCAATTCTACTTAAGAGAGGCGCTCTCTCATGTCGATTATCAAAAAATAATCGATAGTGGCGAGAAAGATGGAGAACCCTTCTATAATCGCACGATAGAAATTTTACATAAACTTGCTTTCTTTTTATTCACAAACGCTTTAGATAAAAAAGATTCCCTTTCCTATTTCACTAGAATTATCCAGAAAGAGTCCTCTTTAGAAAATAAGAGTAAAACCTCTTCACTTTTTCTATGGAATAATATTTTAGATGAGCATGAAGAGCTTCATGCCGAGCTTATGAAGTTTCCAAGCGGACCTCTCTTTAAAATCCTGGATGTCATGCATGAGCAAAAAGAGAGATCTTTTGACCCCTTTATGCAGCAGGATAGACCCGAAGCTCTTTTTCAAATTGAGCTAAACAGCCGACGAGTTTTAGTCACGCGCATGGGCTGTCCAACTCTCCAAAGGCAAATCCAAGAAGCCAAAATAATTCCAGAGTTTAAAGGAGCTCTTCGCCATGCAAGCCGGCATGGGGAGAAGATTCTTTTAGTGAACTACCAAGATCGGACCTCATGGAAAGAGTATGCTCGCACGAAAGAGATAGAGGAGCTTCAGAACAAAGCTGAAGTAAAAGAGTCTTTAGACGTCGTAACTTTACCTAAGAGCACCGATTTTTACCTACAGAGTGAGGATTATTTAAAAGCAACTCATGCAGAAGATTTTAAGAAAATGCTCTTTGAGCAAATAACAAGCAGTGAGGGGTGTGGCTTTTCTTTTCCGCATCTCGATCGCCAAGAGGAGTTTTATAGTTTTATCCAAAAAGCTATAGAGCTGACCCATACGCTTTTTTTTGGAAAAAAAGAGGAGCTCTCGAGAAAAAACCGGCTCGACTTTATCGAAATTGTCTACCAATGGATTCTTGTAAAACTTCTTATAGAAACAAAAGCAACGGTCCTTGCCTTTTGCGGTAAAGATGGGGTAGATCTTGCGTCAACAGCAAGTTTTGGTTTTTATGCTTTTTTAAAGTTACTTGGAGCTGATCCTAACTGGAGAGAAGAAGAGAAAGATTTTTTAAATGTTCTCGTCTTTATCCCAGCCCTCCTAACGCGAGAAAGAGTAGTCGATCGGCACTTGTTAAGCCGTTTAGTGAGCATGCTTTCTGTTGTGAGCGGCGAAATAGAAGTCGATAGAACTAAAGTGGAAAAAGCTATAGGTAAGCTTGGCCTTTCCAGCTTTTCCAAGGGGATTTTCGTCCATCCTCTTTTTTAATATAGCGTGATTTACTCTAAATGAGTATATCAGCTTTAGGATGCGAACGCTTTTAAATGAGTTACATTTTTTATCCACTATAGGCGCTTATGTTGTTTTTGTAGGCGAGGTAATAGCTGGGTTTTTTAGAAAGCTTCCTAGATGGGCGCTTTTGCGTGAAGAGCTTTATTCTGTTGGTGTTCTATCCATTGGTGTTGTCACTTTGACCGGTTTTAGTACAGGTCTTGTCTTGGCGGCTCAATCCTATTATCAGCTTTATGATAAGGGGCTTGTTGGTGTAACAGGGCTTATGGTTGCTAAAGCTATGCTAACGGAACTCGGTCCCGTGCTCACAGCCTTTATGTTTGTTGGACGTGTAGGCGCTGCCATGACAGCAGAACTTGCTACTATGAAAGTAACAGAGCAAGTTGATGCTATGGTCTCTATGGGGGTTGATCCCTACGGCTATCTTGTAACGCCGCGCCTCATAAGCGGTATCACGATGTTTCCTTTGCTTACGATCTATAGTATTATTATGGGGATATTTGGTGGTTACCTCATCTCGGTCTATTTTTTTGGCATCTCTCCCACAACATTTTGGGATCCGATCCCGACCTACGTGAAGCCTTTTGATTTTTGGACTGGCTTTACTAAAGCTATCTGTTTTGGGACTCTTATCACAACAGTCTGCTGCTATCACGGTATGGTAACGCAAGGTGGTGCAGCAGAAGTTGGTAACGCTTCTACAAAAGCCGTGGTAACTTGTTATGTTGCCGTTTTGATCATTAACTTCGTTCTGACTATGGGACTTAACGTAATGCATGCTGAAGTGATGCGCTGGTTTGGTAATTAATGATACGACTAAAGCATGTCTATAAGTCTTTTGGAGAGAATCAGGTTCTTAAGGACTTAAATTTAGAGATTAAGAATGAAGAGGTTTTCGTCCTTCTCGGGCAGTCTGGTTATGGAAAGAGTGTTATTCTTAAGCACTTAATGGGGCTTATGAAACCAGATAGTGGGGAAGTGCTTATCGATGATGTAGATATGGCACAGCTAAAGGGGCGAAAATTATACGCGAAGTTACTCGATATTGGGATGATATTTCAGATGGGGGCGCTCTTTGATTCTATGACGGTTGGTGAGAATGTAGCCTTTTATTTAGAAGAGCATGGAATAAGGAATGGAAAAAAAATTAACAAAGCAGATATTCCTCAGTTAGTACGGGAGGCTTTAGAGAAAGTGGGGTTAAAGGGGAAAGAAGATTTATATCCTTCCGATCTTTCAGGTGGTATGAGAAAACGAGCCTCGATTGCGCGCACCCTTATTTACCAGCCGAAATACGTCTTTTATGATGAGCCAACAACCGGCCTTGATCCTGTAACAGCTATGACAATTGCAGATTTAATTCTATCGCAGCACCGGGAATTAAGACGTACAACCGTGGTTGTTTCTCATGATATTGTTTCAGCGCTTCGTATTGCAGATCGTATAGGTTTAATTGAAGAAGGCGAGATAAAACTTGTAGCCCCGCCTGAAGAGTTTATGAAATTTGACCACCCAACCGTTCGAATTTTTAATAAGATGATCGGGGGTGATATTGATGGGATTAGGCACGCATGGTAACTAACCAGCTCAAAAACATGTTGATAGGGCTTTTTGTCTTGATAGCAAGCTCGATCATTATTGGTATCATTCTTTTTATTCGCCCGAGTGTTGGCGATGGCAAGCAAACTATTAAAGT
>JAFEGE010000066.1 GCA_018240105.1 Verrucomicrobiota bacterium | reverse complement strand
CCTTTGTAGAGGATCTAAATGCAGATTCTCTCGACCAAACAGAGCTGATCATGACTTTTGAAGAAAAGCTTGATCTTGAGATCAACGAAGAAGAGGCTTCTTCTTTAAAAACTGTTGTCGACGTTATCTCTTTCATTAGAAAGAAGAAAGCAGAGATCAACGCGTAATCTTTTTATATAAGGCTTCACTTAAGTAGTGAAGCCTTTTTTATTTTATGTCTTAGCATGGACCCACATCTCGCATATCGTGCTCGGTGGGATCGTATATTTAAAAAAGCGAAAATCTTGTCTTCTCTCTATCTCATCTAACACTTCGAAGAAAAGTGGTGGTAAATCTTTTGCATAAGGCAAGGCATCTGGGCATGCTGGAAAGAGTGAGTAGTGCTCTGTTTGTAGTGCCATAATCTCAGGACGGTAGAGAAAGTTTAAAAACTGATACGCCTCTTTTTCATGTTGGATAGTAGAGCTTAAAGCAAAGCTTTCAATAGAGGTAAAAATCCCTTCCTTAGGAATAACAAAAGAGATGTGAGGATTTTCTCTCGCAAGTTCTGAGAGAAAAAAGGTCTTCATAAGACCTGCTCTACAGTTTTCTGTGGCAACGAGCTGTTTTGTGCGATATACCCAAGGTGATTCAAAATTTTGATTCACAAAATTTCGGCTTGACCGCATAATTGCGGCGTGAATTTTTTATCCGACTTAGAACGCGAACATCTTAAACTCCAACACAGACGAGAACGTGATGGGCGCATACGCGATCGCATCAAGGCTGTCCTTCTTTATGATGATGGATGGGCCCCCAAAGAGATCGCGAGAGTTTTGTTAATTTCGGATGAGGCCGTGCGTAACCATATTGATGAATATGAAACTTCCAAAAAGTTAAAGCCCGAGAGCGGTGGATCTACAGAAAAACTTTCTGTAGACCAATCTCAAAAACTGGAGTCTCATCTCCAGACGCATACGTACCTTTACGTCAAAGATATCGTGGCTTACGTCGAGATAACTTTCGGAGTTTTCTACACTGCCCGCGGCCTGAGAAATTGGTTGCAAAGACATTGTTTTTCCTACAAAAAACCTGCAGTGGTACCCGGGAAAGCTAATAAAGAAGAACAGGAAAAGTGGCTGGCTGCATACGAGCAACTTCGGCAGACACTTCCTGTGGACGAGACCATCTGTTTTACGGACGGTGTTCATCCGACGCATAACGTGCAACCGGCCTATGGATGGATTAAAAAAGGTGTGCGCAAAGAGATCCCAGCAAATACGGGACGTAAGAGACTTAATCTTTCAGGGATCATTGATATCGTTACTCATAATATTGTGATCCAAGAAGATAAGACCTTAAACGCACAATCCACAATCCGCTTTTTCCGAAAAATCGAGGAATCGTATCCAAGCAAACGGAAGATTCATGTATTTTGCGACAATGCATCGTACTATCGAAATAAGGCAGTTAAAGAGTATCTGGAAACCTCGAAGATCTGCCTGCATTTTTTGCCGCCCTACAGCCCTAATCTGAATCCGATAGAACGCCTATGGAAGTGGATGAAAGAGAGAGTGATTTACAACACGTACTACGAACATTTTGAAGATTTTAAAGGGGCGATTTTCGGATTTTTCTCGGTGCTATCGACTATGACAGCCGAGTCTGTTTTGGGTCAGTTGCTGAGAGGCCGTGTAAGGGATAAATTCAGGGCTATCGGGGCACCCGCGACCAACTTTTGAAATTCCTTAGGTATAACAAAAAGCGGACATTTCTAAAAAACGCCTACATGTGCTATTAAAACATTTGCAATTAAAAGATAATAAACGTATAATAAATCATAAAAACTAAAGTAATAAGAGGTTATATGTCAAGTTCACCACTACCCATAGACCGCTCCCGAGAAATAGTTCCTGTAAGTGGCCCACATATAAATGATCTAGGAGGCTCTGAAGAACCGCCTCGCTGGTGGCCTTGCATACGCAACGCCCTTGCTGTCCTTGCTACCGTTTTTACCCTTGGCCTTGCTTATATCCTCTTCCCAACGATTAGATCCTATGTCGATATGACTTTTACAATCCCACAACCCGTACCCGCTCAAAGAGCCCCTCTTCCACCTGCAGGACCTGCAACACGACCACAAGGACCTCCAGCAGCAGCTGTAGGACGACCACAAGCACCTGCAAGACTTTTTGTAGTACCTGATGGTAATAGATTTCAAGGACAGACCTCTGAGGATAGAAAGGCTCTTTTTAGGGATACTCTTCAAGCGGTAGATCATGGCTATCGAGTAGGTAGCGTGGTAGTCACACCTGATAGAGACCTCACAGTAAGAGAGACAGAATCTTTTCGGGGGTTACAACCTTTAGGCCCCAACGGAGGCGCAGGACGAGCAGCACGATTTGTTGTTTCACAAAAAACAACCACCCAAGCGGTTTTAGATCTAGCAAGAGGCGGGGTAAAGCCTCTAGCGCTCAATATGGCTCACAGCCACGTGCCAGGTGGCGGCGTTAAAGCTGGATGTACAGCTCAAGAAGAGTGTATGTGTCGTGAAACTTCTCTTTACCGTTCTCTAGAAGCACATAAATCAAAGGGCTCGTACCCTATACCAGAGGATGGTGGTATCTATTCTCGCCATGTGGAAGTTCTTCGTGATCCTACTAAAGGCTTTGCTTTTCTAGAAAAGTCCGCACCTTGCGCCTTTGTTTCCGTTGCTGCTCCCGATTTACGAGATGGTTGTTCAGAACGCCTAGCGTTAGGACTGCCCCTTAACGGACATATAGATCAACAAGCTTTACAGACAAATGAGGCCTATAAAGCTCTCTTGAAAGAAAAAATTGTCCAACTCTTACGAAAGGCTGTACTAGAAGGTCATACTCATCTTGTCTTAGGAGCTCTTGGCTGCGGCGCTTTTGAAGGCTCACCTATGGTTACGGCACGCCTGTTTCATGAGGTATTAAATAGTGATGAATTTAGAGGTCGCTTTGTCCATGTAGAGTTTGCTATTTATTGTGCACCAGGCTCTCGTCGAGATGCGGCTAATCTTGCTGCTTTTGAGCAGTTTTTCGGTCGTAGTTCGGCTTAGACCTTCACCTCTTGCCTTCGGTGGGAGGTGAAAAAGAGTCGGAGCTAAAAGCTTATTACCTTAGAAATCAAGGCTGGTTAAAGCTTGTCAGTATAAGTAGGCAAAGGCTTCCTCTAGAGACCGGAGGCCATTTTTCCCAATTTGGAGGTGGTTTTGGCAATTGCCGTGATACCTTCGACAAGCTTTTTCCATACTGGCAAACAAAAATACTCCTTTACTATTTGTCAGGTTAAAAATTCGTTAAACCTTCCCGTGCATTTAAAATAGTTCTTAGATCTAGGCAAGAAAATCGTATTTAGCTATGATCTAGAGAATTTTATGCAAAAGGAACCACCTGTCATGCAAGTGGCAGAAAAAGATTCTCTATATACCTTTAGTAAATGGCGCAGAAGGCTTTGGCCCTTCCATCGTTCTGAGCTCCCCAAGCTCTTCCCTTTAATTCTTATAAAATTTTTAGTTTCCATTAGCTACGGTATCCTGACTTGTATGAAGGACACGATGGTAGTTACAGCAAAAGGCTCTGGAGCTGAGGTAATCCCCGTCTTAAAGGGATGGATCGTTCTCCCAGCTGCTATGCTTGTGGCTATTCTCTACTCCAAACTTAGCAATGTCTTGAGTAAGAGAAAATTGTTCTATACAGTCCTTAGCGCCTTCTTAGTGGTTATTTTTATCTATGGCTTTATCTTATATCCAAATGTCGATGCTCTCTCCCCCCACGAATCTTCCGATTGGCTGCTCACTAAATTTGGGACCAAATACCAACACTGGATCGCTGTCTACCGGAATTGGATCCAGTCCCTCTTCTTTATCACAGCAGAGCTTTGGGGCAGTGTTGTTATTCTAGTTATGTTTTGGGGCTTTGCTAACGATGTAACAAGCGTCGATGAAGCAAAACGATCCTATAACATCTATATCGCAGCTGGCGACTTTGGCCTTCTCTGTATTGGGCCTATTATCTGTTATTTTACAAAGAAGTTAGCCGCCTACCCCTTCGTCTACACAGTCCAAACGCTAATATCAGTTGTTTTATTCGCAGGGCTCGCTATTTTAGCCATCTATTGGTGGACAAATAAAAAGATTTTAAACGACAGCCACTTTTTTAATGCTGCCGAGTATAAAGAAGCCCCTAAGAAGACCAAAGAAAAGCTCTCCCTTCGCCAAGGGTTTAAGCACCTTATTAAGTCCCGCTACCTTCTAGGGATAGCCATCTTAGTCGTCGGCTACGGCCTTACTGTAAATCTAATCGAAGTTACCTGGAAGGCCTCCCTGAAGTTAACCTACTCAAATCCAGCTGATTATCAAGTTTTCACAAGCAAAGCCTCCTCTTTTGTTGGTCTCTTTGCCTTTTTGATCTCTCTTTTCTTAGGCTCTAATATAATCCGTCGCCTGGGATGGCGCTCAAGCGCACAGATTACTCCTATCCTAGTTGGGGTCACAGGGGCTATTTTCTTCCTTCTAGTCCTTTATAAAGACTCTATTACCCCCTTAGCCCAGACTTTTGGCCTCTCTTCCTTAGGTTTAATTGTCCTCTTTGGCGCCTTTCAAAATATCGCAAGCAAAGTAGCTAAATACTCCTTCTTTGATCCGACAAAAGAGATGTCTTATATCCCGCTAGACGAAGAGGCTAAGGTTAAAGGAAAGGCAGCTATCGATATCGTGGGCTCTCGCCTCGGTAAATCGGGCTCTTCTTGGATCCAGGTTGCCCTTATTGACCTTTTTGGCACAGGCTCTATCTTCTCTGTGACCCACATCCTTCTTCCGATTATTATCGTGGTAACCATTACCTGGATGATGTCAGTCCACTCTCTTAGTAAAAAGTTCGACGAGAAGCATAAATTACAAAAACTTTCTTTAAAACGCTCTTAAAACGCATAAGAACCTCTATAAGGATTCAAAACCAATTTTTGAGTTTACTTGGGGCTGTTCTTTAAGGTATAATGTCTAGAAAAGGATTTTAGATTATGGAACAAAAAAGAAAATTTAACTGGTCCTCCGGTTTATTTATTATCGGTTATCACCTTCTTGTTATAGGTCTTCTACCCCTCTATCTCTACTACGCCTACCCATCGGCTGGGATGCTCTTAACTTCTCTTCTTCTTCTCTACGCAACAGGGCTCTCTATTACCGGCGGCTACCATAGACTTTTCTCCCACTCTACCTATAAAGTCCATAAAGTTGTTGAAGTGATCTACCTCTTCTTCGGCACAATGGCTACACAAGGAAGCGCGCTTCGTTGGGCCCATGACCATAGACTTCACCATGCACACGTAGACACCGATAAAGATCCTTATAGCGTAAAAAAAGGCTTTTGGTACGCCCACCTCTTCTGGATGTTTTATAAGCAGCCCCCGATTGAAGAGCGTATCGTCTCTGATCTTATGAGAAATAAGCTCCTAGTCTTTCAAAACAAGTACTACGAAATTCTCATGGTAGCAACAAACGCCTTAGTCGCTCTTCTTATTGGTTTTATCAGCGGCGACTACTTTGGGGCCTTCCTCTTTACTTGGCTTATCCGCCTCTTTTTCTTACACCATTTCACCTGGTTTATTAACTCTCTTGCCCACTACTGGGGCCATCAAAACTACTCGACAGAGCACAGCGCTGTAGATAACTACCTTATCTCCATGCTAACCTTTGGCGAAGGCTACCACAATTACCACCACACCTTTGCAGGCGATTATCGTAACGGTATCCGCTGGTACCACTTTGACCCAAGTAAATGGATTATCTGGGGCTTAAGCAAAGTAGGACTTGCTCACGGCCTTAAGAGAGCCAATGAGACTCGTATCTCTATCCTCATGATCGAGGAGCATAAAAAAGCTCTTCTTGAGAAATTAACCCACTCTTTTACACACAAAAAAGAGGAGTTTGAAGCTAAGATTACCCTCTTTACAGAGAGCCTTACCAATAAACTCTCCGAGATGCAGCAGCTTGTAACCCAATACAAAGCCTCTTTAAAAGAAGAGCATGCAGCGCCTCAGACTCTAAAAAAAGATATCAACTATCTACGCAAAGCTCTTAAAAGAGAGTGGCGCGCTTGGCGACACTTCTCTAAACGCGTTATGCGCTTAAAGAGCACGATGCCGCT
>JAFEGE010000065.1 GCA_018240105.1 Verrucomicrobiota bacterium | reverse complement strand
CATATCAAATAAATATTTGCTATAATGAGTGAAGCGATACAGCTTTACCTAGGTGCAGCTCCTACTTCAAAAGAGGACATTTCTAAAAAACGCACCGATAGGACATTTCTATTTAACGCTAACATCATAACTATTTATAATTGCTATCATAGTTTTATTGTGTTAATATTTTATATTATCAAAATTAAATATTTTTATAAACGTAAAGGATTGTTTTTATGAGTTCTATTAGTTTTTCTTCTTCCGGATCCACCCAACCCGTACCTGAAGACTCACCTCCACACCTTGCAAGGACTGTAACCCCTCTACCGACACCTCCTGTAGCCGTTGGCATTCTTCCTCTAAGAGGGCGTGGCTTAGCCGCTGGTGTAAAAAGAGTGCGACCGGAAGATGTTCCTAGTCCTGTCGTGGAAGCGCTGCCCGTAGAACTACGACAGCCACCAGGTGCGCCTATTAAACGAAGGTGTGTAGCCGTCTTAAGGATTGGTATGCCAGGTGCAAGACGCTGTCTTGATGCGGAACTTGCAGCCGCTGCTCTTGCAGGTCGACCTGTAGCCCCAAATCCTCCGACCAGAGCAGATGGTGCTCCCCTTGTATTGCGTGATGCATCAGGGGTTGGTGTAAAAAGAGGGCCAGAAGAAGATGAGTTTAGTTCTGTCATGGCAGCACCACTGCCACCAGGTGCGCCTATTAAACGAAGACGTGTAGGTGGCGCAGAAAGCGATACGTCGGTAGTAGAAAGTGCTGTGCCAGTTGTGAGAGGTTCTCTTGCTGCTGCAGAAGTTGCGTTTAGGTTCTATGGGCCAAGCGGTCAATTAACAGATTATTTTCTTGATAGAGTTTAATATATAGACCCAAACAACTTCGAAAATTAGTTTTTGAAGTTGTTTGGATATAATTTATAAAAATAGAGAAATATAAGGATTAATTATGGATGTAGTGTCACCTCGTGGAGTAAGAGAAGAGTTTTATGAAATGGAAGAGATGCAAGAGCGAGGTAAACCTGCTCCTGAACTCTGCGAAATAAGCGAAGTGGCTCGAAGAGCTTTAGTAGTAGGTGCGGAAGAGCAAGGTAGAGCTTTTCTAGGAGCGCAGCTTGCATGCCAATTAGAAGAAATTGGTAAGAGAAGTGAAATACAGGACGTGGAAAAAGCAGTGAGAGGTTTATGGGAAAAAGCAGCTTTCTTAGAAAGACTACACCTTGATACTGAAGAGTCGAGGGGAAGAGCTGTTTTAGAGGAAAGCGAGTGTGAGGAAAGAGCTCTTTTAGTTCAGCAACAGGTGAAAGAAGAGCTCTGGGGTTTAGCTCAAGAAGAGATTAGGGGAGATGAACTTATAGGAAGAGTGTGTTTTAAAGTTTGCGAAGCTTGGGATAGAGCTCTTTTAGTTGATCGATCGGTAAAAGAAGCTACTTGGGGTTCAGAGCAAAAAGAGGTTAGGGGAGATGAATGTGTAGGGAGAGAGTTTCTTAGCAGTTGCGAAGCTTCTAATAGAGATGCTATCAAGAGAACTCAAATAAAGGAGCAAGTATGTCTACTTGTAAATCAGGAGAGAGATAAAAGAAATTCTATATCCAGCGAAATGAGATTACATCGTAAGGAAATTCTGCATAGATGGGCTATGGGGCTAGTAGCAATGTTGGAAAGACCTTGTACAGTGCGCCGTAGGATAGATTTCCACGGAGCAAACCTGCTGCGGTGGGGGGGTGGCAGAGCGAACGTGCTTTTTGGGCCACGAAAACCAGGAGCTTTACTTCCTATTGATGGAAATATACGACGGTGATCTGGTAAGTAAGGGGTAGCTACAACGGCCTCATTGGAGAAGAGAGGTTGGTGATTTTGCAAGATCATTTCGATCGAAACAATTCAAGGTGAGTCTACCTCCCTCCGAAGGTGGGGGGAGGTAGCATAGACTGTCTTTTGGAGGATAAGAGAAAATCACAGCGCTTAACCTAGAGATCTCTTCGGTTGTCGCAAGTCGTATAGAGGAAGGATGTGGATGATGAAAACTTCTGCAAGAGCTGCTAGGAAAGAGTCGTTGGCAGAGTGGAAGAGTTCCTCTTTTTGTCTTGTTGGAAAATAGCCTTGGAGAGAGTGCTGGGATAAAGATTGGAGGATCTGGAAAAGGCGTTGGTAAAGTTGTTCTTCCAAAGGGGATAGGCGCTCCAAGCGCAATTCTTGCTCCTAGAGAGGGTTCGAAAGGGCGTATGAAACGCGTCCAAATATCTTTGCAACTCTGAGGATTTCGTTGCATAACAAAAAGTGGTGGATAGGTGGTAGAAGAGGGGTTTGGAGCGGCGATTCTGCTTGGTGGTAGAGCAGTGAGAGTTTCACAAGGTTTATGATGATGACAAAGAGGATGTGTCATAAAAATTCTCAAATCACAAACTTTTCATAGAATAGATAGAGCTCTCTTTATTTAAAACAAAAAAAATCTTAACAAACTATGGATCTTTGTTGAGAGACTCTTTTTTGGCTTTGCGGCGGCGGACGCTATCTATGCTAAGACCGATTTCATCGGTATCGACACCCTCTAGTCGCACCTCTTCTTTGTAGAGAGAAAGCTCCCACTCTTTACGGTGTAGCTTCATTTTTTCTACCTCTTGGGTTTTTTTGAGGTAGTCTTGGCGCGCTTTTTCAACCTCTTCTTCGGCAGATTTTACTACTTTCTTTTGGTCGGAGACTTTTTTTTCTTCTGCCTTTACCTGATCATCGACAACTTTTTTGATATACCGCTCATGGACTTCAATCTTATCAGAAGTTGTCCCCTCATCCATCTCTTGCATATGCTGGCGCATTTTATCGTATTTATGCTTTTTGATAAGGTTACACTTTTCTTGCGCAAGGCGAAGCTTTTCTTGCTCTTTGGCAAGGTTCTCTTTTTTTTCTTTAAGCATTTTTTCAGCCTCTTCCAGCCGCTTTTGCTTAATAAGCGCAATCTCTTCAAGAGGGTAGACAGGGCGTTTCATCTAAAAAGGTTATAGAGCTGTTCTAAAGTTTGTTCTAAAGTGCACTTTTCATCGACTCTCTGCTTTAGAAACTGGTTTACTTTATCGATGTATTTTAAGGCGTAGTCCGCGTTTTTATCGGAGCCTGGCTTGTATTCACCGATACGGACCAAAAGCTCATTTTTCTTGTAGTTAGCAAGGACCTCACGGATACGGCCGATAAGTTGCAGATGCTCTTTTGTGACAATGTGGGATAAGATACGGCTGACAGAGGCAAGAACATCGATAGCAGGGTAGTGGTACTGTCTTGCAAGTTCGCTCGAGAGAATAATGTGACCATCTAAAATAGAACGCACTTCATCCGAGACAGGCTCGTTCATATCATCGCCAGCAACTAATATGGTGTAGAAGGCTGTGATAGAGCCAACATCGGAATTACCAGATCTCTCTAAAAGGCGCGGTAGTGTTGCAAATACAGAGGGGGTGAAGCCTGCTCGCGCAGGCGGCTCGCCAGCAGCAAGGCCGACTTCTCGAAGAGCTCTAGCAAAACGGGTTACCGAGTCCATCATCAAAATGACTTTTTTCCCCTGATCGCGAAAGTACTCAGCGATTGCCGTGCCTACGTAGGCAGCATTGATACGAAGCTGGGCTGATTGGTCTGAAGTTGATACGACGACTACAGAGCGAGAAAGCCCCTCTTCACCTAAATCATTTTCAAGAAACTCTCTTACCTCACGACCACGCTCTCCTATAAGGGTGATAACGTTGATATCTGCTCTAGCGTAGCGAGCAATCATTCCCAAAAGGGTAGATTTACCGCCCCCTGCGGCCGCAAAGATACCAACTCTTTGCCCTTCTCCACAAGAGAGGACGCCATCGATCGCTCGCACTCCTACAGAGATCTGCTCTGTAATCTTGCGGCGTTTAAGTGGATCTGGAGGGGTATTGATAACAGGATAAGTCTCTTCTAGCGTAAGAGGTCCTTTGGTATCTAGATCTAAAGGTTCACCCATACCATTTAGAACTCTACCTAAAAGGGCAGAGCCGACTTTAATGTGTAAGCTTGCGCTCAAAGGTATGACTTCTGAAGAGAGGCTAACCCCTGTCATCTCTCCGAGAGGAGAGAGAAAGACCTCTTCTTTAGTAAAGCCTACTACTTCTGCTAAAAGAGGGGCTCCTTCGCGCTTGATCATGCACACTTCTCCCATCTTTACACGAGGGATAATGGCTTTTAAAAGCATGCCGACTACTTCTGTAATCCTGCCGTGCACAGAAGTAAGCTCTACCTCCTCTAGCTTCTCTTCTAGAGTCTCGGCATCAAAGTCAAAGAAGTTATCGGACATTGGCTATTAAATTTGTACGTTCATCAAGGTTTTTAGCATATCAACAGCTTTACCAAGGATAACAGAGGTGTAGTCGAGCTCCTGGGAGGCTTTTTGTAGCTTTACCTGGATTAGAAGAAGCGCGCCGGGATCGATCGATTGCCCTGTGCTGTTTAGATTTTGTAGCGTTTGTGCAGCAGAGTTCATCTGCTCTTGGCCATCGTTTACGAGCTCTAGAAACTTTGCGATCGGATTTTTTTTGCTCGCAAGATCAGGAGGTGGACCGACGGGAACTCCAACACGCTCTGCAGCACCGCGGATATAAGTATTAGCATCGGTTAGTTGGTTGCGTAGTGTGTATTTTTCTGACTGTTTTAGCTTTAACCCTTTTGTGTGCAGTTGTGTCTTGATATCGCCTAGAGCTCCTGATGTTGCTTGCATCTGCTGTTGGACGCTCGAAAGTGTAGGGGGTGCGCTAACAGCTTGCTTACCAGCTAACTGCATGGGTGAGATGTTTTGTGGTTGAGATGCTGCCGTTGGGGTCTCTTTCATGTAAGAGGAAAATTTGCTAGCTTCCGGCGCTGGTTTATTGTCAGCGGGATTTATAGAAGGTGTTGCGCTCAATTTATCGATATCTGGTACTTTGCCAGGAAGCGAGTCAGCCATATAAAGATGCTACTTGTAAGTAAAGGTTAATGTTTCTTTTTTTGTGGATCGACTGGCGAGGGAGCTTTTTTCACATAGGTGTCTACAAAGTTTATAGCTGTATTAGCAAGGTCTTTAATGCCTTGATCTTTAGAGTTCTCAGCTGCTTCTGAAAGAAGTTTTTCACCTTTAGCTAACTCCGTTGGCATAAGGCTCATGCAAATACCGAGAAAGGTTTTTGCCATCTCATTTTCAGGTTCTTTGCTGATCACATCGCGAAAGATAGCAGAGGCTTGCTTAAGTTCTAACTTACAGAGGTGTACATAACCAAAGCCGATTTTAGGAAGGGTGTTTTCAGGAGAGAGGAGCTCAGAGGCGCGAAAGAGTTTGACAGCGGAGTCTTCATCGGCGCTATTAACAGCGATAAAGCCTGCTTCCAGAAGGAGATAGAAGTCCTCTTTAAAGTGAGACAAAGTATGCGACATAAAGGCTCCTTATACCTATTGTGTTCTTTGGTTTTTAATGGCGTTACTGATAACAGAGTTTACTTGGGCAAGTAAGTTTGAAACCGACTCTCCGATCTGCGTTACCTGTGACATCGCAAACTGTAAGAGGAGGAATTTACCGGGAGTTGCACTACTCATGCTACTTGCAACGGAGCGTACCATCGATACAACAGCCGACTGCAATTTTTGGTATTTGCTAATCAGGGTTGCAAAACTAATCGATGCCCATGGGCTGGATGCCATATTATCCTCTTATAATTAATGTTTTCTTGCAGGTTGTGTAATAATTTTTAAAAGCGCCGAGTAGCCATGTAAGAGGAGGCCTAGCTTTTCAAACTCCTCTACCTTAGTCCCTTTGCGTAATTCTGTCTTTATCTCTTGGATATGCTTTTCAATGCGCTGTACAAGTTTTGTCTGCTTGCTATCATCTTGGAGATCTTTTTCGAGATCAAAGATAAATAGCGGCTCTTTTTTACCTTTATCTAAGCCAAACATCCTTTTAAAACCTCCATTCCTCTTAATTCGGGCATAACAATTACTGTTGATTGTAGTCAATTTTATATTTAATTCCGTCTTTTTCTAAACTAACTTCTTTTGAAGTAATGGCTGTAATTATCATCCCATCTAAGAGGTCGCCCTGTGAGAGGATCTTGCCATTGATGACTACGTAAAGACTTGTTGTGCCAAGTTTTGTGTCGCCTGTTACTCTGTATTGGCTTGTAAGATCGATGCGCGCGGTGGAAGCAGTCGTAAAAATAACAAAGTTTTTTATCTGACGGACGCCATTTATATCTCCGATGGTCTCAAGAAGGGCACGAAACTTTTTCTCTTCGCTCTCTTGTACTCTGCCGGCTAAGATAACTTCGCCCCCATTTAAGTTAAAAGAGACATTCACAAAACCTTTTTCGATGAGAAGATTTTGTATCTGTGTGTGGAGAGTATCTTCTACAACAACTTGATTGTCAAGGAGATTCAGGTAGGGGAAGTTTAGATTCACATAGGCTTGCAAAGCGGCTGCATCCTCTTCAGTCGGAAGAAACCCTCTTAAGACAAAGCGGCCTGGCTGCAGGCTTGTGATCATAACTGTACGCCAATTAGGGTTTTGTGAGAGAAGGGCATTCATGCTCTCCCACACCCCTTCGTTGATAATGATATTATCCTCTACACGGATAAGAAAGGGGAGGTTCCCTAAAAGATGTAAGACTTCGCTATGCTCTAAACTAGTTAAAAGGTGTCCTGTTAAAAAGAGCGTGCCTGTATTGACGCTATAAGAAAATTGGACGCCTTTAAAGGGCTCGAGCACTTTATGAATTTCAGAGCGCTCATCGTGGTTATGGACAACCACTGTTTGGCTTCTAAAGAGGGCAAGTAAACTCATAAGCCCTACAGTGATAAGTAGAGAAAAGACAGAAGCAAGGATGAGGTGCTTTGTCGGTATAAAGGTCTCTCTCCAAGAGGTGGGGGTCTCATCTTCTATTTTCTTTTGCTGCGCTTCGGAAAGAACCCCCTCTTCTCTTAAGGGAGGGTGGGTCGGTGCGTAAATCGTCTCTTCACGAGCCTCTCGATCTAAAAGAAGAAAAGAGGTGGTGCCTGTAGATATAATATCTTGCGTTTGTACAGCTTGCACCCCTTCGATCTTAAAGCCATTGACAAGCGTACTGTTGCGGCTTCCTAAATCTTCGATAGTGACTTGATTTTCAAGGCTAAGGGTAAGCTTAGCGTGTTGTTTAGAGACGCTTAAGTCTTGGAATATGATATCAGCTGTGTGGGGATCTTTGCCTATAATATAACTCTCCCCAAGGTTCATGCCAAATTCAGCACCTTGGTTCGGTCCAGAGACAACTTTAAGGAGCCAACGTGTGTCTCTATCCATTAAGAAAGGTAGAAACTCGGAGGAGGGGGTTACAGGCTCTGCTTCTATAGAGACGGGCTCATAGATCTCATCTCTTTCTAAGTTATCCTGTTCTAAAACTTCTGCGTGGACTTCTTCTGGAGTCTCTTCCGATTTTTTCTCTTTGGGCTTTTTCTTAGGTCTTTTGGCTCTCGGTTTTTTTTCTGTAAAACGAAGGATGCTATTGCCAATTTGGATAGAGTCGCCTTCATGCAGGAGGATCTCTTCTTCAAGAGGCTCACCGTTGACTTCTAAGGGATTTACTTTGCTTACGTTTTCAAGGTAGTAGTTATCGCCACGTCTAGATAAGAGGGCGTGCTTACGAGAAGCCATAGGATCTTCTAAGACAATAGCGGCAACTTTAGGATCTCTTCCTAGAACCCACTCTTCGCCTTCATCTAAAGCTAAGACACTTCCGACTAAAGGACCATCTTCATGAACAAAATAAGCAACCACTACTAAACCTTTGTGTATTTCTTAAGCCAAACGAGTAGCCACAAACAGCATAGACCTTTCATTTCTAATTGTCCAGCTTGATTAGTGTGGGACTTCATGGTTTTTAAACTCTTTTCTCCAGTACGCCAAATAATTAACAAAATCTTCTAGCCGATCCTTGAAAAGCTTATAGTTCACTTCATAGGGGATGACTAAAGAGAGTGTCAAGAACTTCTCATCAGGATCTATGCCAATAGTTGCCCCGCCCGTCCCTTGTCCTAAAAAATTGGCCTTCATAATGTAAATATAAAAGGCCTCGCGATCCTTTGGTGTAAATAAAGGGGCAATTTTACTCTGTAAAAAGAGCCCTTTATCTAACTCTTTTACCCATACTTGTGCCTCATCGCCAATCTCTAAAAGTGTATAGGCCTTCATTTCATCTACCCCTTTTACAGGCTTGATTTGTAGGTGTTTCTCTAAATCGAATAGGATTGTATCTAGCATAGGTCTCTCCTCTATATCCCAGTAAGTATATACTCAAGAGTTGAATATAAAGAGAAAAAAACCATAATCAGGTCTATGGAAGAGGATTTCAATCGCTTAATAGAGATTTTCAATTTATCACAAGAGGATAAAAGTAAGGTTCTTGAGGAGATGTTTGCTCTGACGACCGCCTTTTTTGATCGCTATAAATACGTAATGCGCTCTGGGGAGGAAGAGGAGAAGAAAACGGCTCAAAAGCAGATGGCTATTTTGGAAGAGTATTTGCAGGCTGAAAATAGTAAAACGCAGGAAAGCTTAGGCCTTAGCCAGGGTGAGATTAAAGAGTTAAGTCTTAATCCTAGAAACTTTACGCAAAAACAGTGGGAGTTTTTACAAAAAGTACAGACAAGGCTTCTCGAAGATAAAGAGGTAGAAGCCTCTAAAAAGCCGCCTTTAGAAGATAAGAAAAAAGGGAAAAATTCCAAAAAAAGCTCTTGGCTAAAATCATGAAAGAAAAAGAGATCGAGCATTTTTTTAGTTTAATAAGCGATGTCTACAGCTCCCTTTTAGCTGTTTTGCAATTTGGCACCCCGGAGCAAAAAAAGGTTGCTATAGAAGAGTTTAACAATCTACGTCAAGAGCTTTCGAGAAAAGTAAGCCATTTCCAAGAAGATAGAGGGGTAGACTTTCGAGCGATCGAAATCGCCTTAAAAGAGCAAAAAGGGGAGATGTCCGAAAAGCTCCAAGAGATGAAGCAGGAGCTCATTGCCTATCAAAAAGCTTTTGAACCGTATATAGAAAAGCCTAAAAATAAGATAACAAAACGGCTACGCAAAAGAGCTCGGACAAAAGGATAAAGATGGATGAGACCCTTGAAAATGAGCATCGTCTTCTTTTGCGTATCTTAGATGATAATGCTGTAAGCTTGCAGAAAAACATGTGGCAGATAGCCTTTCATTGGTGGCGCTACTACTATCACTTTAATAAAGAGTTAGATGCCGCTAAAGGGCTTGCTGAGAAGGTGGCCATTATAGAGCAGTATATGGCGCAGAGTCGCTCTCTTGTGGAGGTTAAGGCTAAAATTATCAAAGATTTAGAGACTGAGGTGATGAGAAGGGGGGATTTGGAGGCAAAAGAGGTGCCACTTAATACCCCTACAGAGGATATGATCCGGATGATGCAGCAGGAGAGCCTCCAGTTCACCAAACGTCTTAAGGCGGTTAAGCGCCAGAAAGAGGGTAAAACCCCTACAAGTTCTAAAAGAGCTAGAAAGCCTCGTATTGCAGGTTAATAACCTGAATTTTGGGTTTCTAAGCTCGTTGGCCTTCGATTTTCGGCAAAATTTTAAAGAACCGCCTATGGCTGCTCGCTTCACCTATAGACGCTTGGGCTATTGGTTCGCTCGATTCTTTAAAATTTTCACCGAAACTCATTGGCCATCAATCTGATAAACCCAAAACTCAGGTTAATACCCGCCAAAAATACCCCTAAAAACTCGATTTTTTGAGACCGTTTAATAGGCTTTATAATGTTTATTATGAGGTTTTTACTAGAAATATTAACAAAATATTAAGATTTAAGTGTCTTGTTTTTAGTTATTTAACATCTTTATAGTTAAAAAATTGACTTGCTTTTTTAATTAAAAACATTTATAATTAATTACATGGGAGAATACAGAGTTCTCACAAAAGGATACTAAAATGAGTACAACAACAAATCCAAGTAGTACATATGAGCCGGACCATGCAGCAACTAGCGTACCAGGGATTGGTGACGGTACGGGTGGTGGCTGGGACCCTGATGCTGTGCAAGAGCAAATTATGCAACAGATCCTTCAGGCGAAGGAGATGCTTGCGAAGGGTCAGGACCCGAGCGTGGTTTTATATTACATAGGCTTTTTGATGCAGGAGTATGGTCTTCAGAAAGTTGGACAGCAGGCAGAGATCCAGGATCACATTAACAAGTATTTTGGTGAGATCCAGGATGCGTGGAACCTTATCCACTCTGCTAATGGGGATGCTTCAGCTTCGGGGACAGACTTTACGGGTAAATTTGAGGACCTGATAGGGAAGATCTCGGCTGAGTTACAGGGAGACACCTTTTTTGATGGGTCACCGGATCGCCAAGCGATGAGAACACAGATTATAGATAACCTCTCATCCTTAGTAGGTACGGTAGATGCCATACCAGCGGGTCCTGGTCAAGATAAACTGTGGTACATGTGGCAGATATATAATGATGACTCGACCACAGTTCCAGGTTTTACAGGTGATAGAACAGCTTCTATGACCGTGTTAAACCAGCAGATGACAGAGTTTAGACAGCAGATCGGTGGTGTGTCGGATACAGTAAGTGCTGTGACAAAAGCCGAAATGCAGACTTTGCAGGCCTCGCAAGATGTGATGAACAACTTTGGTAAGGCTATGTCGAAGTTACTTACATATTTAAACCAGCAACAAAGAACTGGGTAATAAAGGGTAAAAAAAGAGGTATATATGACATACGATCCAACAGTTGATCCACAGTTTGAAGGGCCAGCGGGTATACATGACCCGAAGTTTCAATGGTCTGGTCACATATGGGACTTACAACAAAACCCCATGCTTCTCTTAATGGAAGCCTATGTGAAAGGGATTGAAGGGGAGATAGGTATTGAGAGTAGTAACGCAAAAGTCGCCCAAGAGTGTGCGATGGCCGCAAGTTCAGCGATTGAAGAGGCAAACAATGCTCTAGCTAACTGCGCCGATCAAATACATACCTGTGGATATACAGGATCTGATGCTCTTGCGGGCTTTCAGGTTTTGCAGGTTAAGGCAAGTACACAGGCGCAAAACTACCAGTCTGTAACACAGGCCCAAACGACATCGATTAGTAACGAATCAGATGATACAGGTAAACTTGTTACAGCTACAAGAGATGTAAACAATATACAAGACAGTGTATTAAATAATATTTCCGTTTGGGGAGGGTAAGGTTATGGCAGCATTCATCGATACAATTTTTGTAGATAATGTCCAAGAGACCGGAAGAAAAGAGCGCAAAAAGATGGATGCAGCCTCAGCTGTACTCTTATCGCAACTAACGGAGCTTATGCCTTCAACAGGGGGCGTGCAGGATAAAGGCGTGAGTGGTAAAGGTTCTGTAAGGACGGATTTTTTAGAGTCTGTTGTTACAAGACTCTCTTCTTTAACAAGAGAATCGAGGGAAGAGCTTCTCGATGCTATGGGCCCCTCTTTAGTAAGCTATGCACAGAGCAGCGATAAAGCGCGCGCAAAAGTTGCAGAGACACTCCTCTCTATTATGGATAAAGAGATCTTTCACCCAAGCCATGTCGCTTACTTAGGTAAACTTTTAATGCCTTTAATGGGCGATTTAGGAGAGAGCCTTACAACTCTGCAAAATGAGGTAAAGGAGCGTTTAGCAAAGATTGTTGATCCTTCTAACGGGGCTAATTTAGGTAAATTACTTGATGAGATGGCCTCTTATAAACTGACAAATACAGACATAGAAGAGGCAACTCTTCTTGTTTGTACTGGATCAAAAGAGGCGGCTTCTAAACTTTCAGAAAAATTTCCAGGGCTAAAGGCCTCTTTTGATAAGTATGTAACCGATACCGATGATGATACAGACCAAACCCCTTATACGATGATAGAGGGTATGCTTATGATGGTTGTAGCGCAAGTACAATGCGCTGTAACAAAAGGGCAAACAAAGCAAGATGAAGCCCAGATGTCTATAAGCAAAATGCTTATACAAAATGCTACAACGGCACAGGCTAACATTGCAGCAGACATAAAGGCGGCACAAGCAGCTCAAGAGGCAGCTGAGCACACCCCGTGGTGGAAATACCTTATTGAAGCGGTTGCAGCTGTTATAGGTGCTGTGATTGCTGCTGTAACGGGCGGTGCTGCTGCGGTCGTGGTAGCTATTGCTGTTACTGCTTTTATGGCATCACCTGCCTTCTCAAAAATTGTAAGCGCGATCGGTGATAAGATAGCGTCTGACTTAAAGCCGCAGTTTGTACAAGAGTACATAAAACAAGGCTACTCTAAAGAGGAAGCCGAGTCTTTAGCAGATCAAAAAGCAAATGCTATCGGTCATATAATCGGCTCAGTTGTCGCAACGGTTGTTGTGGCTGTCTTAACTTTAGGGTTAGGTGCTGCAACTAGTGCAGCGGATGCAGTCGGTGAAGTCGGAGCGGAAGGCGCAGAAGTCGGTGAAGCTGCAGCAGAGGGAGCCGGAGCCGTGGCTAAGACAGGCAGCAAGCTTGGTGCGGCTCTTGCACAGGGAGCAAAGATTGCGACTTTTAATAGCGTTATGGCGCTTATTAGCACAAACATTATCAAAGACTTTATGATGTTAGACCCTGTATGGGCAAAAAAACATAAAGACTTAGTCACAGGGCTTGATATTGCGGCAACGGTTCTTGCTACGATACTTTGCATAGGGCTTGGTAAGGCTCTTCTGCCTACAGGAGCAGGCGGCGGGTTACTTGCTAAACTAGGACAAGTTTTACCTGGTGGTGCGGCAAAATTCTTTGCAACCTATGGACAGAAGATTCTTGCTTACTCCTCGTATATTTTCCTATTCGATACCTTTGTGCAGGCGGGTAGCCAAGCTTATAAAGGTGTTACAGAAATACAGTCCGGTTTGAACTATCTAAAGGCAAGCAGTGCTCTAGCGGATCTTGCTACATGGCAGGGGACGCTTTCGATAGCGACAACAGGTATTAATACAAATGAAGCTGCTATGCGTAAGAGCGATCAGATGATCTCTCAGATTACAAAAGGGCTTGCAGCCTCTATGAAAACTTTAAGTGACTCTTCAGGCCGCACTTTTGCTGCAGCTGATAGAGCTTTATCATAATTTATTAAGGAGAAACTATATGAGTACAACTTCATACACAATGGTTACAAGAAGAGAAGATGCGGTACCGACAGATAAAGCAAAATCTAAGAGTCACGGAGATCAAGATGGTTTTTTCATCTTTGGACCTGGCGCTGTATGCGTAGGCTCCCTCTTAGAGATGAGCCGTGCTGCTAAAGAGCTTGGCCTCTCTATGGCCGAAGAGCAACAACATACGGCTGTTATCCAAGGGCAGATTGCCAATGATACGGCTGCTACAATCGTCCGTGGAGGGCAAAAAGAGGCCGAGGCCATGAAAGATCAGGCCGCAGGCATGCTTACGAGTGCCGGTCTAACTCTTATAGGTAGTGCTGTCACATTTGCGCATGGCAACTTGTCTGGACGGAAAGAAGCGGCTGATGTGCAAACGGCTCAAAAAGTAACTCAAGAGATGAACGAAAAACCTATTAACTACCATACAGAACATGGACCAGCAGTAGGAGAGCTTGGAGGTGATAGAGATATAGAGCTTGCTGATCTACGAAGACAGCTTGCCGGTAAGAGACTTTTTGTTAATAAAAAGCCTACAGAGGGGTTAGAAACGCGATATACAAGCCGTGCTGCAGAATCCGGAGAATCCTATAGTTTAAGAGAGATTATGGCGTCTGGTAGAACCGAGGCAGAATCTGATGCTTTACAAGCGCAGGCTGGTAAATATTTTAAACAGACACTGGATATTCAGCACTCACGCATTACTCAAAGGCAGACAACAGCAAGCACTATTAACTCAGCTTTTAGTACGGCTGGTAGTGTGGCAACTGGTGCTGCTACCGTATACCAAGCAGATGCTACGCAAGAGAAAGCCAAAGCGAATGCGGATCAAGCCGTCTTAAGTGCTGATTCCGAATTTGTAAGAAGTGTTATGAGTGGTGAGGCAGCTTCTACACAATTGGGCGTTGAGGGGCTTAAAGACTCCTTGTTAGCTCTACGCGATATTGGTCGAGGTATGTCGGCATAATAAAAAGAGAGAAAGGGTAAAAAGAAGGGGTCTTAAAGACCCTTTCTTATATTTTTTTATAGGAGATAAAGATGCAAGCAGCAACAGGAGTAAGAGTCGAGTTCACCCCAGTAGCATTAGATGCTGAGGGAGTAAGGGTTCGCTTAAGCCCGGCTACAGAAGCTATAACAACGGCAACCGACGTAGATCGTGTTGTTGTTAGACTTACCCCTAGTGGAGAAGATTCTTCTCAGGCTGCAACCTCTGTGCGCGCTGTTTTTTCTCCAGTAGATTCTAGAGCCGAGGGAGTAGCAGAAAGAGGAGGAGTAGGTGGTGGTACTTTAGTTGATAGAGAGGCCTCGCCTCACGCTGCGAGAGCAGAAACTACAACCCCGAGACGTAACTTTGAAATATTTACTACTAAAAATATTGGGGCTGCTTCTGTTGCTTATGATACGGGTGGTGGTAAAGAGCGTATTGAAGAGACCTTTCTTCGTATCAAAGCGATTGTTGCAAAGGCGCTCTGTCAGATAGATCCTAGTAAAGGGCAAATTGCTTCAGATCGTATCCAAGATTTTCGTTTTGAGATTAACCCACAAACAAGAAGAATAAGATGGCAAAAAGCGGAAGGTGGACAAATCTACACAGGAAGTCTACGCGATGAGGCTATAGCTAACTATTTAAATTTAGAGGAATTAGAGACAGCTATACATGAGCACTCTTTGGCTGTGCAGCAACCCTATCGCATTTATGACAAGGGTCGTCCGGGGGCTAGAGGCGCACCATCGAGTTTAAGAGAAGATGTAAGGCCTTTGAGAAGAGAGATGCTTCCAAGTACAGCGCAAGATCTCGTCAGAAGTGTAGGAGTAATTTGTCCCTCTGCAGAAATAGAAAAAATGCGAGAAGCTGTTCGAAGTGTAGCGGTTTGTGAGGCTGGAGCTGAAGCGCTCTTAAGAGCTGTAGAGAGTGGGCTTAAGGTAGAGGGTTTACTGCCAAAAGATAGAGCAATTTTAGAGGCAAGAAAAAGAGAGTTAGAGGGAAGAGATAGATGGGCTCTTGCAACAGCTCTTGCTATAAGAGCTCAGCATGGTAGTACTTTATCTTCAGGAGAGGCTCAAAAGTTGATTGTTGAGGCGCTTCAAAAAGAAGGTCTTGGTAGAAGAGGAGGCGCCCTTGGCTTTGTTAGACATAAAGTACTGCGTAGAGCTCATGATCCTTTAACGCGAGAAGATTTACGTTACGTAAGGCTTGTAGCACGCCTCTTAGAAGAAAGAGAGGCTTCTGGTGACTATGTTATTAAAGGAGAATTTTCTCCTTTTGAAGCACCTGTTGCTGAGACAGGCTTACTTGCTATTGCAGAAAGTTTTGCAGTACCTCTTCCATCAAGGGATCCTCCAGTCGCATTACCTGCCGCAGCGGATGCAGCTCCTGCTCCAGCAGCTCCAGAGGTAGAAGATCCAGCTGTAGAAGGTTCTATGGAATACTTCTTCGGTGGTCTATCAGATCCAGCTCTTGCGGCATGTAAAGCCACTATGAAAGAAGAAGCCAAGAAGATACGAGAGATGCAAACGGAGCTAGAGAAACAAGCGGCAAGTAGATCTCAAGAAGTGATAGACGGCGCTGCAGCTACTCTAGGACGAGTTTTAAAAGGGTAAGAAATTCTTACCCAGAAGACTCTTGTGAGCGGTCAGAGGAGCGTTGGATAATAGGCACTTTGGTGCCCGCAATGCACTCTTTATCGATGATGACATCTGTGATGTCGGCATCAGATGGCACTTCATACATAAGATCTATCAAAACGTTTTCTGTGATCATACGAAGAGCGCGAGCACCAGTTCCAGCTTCTTTTGCCTTAACAGCCATAGCTTCTAGAGCATCGTCTGTAAAGTGAAGCTGCACGCCATCTTCTTGGAAGAGGCGCTGGTACTGTTTTGTGATCGCATTCTTTGGCTTTACTAAAATCTCCATGAGATCTTGCACAGAAAGTTCGTTACAGTTAGCAATGCTATTAAAGCGGCCCACAAATTCAGGGATCATGCCGTATTTGACAAGATCTTCTGTCTCTACTTGTGAGAGAAGGTAGTTGATCTCGTTAATATCGCGGTGGTGACGAGCAAGCTCTTCATCAAAACCGATCATCCCTTTGCCAAGGCGTTTAGAGATAATATCAGGCAGGTGTACAAAAGCGCCACCGACGATGAAAAGGATGTTCTCTGTATTAACTTTGATATAGTCTTGGTTTGGGTGCTTACGACCACCTTTAGGCGGTACGTTGGCAATGGTTCCCTCTACAATTTTAAGGAGGGCTTGCTGGACACCTTCACCGGAGACATCGCGTGTGATAGAGACGTTAGAGGTTGTTTTAGCAATCTTATCGATCTCATCTACGTAAATAATGCCGTGTTCTGTGCGAGCTAAATCGTAATCAGCATTTTGCAAGAGTCTTAGTATGATATTTTCTACGTCTTCACCAACGTAGCCAGCCTCTGTCAAAGTCGTCGCATCGACAATCGCAAAGGGTACATCTAAAACAGCAGCAAGTGTTCGGGCTAGAAGTGTTTTACCAGTCCCTGTTGGTCCTAAAAGTAATACGTTAGATTTGCTATACTCAACGGTGTCAGGGCTTTTCTCCTCGCTACTGTGCGAGCGAATACGTTTGTAGTGGTTATATACCGCAACAGCTAAAGTTTTTTTAGCCTGCTCTTGTCCGATAATATAGTCGTTTAGCTTTTCTACGATCTCTTTGGGTTTTAAGACCTTCATTTCGAAGTGAACAGGTTTTTTCGAAACGATATCAATACAGAGTCGTACGCATTTATCGCAAATATAAGCATTAGGGCCAGAGATAAGCTTTTCTACGCTATCTTCTGGTCTAGAGCAAAAGGAACACTTAGGGGCATCGCCGTTTGTAGACATAGGGTGCTATTTCTTCTCTTTTTTAGAGCGTATTACGTTGTCAATAAGGCCGTACTCTACAGCCTCGTCTGCACTGAGGAAAAAATCTCGCTCTGTATCTTCTAAAATTTTAGCAAGGTTTTGTCCTGTATGCTTGCTAAGGATATCAGCTGTGATCTTTTTGAGATAGAGAATCTCTTTGGCTTGGATTTGAATATCTTGCGCTGTCCCTGTAATACCTGCATGCGGCTGGTGAATCATGATACGGCTGTTAGGTAGAGCATATCTTCTGCCTTTTGTACCTGCTGCGAGAAGAAGAGCGCCCATAGAAGCAGCAAGACCTATGCAGTAGGTGTTTACTTCACACTCTAAGTATTGGATGGTATCGTAAATAGCAAGACCTGCAGAGATAGAGCCGCCTGGAGAATTGATATATAAGCTAATGGGTTTATTAGGTTCATTAGCGCGTAGAAAGATAAGCTGCGCAATTACGTTATTCGCAACCACATCGGATACTTCTGTGCCGAGCAAGATAATCCGATCCTGCAAAAGCCTGGAATAAATATCCATCGATCGCTCGCCCTTAGGAGTTTCTTCTAAAATATACGGCACGAATGTCATGTCTAACCTTTTTAGCTAAATTTCAATAGAGACAGAAAGCACGCCTTAGGCGTGTCTGTATTTCAATACTATTTTTCCTGAGTATAAGGAACACCTCGCTTGCGGTCAAGAAAAAGAGGTAAGTATCTAAAAATGGATTTTTATGAAAAAGCTATAGGGGAGTTTAAAGCTGCTTTCTCTTCCTTATTTCAAAATAAGGTAAAAAAGCAGCAACTGTGTCTATTCAGATAGATGAGCGAGCTTATCTAGATGAGCGCAGTTTGTCGATGAGGAAATCTTGCGCCTTTGCAATAAGGAAGCGAGAATATTCAACAGCTTGCTGCTCTTTGGATTGGTTTTGTAGATGAACGCGAGCTGGATCAGCAAACATAGCATCTATAAGGCTATCGTAGTTAGGTAAGAACTCTTCTTGCGATAGAGGGATCTTGTTCTCAATAATGATATGGCGGCAGATGTAAAAGAGCATCAAAGCATTTTTAGCGTGTTCTACAACCTCTTTCTTCTTAGCCTCTTTTTGCTCAGGAGTCATGAGTTCATTCCACTCTTTGGCAAAGTTTGGCTCTTTCATAAGAGCGTTCATGCGGAAGTTCGCCTCTTTTTCAAGAAGAGAGCTTGGCAGGTCGAATTTTACTGCGTGCACAAGGCTGTCAGCAAGCTTTTCACGAAGCTCGTTTTGCATTCTTTCATGCGCTTGCTTCTTTAGAAGGCTATGTAATTTTGTATGAAGGGTCTCTACATCAGGTGTGCCAAGTTTACTTGCAAACTCATTATCAACAGGTGGTAAAACGGCCTCTTCTACTTCTTTAATGTGAATCTTTACCCGTTTCTTCTGAAACTGCTTTTTGATCTCTTCAGAATCTTCAGGATTTGCTTCGCTAACCCCTTCAACAGCGTCACCTTTAGTTTTGCCGACAATAAGATCATGCATCCAGAAGGCCATTGTCTTACGATTGACTTCAAAGCGGGCATTAGAAAAAACTTGCGTCGGTGTCTCTGCATCTAAATCATCGATATCTAAAACAACAAAGTCGCCTTCTTGTACAGGGCGATCCTCTACGTGGCGCCACTTGGCATAAAACATTTGGATCGTCTTTAGAGTCTCTTGAACTCGCTCTTCGGTGATTTCGTCTTCGCGAACCTCTGGTAAGGAAATATTTGACAAAGAGATCTCTGGTACAAGCGGCTCTGATTCAAAATCAAAAGAGACTTCGCCGCCCTCTTCGCTAAGCTTATTTACTTTGTAAGAGATGCGCGTGTTACCTTGTAAGAGAGGGATTTTAGCAAGCCCTTGCGCTTCTGCAAAGACCTGATCTGCCAAAGCTTTATCCCAGCCCTGAGTAATGGCGTCTGGGTAATTTTTTTCTACAAAATCTGCCGGCACTTTGCCTTTACGGAAGCCTGGAACAGAGACGTCTTTAGCGATTTCACGGATGGCTTTTTTTCTAGAGCTGTTCATGAGATCGGGGCGTACTTTCGCCGTCATGGAGATGTGGCAAGCAGGCTTAATCTCTACACGTAGATCGATCTTTTCTGACTGGTAATCTTTTGTCTCTAAAATGGTTTCGCTCATAATATCCGTTCTATATAAAAATTAGCGGGTAATGGGATTTGAACCCACGACCCTCACGTTGGCAACGTGATGCTCTACCGCTGAGCTACACCCGCATTAGTAAGATTCGAAAATTGACTCTGGCCATTCTACTCTCACAAGCTATTTTTTTCAATAAAGATAGAATTAAAAATCAAAAGGGGCAGTTTAACAGGGTTTTTCAAATATATCTTGCAAGCGAAGGTAGAAAATGATACACGACTTCTTGGACCTATCTCCGGTCTGTTGTATAGTAGGATAGATTATGTTAAATGTACGAAAATTAAAGCAGGACTTTTCTCAAGGCGTATTGCGTGAAGGCAAGCAACTATTCGATGAAAAAAAGGTATTCTCTGCTAAAATTCTCCATCTTGATGCCACAACCCTTAGAATCACAGCTAAGATCGGGGGGCAGTACGATAATACCTATGAGAGCGAGATAGAGATCGATCGCCAAGAGTGCGAAACGATAGACTCAGACTGCAATTGCCCCTACCATTACGATTGCCAACATTTAGCAGCTCTACTTTTTTATTTAGAGGCACACCTTAGCGAGATTTTAGTCCAATACTCAAAAGAGCATAATCTTTCGGATTTAACAGAAGCATCAGGCTTTGATGAAGAGCAAAGGGAAGAATTATTTGAGGCTGTAAAAGAGGCTGTCTCTAAAGAAGAAAAAAGACAAGACGAGAAGTACCAGCGCGAGTTAATGCAAGAGTATGTCAGCGCTTCAAAAATTCTTTCTAAATCACCCTTCTTCTTGCCTAAAGAAGAGTTAAAAGTAGACCGTGCTGAAATAGCAATTATTTATTTTATCCCGGAGGCGACGGCTAATATGCGCCCTATCGTTGAGCTACAGTTTGCTCTCCGCCTTCCCTCACGATCAAAGCCGCTCCATATCCCATCAGCAAAGGATTTTTTAGACGGTATCCGTTATGAGGAGCCTCTTTTAATAGGGGGGAAAAGATACCTTTTCACTTTAGAGTCTTTCCGCGAAGAGATGCGCGAGCTTGTTCGTATTGTGATCGATTATGGCCGCGTCCACGATAAGCCAACGACAGAGCGTGGGCAGAGAAGCGCCTTTATGGAGATGAAGTCCTTTGGTCTTATTTTAGCCGCTTCGTTTACCGTTGCCCGCGAGCATCTGCCAAGGCAAAGAGCTAAAGATGTCGAAGAGGAGCTACCTCTCTTACCCTGTATTTGCGAAGAGAGCTTAGAGGCGCCTATGCGATTCTCTACTGCGCCAGCTATCTTTAATATGGGACTTGAATACATCGATCCACCGGCCTCAAAAATTTTAATTAATCCAACGATAAGTGTGGATCAAAAAATTGTTATGATAGAGGATGTGCGCTTCTTTGAGTGCGCTTATCCTGGCATGGTCTATGAGCACGTCTATTATCGCTTTAAAGAAGGCATTACACGCCAACACTTAATGCAGCTTATGGAAATGCGCGAGATCACGATTCCGGAGCCTCTCTTTGGAACTTTCGTTGAAAACTCTCTCCCTGAGCTCTCTAAATGCGCCGATGTCTCAAACCACGAATGTATCCACAAGTTTCATACCATCCCATTCATTGGCCCTCTAAAAGCAATCTGCGATCTCTCTTACCTTAATGGCGAGATCGAAGCTGCGATCAAATTTGTATACGATAAATTTGAAGTCCCGGCCATCCCTGAGCTTTTGGAATTAAAACATATCACCTCTTTTATCCAAAAAGAGGGAATCTTGGCTCGCCATCTAGTCGATGAAAGAAAGATCTTAGAGGATCTTTTCCAAGATTTTATTTACCAAAGCGAAACAGGTAGCTTTGTTGCTAAGACAGAGAAGAAGATTGTTGAGTTTATGACAGAGATCATCCCGCGCAATCAAAAGCAGGTGACCTTCCACTGTCCGCAAAATCTTTTAGACCAGTTTATCTATGATAAAACAACCTTTACGCTCTCTTTATCGCACACAGATCGTATGGATCTTTATGAGATTGAACTTACAGTCGATGGCGATCTAAATGGCATCAAACTCGAGCGCCTATGGGAGTGTGTTGTCACACGTAGAGCTTATTTAGAGTTGGAACAGAAGAAAAGAGATAAAAAAGATACGACACAGTCTTCTAGAATGCCGAAAATTTTAGTTCTTGATCTCGAAAAAATTGGCCGTTTGACACAACTTTTTGATGAGTTAGGAATAGAGAGACTTGAAAATCATAAGTTTTCTTGCCCGCTTTGGAGTCTTGCCAATATTGATGCTGCGCAATTTGAAGGGCTGCCAGTTAGCTTTTCAACAACAGAGAGACTCCAAGAGATCAGAGCTCAAATGCTTGGAGATAAGCCTGTTGAATTCTCTTTAATCCCCGATGAAATTAAAGCAACCTTAAGGCCCTACCAAAGAGAGGGTGTGCAGTGGTTAGAGCGCCTACGTCTCATGTATTTAAACGGTATCCTTGCCGATGACATGGGTCTTGGAAAGACGCTTCAGGCAATTTGTGCCTTAACGCAGCACCACAAAGTGAAGCCAAAGACCTCTCTTGTTGTTTGCCCGACATCACTCTTATACAACTGGAAAGAAGAGCTTTCAAAGTTCCATGAGAAATTTAAAGCCCTTGTTGTCGATGGTGTGCCAAGCCAGCGTAAGAAATTAATCGCAAAAGCCGGGGAGTATGATGTCCTTATCACCTCCTACAGTCTACTGCAAAAAGATATTGAGCAGTATATGCTTACCACATTTAACTATGTCATATTAGATGAGGCGCAGCATATTAAAAATAGAGGGACCCGCAATGCTAAATCGGTAAAAATGTTAAAGGCCGATTATCGTCTTATTCTCTCAGGTACACCGATTGAAAACTCTCTCGATGAGCTATGGAGTCTTTTTGACTTCTTAATGCCGGGCTTTTTGAGCTCCTATGATCGTTTCGTAGAAAAATATATTCGTACAGGTGGCTCTGCGCAGCAGAGTAACCTCGAGTATCTACGTAAAAAAGTCTCTCCATTCATTCTACGTCGTATGAAGAGCGATGTGCTTAAAGATCTACCGCCGATCTCTGAACTTGTTTACCACTGCCAGCTTACCGATATCCAAAAAGATCTTTATCGCACCTACGCTGAATCTGCCCGTAATGAGCTTACCAAGCTTGTTGAAAGAGATGGCTTTGATAAAGTACAAATCCACGTTCTTGCAACCCTTACGCGACTTAAGCAAATTTGCTGTCACCCGGCCATCTTTGCTAAAGATGCAGTCGATGAAGGCGACTCTGCGAAGTACGAGATGATGTTAGAGCTTCTACAAACTCTAATAGAGAGTGGTCACAAAACTGTTATCTTCTCACAATACACAAAGATGCTCCAGATTATGCGCGAAGACTTTGTGCAAAAAGGAATTCGCTTCTCCTACCTCGATGGTAGCAGCAAGAACCGTCTTGAGATCGTCAAAGACTTTAATGAGAATCCAAACCTCTCTGTCTTCCTTGTCTCTCTCAAAGCCGGTGGTATCGGTCTTAACCTTACGGGTGCCGACACGGTCATTCACTATGACCTCTGGTGGAACCCGGCTGTTGAAAACCAAGCAACCGACCGAGTCCATCGTATGGGACAAAAACAAAACACCTCCGTATACAAACTTGTCACGCTCGGGACGATCGAAGAGAAGATTGTCGAGATGCAGAAGCGTAAGCGCGGGATTGTGAAGAAGGTTGTGAGCTCGGATGAGGAAGTCATGTCGAAGTTGACATGGGAAGATGTATTAGAGCTTCTTAAGACATAAAAAATTAAAAAGAAAGAATCGGCTTTAGGCTACAGTCTCCGACTCATGGGGACTGTAGAACTAACAAAAGGTTCCTAGCGCCTAAGACTGCTAGTGTCAACAGCGGTTGCTATATCGGCTGCAGACTTGATCTCTCTCCATTCATATGAAACCTAGACTTGCTTTAAAGATCTCTAACTTTGGGGCTCTTAAGTCTGTGGGCATTACTTCAGTATGTAGACAAAAATGTTCTGGCTAGTCTAAGCTCTCTCCAATTTTTATGAAAATTCATTAAGGAGAGAGGTATGGCAGCGATAAGTAGTTTAGTTGCACCTGAGAGACACACCGTCTTTTGGGAAGATATTAGAAGGGTAGATGCAACAAGGTGCCCTACAGATATTTTCGCTGTGATAATGCGGTATTTAGAGACTCGCCCTGCCTTAGGTTTTGCAGATATCGAACTCCTATTAAGGCGAGATCGCTGTTACACCCATTTAATCGCAAAAGCGGCAGATCCAAACTATAAGCTGTATCCTCCTTTTTTTAGAACAATTGCTAAGGTATACTCATTGTATGTGATCATGACAACTCCAGATAAAGCTAAGAAAGAACGGATTTATTATGCAGGGACTGAAGAAGAAAATCTTTTACGGCTTAGAGAAGAGACAGGCGTATACGTAGTGGATACAACGGCTGAGGACAGGATTTCAAGAGCTTTATCAGAGACGTAGAGTTAATGTCAGAGGGGCTCTGCCATCTTTTAAAGAGTTCTCGGGATGGTTTTAAAGATAAGAGAGAAGTTCTTATCTTAAGGAGCGAGAAGTGGAATTAGCATTTTTCGGCTAAGGGCTACAACCAAAGATGATTGTAGAATTAACAACAGCCGTTACTGCGTCGGCTGCAGATTTGCCCTCTCTCTTTTAATAGACCTCTTGCAAAACCCTAGAGTTGCTTTAATGATCTTTACCTCTGGGATTCTTAAGTCTATTGATATTAGACTTCTTTCAAAACCCCATTCGCTTGTTAAAATGCCTTTTTTTGGCATCTTTTTTAAGAATTTTTTCGATCATATGTACACATATGCTCTCAAAATTCCTTAGAAAACCTGCTCAAAAATAGTTCATTTTTCCAAACAAAGCGAGTTTCGAAAGAAGTCTATTACTTCAGTATGTAGACAAAAATATAGTGGCTAATCTAAGCTCTCTCCCATCTTTAAAAAATCATTAAGGAGAAGTTATGGCAGCAATAAGTAGTTCATTCCGACCTGTGGAGCACAAAGTCCATTGGGAGAATATTGCAACAGCAGATGGCACAAGAACTCTTGCATTGATTTTCCCCCAGATAATGAAATATTTAGAGACTCGCCCTGAAGTAAGTTTTAGAGATGTCGAGCGTCAATTAAGGAGCGAGCGTCGTTGGACGCATTTAATAGCAAAAGAGGCAGACCCCAATCATCCATGCTATCCCCCTGTTTTTAGAGGCGCTACTAAAGTATATGAATTGTGGATGAGTACGAGAGATCAAGCTGAGGCCGAAGAAGAACGTCTTCGTTATGCAGGTAGTGAAGAAGCAAACCTTTCACGCCTTGCGAATGATACGGGACCATATGGAGGAGACACGAAAAGGATGCTTAGCATTCCAGCGGCATTAGGAGGGAGGTTAGAGTTCAGCTCAGAGGCATTTAGAGAATTGCTTCGAGAAGGTTATTAAGGGCCGCTGCTGCCTTTTATACCGCTCCCGATTCTTGAATTACTCCCGGTATAGCATTTTTCGGCTATGGTGAAATGATAGCTTCAGCTACTATGGATTTTCATATGGCACGGCAGTATGCTAGAGAATTTTTGTAGAAAGGGTATGGGTTCATGAAAGAAGCACTCTTGATTAAGAAAGGGTTTAACGTTGTTCGCAAAACGGTCACAAATAAGTGGAATGATGTTGCGGGCTTGTTTAGCAACGATATCGGTATAGATCTAGGCACGGCTAATACGCTTGTCTATGTACGCGGTAAAGGGATTGTACTTGCAGAGCCGTCGGTTGTGGCGGTTGATTCCCAAACTAATGATGTGCTTGCTGTCGGGCAGAAGGCGAAAGCGATGCTTGGTAAGACGCCTCGTAAGATTCATGCTGTAAGACCTATGAAAGATGGCGTTATTGCGGACTTTGAAATTGCTGAGGGTATGTTAAAAGCGCTCATCCGTAGAGTCACCCCTTCACGCTCTCTTTTTAGACCAAAGATTTTGATTGCGGTGCCCTCTGGTATTACTGGGGTAGAGAAGCGTGCCGTTGAAGACTCCGCTCTTAGAGCAGGTGCCCAAGAAGTTATTTTGATAGAAGAGCCTATGGCAGCTGCGATCGGTGTTGATCTTCCGGTCCATGAGCCTGCGGCTAGCATGATTGTCGATATCGGTGGTGGTACAACAGAGATTGCGATCATTTCTCTTGGTGGTATTGTCGAGTCTCGCTCGCTGCGTATTGCAGGGGATGAGTTTGATGAGTGTATTATCAATTACATGAGACGTACCTACAACCTCATGATCGGTCCAAGAACAGCGGAAGAGATCAAAATTACAATAGGATCAGCGTACCCATTGGGAGAGAATGAACTTGAAATGGAAGTGCGTGGACGCGATCAGGTAGCAGGGCTTCCTGTCACAAAGCGTATCAACTCGGTTGAGATTCGTGAATGTCTTGCAGAACCAATCCAGCAGATTATAGAAAACGTCAAGCTTACGTTAGAAAAATGTCCACCTGAATTGGCAGCAGATCTTGTCGAACGTGGCATGGTTCTTGCCGGCGGAGGCGCTCTCATGAAAGGACTTGATAAATACCTTATCAAAGAGTGCGGGCTTCCTGTAATCATTGCACCGAACCCTCTTTTAGCCGTCTGTCTCGGGACAGGAAAAGCTTTAGAGTATTTAGATCGTTTTAAAAAGAAAAAGCATTTTGCCCTCTAACAAAACGGATAGCGCTCTCGCATCCTATATTGAAAAGATCCGAGAGCTCACAAAGCCTGAGAGCGTTGTTGTTTTTGATGGCACCCCTCTTGCCTATCAAGAGCTCTTAAAAGAGCTTGTTCTAAAAAAAACCTTAGAGCCACTCTCTCGAGAAAATTCTTTTTTAGCCCGCTCAACCCCTGATGATGTCGCCCGCCTGGAAGAGGTTACCTTTATTTGTAGCAAAGTGCGTGAAGAGGTGGGACCGAATAACCGCTGGCAAGAGCCAACAAAGATGAAAGAGGAGTTATATAGCCGCTTTAATGGCTGTATGCAGGGTAGAGTGATGTATGTCATTCCTTACCGTATGGGACCAAAAGGCTCGCCTCTTTCTAAATTAGGTGTTGAGATTACCGATTCAGCCTACGTCGTTGCTAATATGTACCTCATGACCACTACGGGCAAAGAGCCTCTTTTAGCTATAGAAGAGGGGGCTCCTTATGTAGCAGGGGTTCATTCTGTGGGTAGGTCTCTTTTATCTGGAGAGGAAGATGTGCCATGGCCCTCAAACTCCTATAAAGTGATCGCCCACTTTCCAGAGGAGAGAGAGATTTGGTCCTTTGGTAGCGGTTACGGTGGTAATGCTCTTTTAGGTAAGAAGTGTTTTGCTCTTAGAATTGCCTCCAAAATGGCAGAGGAAGAGGGGAGTCTTGCAGAGCACATGCTCATAATTGGCATTACTAATCCTAAGGGGAAAAAGAGATACTTTGCGGCCGCTTTTCCAAGTGGCTGCGGTAAAACAAATTTAGCCCTCTTGCAAATGGATCTACCCGGTTGGAAATTAGAGTGTGTCGGCGATGATATCGCATGGATGTGGTTTAAAGAAGATGGCAGACTCTATGCGATCAATCCAGAGCAGGGGTTTTTTGGAATTGCTCCTGGGACCTCTATGGCGATCAGCCCCCACATTATGAAAATGATCGAAAAGGATACGCTCTTTACAAATGTTGCAGAGACGAAAGACAAAGACGTCTGGTGGGAGGGTATGACAAAAGAGCCGCCAGAAGATCTTATCGACTGGCATGGTAAGAGGTGGGATAAAAGCAGCAAAGAGGCGGCCGCTCAGCCAAACGCGCGCTTTACTGTTTCCAAAACGAGATGTCCTATCTTAGATCCTAATAGTGATAATCCTCACGGAGTCCCGATCGATGCGATTCTCTTTGGAGGTAGAAGGTCCTCTCTTACTCCTCTAGTTGTGGAGGCACGCGATTGGAGAGGTGGGGTTTTGATGGGAGCTAGCCTCTCTTCAGAAAAGACGGCAGCAGCGGTTGGAAAGGTAGGTGAGCTTCGACACGACCCCTTTGCAATGCTTCCCTTCTGCGGCTATAACATGGGAGACTATTTTGCGCATTGGCTAAGCCTTGCCAAGGGTAGTAGAATTTTGCCAAAAATCTATAGCGTTAATTGGTTTAGGAAGGATGAAGATGGTAGATTTATTTGGCCTGGCTACAAAGAAAACGCTAAGGTACTCGCTTGGATTTTTGAACGCCTAGAGGGAGAGAAAGAGGCGATTGAGACACCGATTGGCCTTCTTCCTAAAAAAGAGGCGTTTCCTGTCGAGGGTTCTCTTTATGAAAAGCTATTTTCTATCGATAAAAAGGCGTATCTAAGAGAGATTGCAGAGCTAAGAGAGTACTTCGCTATCTTTGGGGAGCGCTTTCCGAGGGAGCTCGAAGAAGAGCTTACTTTGATGGAAAAGAGGCTCTTGTAAGAGCATCGTCTCTATTTTGTCCATTGCCATAGCGGGGGTAAGTTTTTGTAGGCAATCGGAGACCCAAGAGCCGCCACACCCTTCATCATCGCACCTTTTACAGGGTGTGTCAAAACGAAGAATTTCTGCTAAAGGGTTCATCCAAGGGCCCCATTTTAGATCATCAGAGGGTCCAAAGAGAATGAGAGCGGGCTTTTGTAGAGCAGAGGCGATATGAGGTGGTACAGAGTCTACGCTGATTAAAAGAAGAGTTTTTTCTATAAGGGCTCCAAGCTCTTTTAAAGAGAGTTTACCTTGTAGATTGAGGATGGTGGGATCTTGTAGAGGGGCTAAAATCTCTTCAATAATAGAGGCCTCTTCTTGACTTGGCCCTCCAGAGATAACAATGTTGTAGCCTTTTTCTCGTAACCCTCTAATAAGATCTGTAAAATGGGAAGTAGGCCAATTTTTAAAAGAGGTTCTGGAAGAGGGGTGGATTAGAATATAAGAAGAAAAGGGGAGAAGAGAGGCGACTCTATTTTTTGAGGCTTCGGGGATAAAGAAGGTAAGCCTTTTTTCTTCTTGTCTTGGGTTGATCTTTAATGCTCTTACCACATCTAAGTTTCGCTCGACAATGTGTCTTGGCGTTTTTGTGATACGAAGGATCGTAGAAAAAAAAGAGTCTTTTTGTTTCATCCCGCCAAAAGACTCAAAGCCGATCCGAAGTTTTGCCTTTGAAATTTTTGCGATCAGAGCCCCTCGATCGCCAGAGGTCATGTTGATCGCTATGTCGTATTTCGCTTTACGAACCTTACGCCAAAGCGATAGCTCATAGCAGATCCGTTTTATAAAAGAGGTCTTTCGAATCGTTTGATCGAAATAGATAAGATTTGTGATAGCTGGATGTCCCTCTAGCATGGGAGCTGTATCTTTAAAGAGCATCACATCGATGAGAGCGTTTGGAAAGTGTGCGCGTAATGCTGTGTAGACGGGGGAGGTGAGGAGGACATCGCCATGGTACTTGAAGATAGTGACAAGTATTTTTTTTGCTTTAGAGAGATCTTCTTCTACTTTTGTGCCCTTAGGAGGTCTCACTAGCCTCCATCAATCTTGCATATTTGTAAAATGTGCTGTCAGCCATATATTTGGCGAGTAAATACCCCTCTTTTCCATCGAAGATACCACCTCTTAAAAAAAAGGCACGAAAAAAGGCAAAGTAGGAGCGGAGGATCGCTTTGAAAAGGCTGCTTTTCTTCTCTTTATTTTGATCGACATAGAGAGCTGTGTAGGTTTGCATTTTATGAAGAAGATCGCTGATATCGCGATGCGAGTAGTGGCGCATCGGGGCTTTAATCTTTTTTATCAAAAGGTTGTTCGTTAAGACTTTTTCATGGACATAGTCTTCGGAAAACTTGGCATAATTTTTATGGAAGAGTCTTACTTGCCACTCCTCCTTCCAGCCGCAGCCTAAGATCCTTTTGCCGTGAAAGTAATTATGCCTTGGAATAGTGTAGGCGGCCTTTGGATCAAGAGAGAGAGAGAGAATCTCATCGGAGGCCTCTTTAGATAAGACTTCATCGGAATCGATAGAGAAGATCCAGTCGTGGGAGGCGAGCTCTATAGCTATGTTATGGAGAGGGCCAAAGCCGATAAACTCTTTTGAAAAAATTTTTACATTTGGGTAGGTTTTAGCGATAGAGAGGGTCTTGTCTTTCGATCCAGTGTCGACCAAGATAACCTCTGGGAAGGCGGTAAGGGCATCTAAACAGCTGGCAATAAGGTCTTCGCGGTCTTTTACTAGAATCGTAACTGAAATCATAGGCGTATACTAGAAGTGAAGTCAAACGGCCAATTTTTGAGTTTATTTGAGTATATCAGAATAGCAGTTTTTGCTACGATCTTCTAGAAAGTTTTTGGATTATATTGAATTAGGAGAAGATTATGACAATGATGCGTACTTTATCTATCGTTAAACCCGATGCAGTACATAAAAATGTGATCGGACAGATCATCAGCCGTTTTGAAAAAAATAATTTACAAGTAGTTGCAGCTAAAATGGTTACGCTTAGCGAAAGAGAAGCTAAAGAGTTTTATGAAGTCCACAAAGAGCGCCCTTTTTACCAAGACCTCGTCTCTTTTATGACCTCTGGCCCTGTCTTTATCATGGTGCTAGAAGGGGAAAATGCGGTGGAAAAAAACCGTGAGATTATGGGGGCAACAGACCCTAAAAAAGCAGCAGACGGTACAATCCGCAAAGATTTTGCTGATTCTATCGATGCGAATGCTGTTCATGGCTCTGACAGCCTTGAGAACGCGAAGATAGAGATAGCCTTTTTCTTTGACGCAAAAGATCTACAAACGCGTACTTACGCCTCTTGCCGATAATTTAGATTGGGTAGATATCCCCCTTTTGCTATAGCTAGCGATAGGGGGATATCATAATGAGGCTTAGTTTCTTAAGAAAAGAGAGGGGTTTTTACACCCTTTTGGAGAGTCTATCTCTTGAAGTGCAAGCGGCCGTAAAAGTTTTTCTATTACTAATCGACTCTTGGCAGCATTCTCACCCTTCCCTTCAGACAATCAGAGATATAGAGCATACGTGTGATAAGCTTGTCCATGAAATTATGGTTAAGCTCCATAAAACTTTTATAACACCAATCGATCGAGAAGATATCCATAAGCTTGCTAAACGGATCGATGATCTTGTCGACATCCCGCACGCGGTTACCGAGAGGCTAGAGCTTTTTGAGATTAACAAAATAAATCCCGAATTTAAAGAGCTTGTAGAAGTTCTAGTCCAAGCTGTTGATCTTGTTGTTCTTGCTATTACAAAGCTCCGCGAGAATAAAAAACGGACAGAGATTTTAGACTGCTGCCTTGCCATCAATCGTTTAGAGAATCAAGGGGATAGGGTTTTTGAAAGAGCTTTAAGTCGGCTTTTTCACGATGCTAAGGATCCTTTTGCCGTTATTAAGTGGAAGGAGCTTTACGACTCTATAGAACAGGCGATCGATCGCTGCGAAGATATTGCAGACATCTTATGGGGTGTTGTCGTTAAATATGGGTGAGGCTCTCCTCTTTTATGTTGTTTTAGGGCTCATTCTCATTGCAGAGCTCACTAACGGCTGGACAGATGCTCCAAATGCTATTGCAACGGTTGTCTCTACCCGTGTGCTTTCACCGTTCAAAGCTGTTCTTATGGCCTCGGTCTTTAACCTTTTTGGAGTCTTATCTGGTACGGCTGTTGCGGAGACAATCGGTCGAGAGATCGTTAACCCTGAATTGATTAATTTAGAGACGATCACAAGTAGCATGATAGCTGTTATCGTTTGGAGTAGCTTTACAGCGTGGCTTGGACTTCCAACAAGTGAAACGCACGCTCTTGTTGCAGGTCTTGGTGGAGCCGGTATCGCCAATGCAGGGTTTCATGCTCTTGTCTGGGCTGGTTGGAAAAAAGTGCTTTTAGGTCTTCTCTTTTCCACCCTTCTTGGCTTTATAGGAGGCGCTCTTCTTATGACGCTTCTCTACTATCTTCTTCAAAATTGTCTCCCAGGGAAAGTGCGTAGATCTTTTCATTATTTACAGATGGCCTCTTCTGCCCTTATGGCGTTTAGCCACGGCTCTAACGATGGACAGAAGTTTATGGGTATGTTTACGCTCGCTCTGGTGATGGGAGGGAGGCTCTCTCACTTTGCTGTGCCTTTGTGGGTCATGCTGCTTTGCGCTTTCATTATGGCTTTAGGTACCTTAATCGGAGGGTGGCGCATTCTTAAGACGATGGGGTTTAAGATTACGGAACTTGACACACCGCAAGGATTTGCTGCCGAGACAGCGGCCGGAGCCACAATTGAGCTTGCCTCTTTTTTAGGCGTGCCTCTTAGCACAACACACACCATCAACACGGCGATTATGGGTGTTGGCGCAACAAAAAGGCTCTCGGCCGTTCGCTGGGGGGTGACAGCCCGTATCCTCATGACATGGGTCATTACCTTCCCCGCATGTGGCCTTATCGGCTATCTCACATCGCTTGCCATGAAGGCCTTTACCATCCTCTAATTAGAGGTTTTTTGGCGTTGTGGGGACAAGGCTTGCGAGAAGGCCTTTCTTATCAAGCTTCGTAACCCACACTTCGTTATCTTGGCGCCCATATGCTACCCAAACGTAATTCTCATCGAAGACAAAGCCGCCGGGAAAGACAACGCGTAGAGGCTTCCATGTTTTGTACATCGGGCCGTTGTAGAAGTTTTTGCCAACAATGGGCAGGGGGCTAATAGCTGTTACATCAAAGGGTGGCTCTTTAGAAAAGGTGTAGGCTCCCATAAAGTAGTGGAGCATTACCTTACCATCAGATTGGGTTGAGGGCATATATTGTGAGGAGTGGAAGAAGGCGAGATATTGATCGCCATCGAGATGGGCTTGTGTGCCACCTCTTACAGCGCCCCACTCCCAAGGCGTTATAGCATCACTTTGGCAATAGGGGGTGCAGGAGGTTGTCCCATGGTTAAACTCAAAAACTTTATGGGGAAAGATGCTGTAAGATAAAAGGAGTTTGTTGTCATGGCAAAAGGGGACCCAATTTTTTTCCCAGCGATTGGGATTTTGCGTTGGAAATTCATGGATACAGCTATCGCTTTTTATAAAAAAATTCTCTCCATCATAATCTAGCTCGGCAACAAACATCCTCTTTAACCCTTTGCTGCTGGTCATGCTATCGACGACATTGTTGTAGATCATGAAAAGATGGTCATCGATTACTAAAAGGCGAGGATCTTGTTGCAGAGAGAGAAGATAGGGATGGGAAAAGGGGGTGTAAAGAACCATCGGAGAGCCAATAAGATCATAATTATCATCTAACCAGGCAAGCCCTACCCGTTTTGTTGGCTCGCTTGTCGGCTCATTGATACGAAAGCTCAGAAGAAGAGTTCCTCTAAAGCGTACTAAAGAGGGATTAAAAGCTCTTTCATGGCCAGGTAGAATAATTCTTTTTGTCTCTAAAATGAATTCTTGTGGGGATGCTTCTAAATCATAGAGGTAGGGGCTTGGGGGTAAAAGCTCTCTTTCATCTTCTTCACACTCCGAACAGGTCTCTATTGGATAAGTGACGATATCTTCGCCTGGAAGCTCACCCTCTCGCCATTCGATTCTTGTAAAATCAAAGGGCTTCTTTTCTGCAAAAGGCCAAAGATCAAAGGGAAAGGCATCGTAGAGCTTTTGAAGATCGCACTCATACGGTCTTTCACCGCGCATGTGAATGGCATCTAATAAAGAGGTTGCATAGCTAAATTGGCAGCGATTTGTGGCAGCATAGTAATCTTGGTATTTTAGCAAAGGCTCGTTTTCTGTTACGCGTAGATAGCGGGCAGGGATGCCATAAGCCTCTGCAATGATAAGCCCATGTAGGGAGCTTGAAATAACAAATTTGCTATCTAGAATTTTTCGGATCACTTGATCCCATGGCTCTGTAGGGTATACGACATGGTTGTAAGCTGACTTTGGAAAGAGCCGCTCTTCAGAGTAGTGTGGGATGATGAGTACATCGATAGATGGCTCAGGGTTTCTTGTAAATTCAGGAAAAAGATAGGGAAATAGGAGGCCAGGATCGCCATAGATATCAGGGCAGGATATCTGGAAATTGTCCATGACGAATTTTCGTGTTAAAGGGCCGCGTATAGCGCGAATATCGAGATTAGTGAACTGGTAGTCTTCGGGTTTGATCTTACCATTCATCCCGGTGCCCCACAAAACATCATTTTGTCGTGCAGCTCCGAGAAGGGATCCAACAGCCAGAAGACGCTTTGGAACAATATCCGTTTTTTGAAAAATAGTGATCGGGCTACCTACGATTCTTTCTACAATGTAGTGAGAAATATGGTCGCCAAAGTTCTGAAAATTTGGTTTTCGCCAATAGTAAAGAGGTATTCCCTCTGTAGCATTTGCATTTACAAAAGAGGTAAAAAAACTTAAAAGTGCAACAAATAAAATTTTCATAATTCAGTCATATTTTTTTAATTCACGTATTGAGTTTTAGTAAGAAATTAATTTTTTGCAACTAGTAATTTTATCTTTAATTTAGAATGAAATCAGAGCCAAAATAAGCAAGTTTGGCATCTTGATTTTGTAAGAGATCTCTAGAGCTTCCGGAGGCTAGAATAGTTCCTTGTGCAATCAGAAAACTTTTGTCTACGATGGTAAAGAGCTCCTTAGCGTTATGATCTGTGATCAGAATAGAGATGTTTTTTGCTTTAAGGTGGCGAATAATATTTTTCAGATCTGAAATTGTTTTAGGATCAATATTAGCAAAAGGCTCATCTAAAAGAAGAAGCTTTGGTTGTGTGGCAAGTACGCGCGCGATCTCTACACGTCTCTTTTCTCCACCAGAGAGTAGAGAGGCTTTTTTCTTAGCGATCTCTTTGAGATGAAATTCCAAAAGAACTTCCTCTAGACGCATATGGCGCTCTTTTTTGGATAAAGGGAGCGTCTCTAAAATGCAGAGAATATTTTGCTCTACCGTCAGAGATCGAAAAATCGATGGCTCCTGTGCAAGATATCCCATTCCCAACCGCGCTCTTTCATGGGTTGGATAACGGGTGATGTTTGTCTCTTTAAAATAGATAGAGCCGGTATCACAACGTAAAAAACCAAGGAGGATATAAAAGAGTGTTGTTTTACCAGCGCCATTTGGTCCTAAAAGGCCAACGACTTCCCCCTCGCCAATAGACAAGGAGAGATCTTGGAGAATTATTTTATCTCCGTATCTTTTTTGTATATGTTGGCACTCTAAAATAGGCTGTTTGTGCATGTTTCTATCATGTTAAAAATATTAAAGAATTCGGTCTCTTTTAACGAAAAATGTACCTTACCAAGGCCACGTGCGATTGTCTCTCCTGTAAGAGGGTCTTTTTCAAGAACAACCGTTTTAGCTCTGATTTTTATGTTCTCTTTTTGATCCCAAAAAAGAGCCCCCTCTTCTCCATTCGATACAAGTTCTATATGGTGATCTTTTGGAAAGAAGTCAATCTGATCTGCGACACCAAAAAAGGTTTCATTTTTTAAACGAACCTCTTCTTTAAAGCTAAGTTTGTTTGGCGATATAACCATAGAGGCAGAGGCAATAGAAAAATTTGGATGGGTAAAGACAATAGGCTCATCGCCTCTCTCTGCGATAAGTTCTTTCTTCTCTTTATCTAAGGCAAGCGTATGACAGGAGAGGTTATAAGCCTCTTTCAAAGGAAGAGATCCTTCTTTTGCGAGAGTATTAAGCTCTTGTGCTTTCATATCAGAGGGGATTTCATATGATTTAAGGTGTAAGTTATGAGCTTTGATAAGAGAGCTGCGATAAGAAATTTGACACTCTTGTGCTTCGATAGTGTAGAGGTCTTGGTTGTAGTAAAAATAGAAATTTACATTTTTTAGCATTTCGACCATTTCATAAGAGGCTCCCTCTTTTTCTAACCGTAGTTCTGAAAGGGGGCTCTCTAAATGGATTTCTAAAGGCGGCTCATGGTTCATAAGCCAAAAGCTTTTATGAACATCTTTACCGACGTGAAATACCTCTTGTTGGATCTGAGTACGCGCTTGGAAAATTTCTTGTAAATTCTTCTCTGCATCGGTTGTGAAAAAAGAGTAAGAATAAAATATGTAAGCTAGAGAGAGAGGAAAAAAGATACTGAAAAAGATGATGATAAGATTAGCTTTCCGCAAGAGCATACGACTCTAGCACCTTGTGAAAATGGCAAAGCTCTTTTACGAGGGGAGGGAGTTCTCTAAGTGGCCACTGTGTTTTTGCATCGCTTTTAGCAGTGTTTGGATCAGGGTGTGTCTCTAGAAAGATGAGATTAGCGCCGCTTGCGAGAGCCGCTTTTGCAAGCTGTGGGATAAAGTTACGATCGCCACCAGAGGATCTGCCCTCTCCGCCGGGGAGTTGTACACTATGCGAGGCATCAAAACAGACGTAGGGGGTAAATTGCTTCATAATCGAAAAAGAGCGCATGTCTACGACTAGGTTTTGGTAGCCAAAAGAAGAGCCTCTCTCTGTAAGAATGACATTTGGATTGCCGCTTGTATGGATTTTTTCTACGATCGCTTTTGTATCGTAAGGCGATAAAAATTGCCCCTTTTTTACATTAACCGGTTTACCTGTCTTCGCTGCCGCATGGATAAGATCTGTTTGTCTACAGAGGAAGGCAGGAATTTGCAATAAATCACAGACAGATGCGACTTCGTGAGCTTCATCAGGATGGTGAAGATCTGTTGTTACAGGGAGTTTATAACGCTCTTTAATCGTTTGTAAGATGGCAAGGCCCTTTTCAAGACCGGGGCCACGAAAAGAGTCGAAGGATGTGCGATTAGCTTTGTCGTAACTTGCTTTAAAGATAAAGGGGGCGGTTAGGTTCTCTTTAAGAAAGTGGGCGATCTCGAGAGCCATAGCTTCGGATTCGATTACGCACGGCCCTAAGATAAACGTTAAAGGCCCCTCTTGACTAAGTGTGACATCACCTATTTGCATCATGAAACGAAGTATATAGACCGCTAGATTTATTCAAAAGAAAAAGACAAGCGTTTAGTGCGCCTATAGCAAAGACACTTCTATCAAAAACTTTGTGTGTAATCTCAATCTCCTCAAAGGGTAGAGAGAGTGTGATTTTATGAGTTGCAGGTTCATCATCTCTTCGATGCGATGTAATTTTTGTATCGCTTGGTAAATAAGAGAGAAGCTCTAAAGCGGTACCTGAAGGCGCATCTTTTTTTCTCGTATGATGAGTTTCTGTGATATGGCACTCTCCTTTTGGCAAAGCTTCTAAAAGGTCTTTGAGTATTGCAATGCCGAGGGAGAAGTTCGCCAAAAAAAGAAGGGGGATCGTTTTTGCAGCCTCTCTAATGGCTTCATGGTTTAAAGAAGAGTGGCCCGTGGAGCCTAGAACAAGAGGTTTTTTGGCCTCTACAATTTTTGGTAGATTAACCGTAAGAGCCTCTGGCGTTGAGACATCTAAAACTATATCAACCTCAGGGAGATACGGAGTTATATCGCTGGGATAGCTCGAGTTAGCGCCGCCTGTGCGATGCAATATCGTAAGGGCGCCTTCCATAAGTCTTGCTGCGTTATCAATTTGCGATCCTAAGCGGCCGCTGGCTCCAATGAGCAAAATCTTCATATTTCTATTGAGTATAATCTTAGATAAGATAAAGTAGAAGTATGAGCTCTAGTTTCAATATCCCAAGCAATCCAAATAAGGTAGAGACCCCGGGCATACAGACGCCACAGGCGCCGGCTGGAAATTTTCCTAAAGTTGGCGGATCTGGAGGCGGCGGAGGTGGTGGCGGATGGGGCGCTTTTGAGCAGTATATGGGGGAGGAGAACTTCCGCAAATTTCAACAAAATATCTGCAGCTCCATTGCCCAGCAGATAGGCCACGACCAGCAGAGGCAAAAAGAGGCCTCTCGGGCCCTTCGCCGTTCAGAGACAGGCGAAGACATGTACGATTCCACGTAGATAGGCTTTAAAAAGATAGGTTTTATCTCCTGTAATAGGCATAATTATAGTACTTTTCTTTAAGGTTAGGACTAAAAATGCAGCTTACAGAGGAAAAATTTTTCCTTGTCAAAGAGGAGGCGGGTCTACGCCTCGATCAAGTTTTGGCACTTCGTTTTCCTAAACGCTCGCGCAGCTACTTCCAGTATCTATTTGAAAATAAGCGTGTTATTTTAAAAAACAGCACGGCTAAGAAGGGTGAAAAGGGAAAGGCCGGGGATTTGGTAAAGGTATTTTTTGAAGATACCCCGCCTTCGCTTCTTGAGCCACAAGATATTCCCTTTACCGTTCTTTATGAAGATGAATACTTCCTTGCGATCAATAAACCGAGGGGCCTTGTCGTCCATCCCGGTAACGGTAATAGAGACAAAACCCTTGTTAATGGCCTTTTGTTTAAGTATCCGGATCTTCCGGATATGGCAGGCGCCATGCGCCCTGGTATTGTCCATCGGTTAGATAAAGAGACCTCAGGGATTCTTTTAGCCGTTAAAACAAAAGAGGCCCACGCTGCTTTTGTACGCCTTTTCCAGGATAGAGCTATAGAAAAAGCCTACTTTGCTATTTGTCAGGGGAAGCCTAAAGAGGGGGTTTTTTCAGCTCCGATTGTCCGCCACAAGGTTGATCGTAAAAGGATGACGATCGCTTTAGAGGAGGGGGTAGGAAAAGAGGCGGTTACTGAGTTTGAAGTTGTGAGCCACTTTGAGGGTAAAAGCCTTGTGATTGCTAGGCCAAAGACCGGTAGAACCCATCAGATTAGGGTCCATCTAAAAACTTTGCATAGTCCTGTTTTAGGAGATACGATCTATCATAGTAAAGGGGAGAAGGCCGAGAGGCTTTTCTTACATGCCTACAGCCTTCTTTTTACCCATCCTTTTACAAAGGAAAAGCTTTTTTTAAAGGCAGATCTGCCAGAAGAATTTCTCATTAAATTAAAGAAAATAAATCTATAAGTTCTTTCAAATTCATGAAATCTGTAGAAAAATATCTTCAGAATGAGGTATCCTGGGCTGACCGTAAACCAAGGATCGAACCATGCAAGAATTTGTAGCCTACATTGTTAAAAATCTCGTTGATCATCCTGATAAAGTTAAGATTAGTGAAGTTGGCGGAACGCAGACTCTCATTATTGAACTGAGCGTTGAAAAAGCTGATATCGGGAAAATTATCGGTAAAAGAGGAAAGACTATCAATGCGATTCGTACATTACTTATGTCCGTCGCTAGCCGAAACGGTCTTCGCGTGAACTTAGAAATCTTAGAAGAGGGAGAGCCAAGCGCTGCAGTTGCTGAGTAATTACTGAGCGTTTAAGTAGACAGCTATATCGGATTTTCTAGATTTAATGCATTTTTGAGGCACTTTCACAACGACAGCCGATAACTCGCATTTAGAATGCTCCGCAACAAAAGGCCTTTGTAGAATCTCTGCAAAGGCTTTTTCATATCCGCGATCTTTTCCTAAGAATTCAATCTCCCAATCTTGATTTTTCATCGCAGGGCAAGAGCGAAACTCTTCTAGGAAAGCCGTTAACTGGTAGGCAGCTTTTTTATTCTCCTCCGGTACCCAAAACCAAAGCTCATCTTTATAGCTGTTCTTATCAGAGACGCCTGAGAAGAGCTCTTGTGCAGAAGAGAGGGTAGAGAGCATAAAAATAAAGAGAGAAGCATCCGGGTTCTCCTCGCTCTTTTTTACACAGCGCTTTAACCATAAGCTTCTAAGGTGAGCCATGCGACGTCTTAAGGTTGGCTCATTTTTAGCAAAAAACTTAAATTGTCCGACTTCTGCATAACCGCTTAAGAGTTTTGTGTCTTGAAAGAAGGATGTATCATGACCCTCTTCGGTCTCTAAAAGAATTTTATCAACCATCTCCTCTTTAGCGTGATAGATGCTCGCGTACAGAGAGTAGACGTCGGGGTTTTGTAGGATCTTTTTTGCCGCTTTTTTGGCATAGAGAGGATCGCTGCGAGAGATCTCATCAAAGTTAATAACTTCGACTTCTTTCTTAAGAAGAAGGGATTTAAAGCGGTTAATGAGGTCGCGCATACAATCGACATCAGCTCCGGTAACCTTTGTGAGGAGATCGGTATCATCAAAGATAGCAAAGATAAACTGGTAGTACTCTAAAAGTTCACGATCTGTTGAGATATAAAAGGGGCGCGCTGTTAAAGCAGCCTTTTTTCTTTTTAGAAGTCTTTGGAGTATCCTTACGTTTACAGAGGCGTCAAGGTTTTGAGAGAGCTCTTTTATCTCTTGATCAATCTCTTGTAAGCTCATACCATTTGTGCTGTATAGGTCGTTAATTTCAAAAGCTAAGTTAGCAAATATAGTGTTACTTGCTTGGACATCTTTCAAAATACCCAAGACTGCTTTTTTGCTTGCAAGAGTGGTCTTATGGTGGTCGATGATGCTGATCACCTCAACCTCTTCGCGAGAATCTGTCTCAAAAGGATTTGAAAAGTCGTTCCAAGAAGAAGAGCCGATAGTCTTACGGCTTACATCTTCGCTATGAATGATGCCAAGGGGATAGAGCTTCTCGCCCTCTTTATAGACGACCGTTAGGTGAAAATAGTGCTTCATCTCAGCGCGTATTTCATCATATTCAGCTAAATGGCTAACAAAGGTTGGTGCTAGGCCTAGGACTTTTTGCTTGATAGTAAGGGCAATATAGAGTGAGTCTAAAAAGCTTTGTAACTGTTGGTACGCCTCTTTTTCTAAAGAGACTAAATGGGCTAGATTCTTAAAGACTTCTTGCGAGTCTCCTAAAGTGGTCGGCGTAGAGAAGATCTTTTTAGGAAAATCGAGGATAGCTCTCTTAAGAGCTAAATAGCCAAGATCAGGTTTAAGCTCTGCTAAGAAGGCCTCTACGGTAGCTCTGTAACCATGAGAGATGTGTAATACCTCTTTTAAGAAAATCTGAAGATGGTCTTGTTGCTTTAGGGTATGGCTTTTTAGGCGCTCTCCCTCTGAAAGAGGGCGCTCGAGCGCTTTATGAATAAAAGCTTCTACCTCTTTGAGAGAGAGATTCTCTTTGCTGAGGAGAGTAACAAGTGATTCTGTAAAGGTTGTCAGGTGCTCTCTTACCATTTTTAAGACAGCGCCTGTGATCATGTCAACCGCTTCTACATCGACATCGCGCCAGTCGCCTTTATAGCAACCCTCGTCATCAACAAGAACTACAGCATTTTTTGATCTTTCATGGTCAACACTGGAAGCCAGATCAGAGAGTTTTTTGTAGACTAGGTTTTTGTGTGTTAAAAGATCTAAGCTAGAGATTGGTAGGCGCTTTCCCTTAGAGCTAATAGCTGAAAAGATCGCGTTACCAAGGCTTTTACGGAAAATTAAATCGATCTCTACAGATTCTTTTGGAGGGCCGCCAGGGATTACCCAATGGTGGCGCGTTTTTCCTATACGAGAAGCAAAGGCATTTAGAAAGCAAGAAAAAGAGGCAACTGTTGTGTCTATATCAGGGGAGAAGTGGGCTAAAGAGTAGTGGGGGCCAAAAAAAGAGCCCTCTTCTTCGCCTTTTGGAAAGTAGCGATGATACTCCATACGAGGGATGTATTTGCCTACGATACGGCCACGTACTTTTAATTTAACCTCTTCAGAGATCTCTTTTTGGTGGTTTAACCAAAACTCAAAGCTGGCAAGGTTATAAGTCGGTAGTATTTTGCGAACACGCTCAATGTAGTCGACTACTTTTGGTAAGAGAAAGACCTCTCCCTCTAAACGACAGATCTCTTCAAAGAGATTTAAACTACAGATGTCATGTTTTTCAAGGCTGGTTTTTTGTTTAAAGAGGGGTGTCTCAAGGGACTCAAAGACTGTTTTCTCAAAAGAGCCTGGCTCAAATGTGATGGAGCCTAGTGATTCGTCTTCAAAAAAGATATAATTCTTTTGCATACCTGCCAATAAATATACGGACTGAGTAGGATTCGAACCTACGACCGCCCGCTTAGAAGGCGGGTGCTCTATCCACTGAGCTATCAGTCCTTAAACGAAGAATAATCTATCCGAGCATTATAGGCAAAGTCCCTATTATACTGAAGCGAATTCAAAAAGTACGGCTTAATACCAATCTTTAAAATTAACACTGCAAATTTGCATCGTCTAACACGCCATCTTTGAATGATCGTTTCTCACTCATATTCACTTCTTTAAGTTGTAGCGCTTTGGAATTTACTTGGATATAACTTCTCTAAACTTGCTAAGAAGAGCGATCTCCTCTGACCAGATTGTATGGTCGGGGGTCTCTAGATACTTTGGCATATGAGAGAGCTTCTCATGTTGCATGAGGGCTTCAAAACAGGGGAGTCCGATAAGGCCTTTACCTAAGCTTGCATGGCGATCGGCTCTTGATCCTAGCGGCTTTAGAGAATCATTTACGTGAAAAGCATAGAGGTTTGAGAGGCCTATTTTTTCATCAAACTCTTCGATAGTCTTGTTAAAACCCTCTTTTGTCCGAATGTCATAACCGGCTGCAAAAATATGGCAAGTATCGATACAAACGCCGATCGGGAGAATTTTATGAGTCTTTTGGATAAGGTAGGCGATTTCTTCAAACTTTGAGCCCATACAGCTGCCTTGGCCGGCGGTTGTCTCTAGAAGAAGGCGCGTTTTTCCTGTGTTTGCGAGAGGCGCAATTTCAAGAAGGCTTTCTATAATAGTATCTAACCCCTCCTCCAGAGTTCCTGTTGTATAGGCACCGGGGTGGAAATTAAGATAGGTGACACCTAAGAGAAGACAACGCTCGAGCTCTAAACGGAAAGCTTTACGACTTTTTGCTAAAATTTCTTTATCAGGAGAGCCGAGGTTGATAAGGTAGCTATCGTGGCTCATGACCACTTCGATACCGGTCTCGTCCCGGGCCTTTTCCCAAAGAAGAACAGCTTCATCAGAGAGCGGCTTAGTATGCCAGGTTCTTTGGTTTGCAGTAAAAAATTGAACCGTATTGGCGCCGATAGCTTTGCCCTCTAGAAGGGCATTGTGCACACCCCCGGATGCGGAGGTGTGAGCGCCAATTAATGGTTTAAGATGTCGAGCTGTCAGAGACGTCTCTCGTGCTTAAGTAGAGTGAGCTAAGAATTCGCAAACAACAGCCACATTCACAGGAAGGGGAAGAGGGATCTGATCGAGGTGTGGTGAAGCGAGGAGTTGACCGCTCATTTTTGTCGCATCTAGAGAGAGGTATGTTGGTACTTCAACAGCTGTTCTCTCTAAGCTTTGTTTTACAAGCGGGTTATTCTTAGATTTTTCACGGATAGAAACAGTCATGCCAGGCTTTACATGGAAGGAGCGTTTATCCATTTTTTTTCCATCTACTAAAATGTGACCATGGGCTACGAGTTGCTGTGCATGGAAAATAGTAAGACCGAATTTTAAGCGGTACACAAGCGTATCGAGGCGAGTCTCTAGCATGGATATAAACGCATTTTGTGTGTTTTCATTTAAAGTAATAGCTTTACGGTAGTAGGCAACAAGCTGCTTCTGAGAGAGCATGCCGTATGAGGCGCGTAGCTTCTGTTTTTCTTCTAACTGGACACCAAAGTCAGATTTTTTCTTTCTTTTAGCACCGTGTTGTCCTGGGGGATGCTGTTTGTGAGCTAGTGGGTTGCGTGTGCGTCCAAAGACGTTTGCTCCAAGGCGCCTTGCGATTCGATTTTTAGGGCCGGTATAACGAGCCATAGTTCTCCTATCCAATTTTAACTAGAGCACAAGATGATAAGAAAAGCGTTATTTGAAAACAAGTATAAAAATGTAATATTTAACCTGGTAAAGGGTTTCCAAGAAAGGCAGATAGTCTCTTTTCTTCAAATAATTAAAAAATTTACTATATGCAGTAGCAAGGAGAAGAATCACTGTAGCGAGATTTGTTGGATTTCGGTAGAATTATAGCCGTAATTTTAGGGATATCTATGGACTATTCAGTACTTGCTTATTACGTTCTCCACCCTTTTGATGATCCTAAAGAGGAGAGGGATAGACATGAAAAATTTCTGCGTACTTTAGATAGTAAAGGGCGCATCTACATCGCCTCTCAAGGTGTCAACGCACAGCTCTCTCTTAACAATAGAGATGTAGAGGCTTACCTTAGCTTCTTAGAAAAAGATGAGCGCTATAAAGAGGCAGATGTAAAGATCCACCCCTCTTCTGAACACGCATTCCATAAACTCTCTGTAAAACTTCGTAAAGAGCTCGTAGCCATAAACCAAGAAGTCGATTTAACGAAGCGTGGCGCCCATATTTCACCAAAAGAGTGGCGTGAAGCTATGGAAAAGGGTGATCCAAACACAATCGTCTTAGATGTAAGAAATAACTACGAGTCATGTGTGGGCTATTTTGAAGGTGCCATTCGCCCTGATATCGAAACATTTCGTGAATTTCCAGCCTTTGCTAAAGAGCTCTCTTCTAAAATAGATCCAAGTAAGACCCGCGTCCTTATGTATTGTACCGGAGGGATCCGCTGTGAACTTTATTCACCTCTACTAAAGGATCTTGGGTTTAAAGAGATTCTACAGTTAAAAGGGGGAGTCATCCGTTACGGATTAGAGGAGGGTGAGGCGCACTGGAGAGGCAAGCTTTTTGTCTTTGACGATCGCTTAGTCATCCCCATCTCAAAAGAAAACAAGGAGACGATCACCCTTTGTCGCTTTTGTCAAACAAGTGCTGATACCTATTATAACTGTGCTAACATGGATTGTAACGGCTTAATGCTTGCCTGTCCCGCTTGCGTAGAAAAAGAGAGGGGCTGTTGCCAAGAGAGTTGTAAGAGCGGGAGAGTCCGTTCGATAGAGACTAAAATCTCTTGTCCAAAGCCTTTCCGAAAATTATCTTTCGATGAAAAGCAAAAGCTTTAACTCAATTTAAATGAGATTTACTTCTCTTTCTTCCGATCGAGCATTTCTTTGGCAGCTTCTTTAAGCGTTGCAATGCCATCTTCGAAGCCTACTTTTTTAAGAAGTGTGTGTAAACGATCAAACTCTGTTTGCAATTGGTCATTAAGAGATTCTAGCTTGGCAATTTTCTTAATGTAGTTCTCTTCGTTCATCTTCCTTATCCTATTAAAGTAGATATATATACCGCTCGTGGTTCAAGAATCGGATTTGGCGTCGCCTATTTTAAATTCGAGGCGCCTTCTTGCCACATCCCGATTTTTGCATTACCCTCGGTATATAAGTCTATCTATACGCATAGATGGGGAATATGGAAAGAAAAATACCCATCCTGTTTGTGTAAAGCAAGATGGGTATTTAGAATTTTGCAAGAAGAGGAATTAGTTTTCTGGCTGCATGCTCATGATCGCTTGTGAGCGAAGCGTAAGCTCTTCATACTTAGGTTTTGGGACTTTTGCGTCTTCAAAATACCAAGTAGTGCGGGCGCTGCCGTCGCAGAAAACGATGGAAGAGCCGTGTTTGAGGCCATTTTTATATTCTGTCTCTTCGATAACAATGTCACCATCGACAAAATGACGCTCTAAACCGTCTTTTAAATTTCTATCGTAATTTACTTCTAAGTACTTATACCCATTTTGATAGTAAGTTGCAGGTCCATGTTTTTCTCCTCGTAGATAATTTTCTACAGAAAGAGGCTCACCACTCATCGCAAATACTTTCTTCTCGCCATGGATTAAACCATTTTCATAAGAAGTTGTTGTATGAGGGCAGTTATTAGGATAGTAGGACTCTAAATAGGTAACTGTATAATTGCTAAAGACCTCTTTAGAAAGTAGATCACCGCTTTGGTTGCGTTGTGTACGCTCGCCTGTGCCGTTTTCTACGCGAGAGTCTATATCATTTGCCAAATTAAAGTATTGGCCGTTGAGTAGAACATCATCTTTGAACTCTTCTTTAGTCTTAGGTGTGCCAGAGGGATACCAAGTTGTCACTAATACTTCTGTCGGAGATTTAAAGACTTCTTCTTTTTGAGGGACGCCACGGATTGAATAGGTCACTCTTTTTACAAGGCTGCCTTTATGATATTTCTCTGAAATTTGTACTGTTTGACTGTGAGGGAAAGTTTGTGTTTTTGTGCCGTGCAGTACGCCTTCTTCGTAAGAGGTGCTGATTGTTTGGCCATTGCGTAGAGTTGTGAGTACTTGGCCTGGATGTTGTTGTGTTTCCCACTCTTCACGAGAGACATCATATCCATATCTGTGTACATATCTGCTTAAGACTACGTTTGGATCTTTTCCTGAAGGACCGCATCCTGCGCAGGCAAGACCTACAAATAAGGTCGCAAGTCCATATTTACTTTTCATAGGAGCTCCTCTTCCATTCATCAAAAGATTAAAGATGGAGCAGATCTCTGTTTTTTGCAATCAAAAAGTGTCTCAAAGAGTAGACAAGAGAGAGACGATCTTTGCGTGCTCTTCTTCTACAACTTCTTGTGAGAGCGTTTTGTGATCATCTTGATAGGTGAAGCGGAGTGTCACACGCTTTTCTTCTGAAGAGGCTATGTAAATATCTAGAAGTAGCGTCTTTTTAAGAAGGGGAGAAGAGAAGTTTGCAAGGGCAGCAAAGATGGGTTTTAGCTCTGCTTGCATCGGAAGAGAAAGAGTAAGGTCGCGCTCAGAGGTCGGAAATAGAGAGAGAGGGGTAAAGGTTGCTAAGACCTCTACCTTTTTTAAGAGCGCTTCTAGATCAATCTCTGCAAATAGGACGCGCCCTTTTATCGCTAATTTTTCTAAGACTTCGGGATGGACCTCGCCCATAACACCAAAGACCTCTTCATTATGTGAGAGGCTTGCTTGGCGATAGGGGTGAAATGTTTTAAGGGCTTTATTTTTAAAATCAAAATCGGAAAGAAGTAAGCTTTTTCTTAGCCCCTCTACGACACCCTTTAAATCGTAAAAATCAAGAGGCTCTACTTTGTGAGCAAAATGGTAAGGGGCGCGGCTGCCCATCATTACGATACCAAGAGAGAGGCGCTCTTCATAGCCCTCTTTCTTCTTGAAATGAATCTTGCCAATTTCAAAACCTTGCACATCAAAAGTTTTATGGTTTTGATTCTCTTTTAACACAGCGAGAAGTCCCGGTAGGAGTGAACTACGTAAGATCGATTGGTCTACCGATTTAGCGTGTAAAACAGCTATCGGGTCTTTATCTGCAGTAAGGCTTGCTAAAAGAGGGCTTAAGAGGTTGCATGTGACAAATTGCTGTAGCCCTAAAGCGATTAGGCGATTTTGTACTTTTTTCTCAAAGAGGTAAAGAGGATGATCGGGGGTTGTTGCGTGAAAACTTCTTATGGGCCGCCGTTCAATATTATTTAACCCATAAAGTTTTGCAACTTCGGCTATAAGATCTATTTCACTTTGGAGATCGCCTCTATAACTTGGTACCTTTACATGAAAAGTCTCTTGCCCATCAGAGGAGAAAGAAAAGGAGAGTCGTGTAAAAAGAGTTTCCACTTCGCTAAGGCTGAGTGTAATCCCTAAAACCTTGTTTATTCTACTTAAACGGACGTTTAGAAATCGTGGGAGATACGGTTTTAAAGACTGCTCTAGAATAGATTTGAGAAGGCGTCCTTTTGCATGTTCGATTAAAAGAGAGGCTGCTCTATTTAAGGCGTTTTTTATGCCAGCCGGGTCTATCCCATTTTCAAAACGCGACGATGATTCGGTGCGTATGCCTAATTTTTTAGCGCCCTTTCGGACGATGCTCGGCATGAATTGCGCAGCTTCCAATACAATGGTATGAGTAGAACTATGGACACCGCTCTCTAAACCACCCATAACACCTGCTATCGCAATCGGTGTTTTACCATCAAAGATGAGAAGAGTCCCTTCTGGAATGGTACGTGTAGTACCATCTAAAGTCTCTAACAACTCTTCTTTAATAGATTTTCGGATGATTATATGTTTATGTTTTAATCTGTCGTAGTCAAAAGCGTGGAGTGGTTGACCTGTTTCCATCATCACAAAATTTGTGATATCTACTACATTGTTGATGCTTTGGTAGCCGGCTTGTTCTAAAAAGTGTGAGAGCCAAGCGGGAGAAGGGCCAACTTCTATCCCTTGGAGTATGCGTAAGTTGTAATGGGGGCAAGCCTCAAAGTCTTCGTTTGAAAGGCTTATTTTACTGCTAGTTAAATTATCTGGATCTTCTTTAAGAGTGATCGCCGGATATTTAATCGTCTCTTGTAGATGAGGGGCAAGTTCTCTTGCAATACCGAGAATGCTACGACAGTGGCCTAGGTCGGGTGTTAGAGCAATCGTTAAAATGAGATCGTCTTCAGAGTCCTCTACTTTTTCTACTTCGAGACCAGACAGGGTTAGTAGATCGCTGAGAGCCTCGACATCAAGGGCAAACGGAAGGTATTTTTTTAGCCAAGCAAGAGGGGTTTTCATATTCTTTTTGTAAGTAGTATACTGTTTTTCTTAATTTTGTTGACACCCTATTTTATAGTCGAGTAAATTCAAAAAACCTCTTATGGAAATGGAACCTTTTGAAAATCCCTGGATTAAGAAGATCCGGCTCTTAACACATGTGACTTTGTGGAGTGTAACCCTCAATGTGGGTTTAGCTCTTTTACTTTTCTTCTCTTTTCGGGATAAGAAAAATGAGCGCCTCGGTAAATCTCTTGTTAAAGAAGTTCGTTTAAAGGAGAGTAATACAGAGGTTTTAGTACACTACTTTTCGGCTTCTTTTACGGACTTAGTAGGGGAGCTCTACGATATGACTCTTCTGCAAGATGGGTATAGAAAAAGAGATCTTGCCCTTGCTTGTCTTGTAAACTACCACTACTTTGCCATAGAAAAGGCGCTTCCCTGTCTTACACTTCCTAAAAGAAGGCTCGCTTTCATCCATAAAGAGGGTGGAGAAATTTTTGAACTATTAGCCTTTCCAGGGCTTGAAGATCGCCATTTTCAAATGATAACTCAATATATCGCAGAAGAGAGATGGCCCCTTACCGGAGAGGGACTTTTTTTAGAGCTAAAAAAAACAGGATCAAATGCCCCTCAAACCCTTCAAGCCGCCTTCTTTGCTACTCCCGATTTCCAGTCGCTCTATACAATTTTAACCCGTGGGGAAGAGCGTCTATTACAGCTTGAGGCGCTTACTATTCTTCTAGAGGGCTCTTTTGATGTGGTAAGCTCCTTTATAGGCAAGCCCCCAACTATTGAAACAATGCGAGCCTTTTTACAAAAATATGTAGAGATCGGCTCAAAAAAGGCGGCTCACCTCTGGCTGCGTATCGATAGCGAATACGTCCTACGCAACATGGATGATAAGTTGCTCATACGGTTTATCAGTTTATTAGAAGAGTCGACAGTTCCTGTGCAGCTCACCTTAAAATCTCTTCTTGCTAGCGTTCGCTCTGATGCGCTACGAAAAGAAGCAGCCTTGAAACTCTACAGCTTAGCAGGAGAGAAGCCGCCAGCTCCATACGATCACGCCGTAGCCATCAAGCGCTTTATCCCGACCTATGTAGAGACGCCTCCTGTTACTGTGCAACCAGTAGTCTTACAAGAGGTAAAACCTAAGACCAAAACCCCCTCTAAGAAAATCGTTGTAGAAGCAGGCGATAGCCTTTGGAAGCTTGCTCGTAAACACCACACAACGATTGAAGTCTTAAAGGACTTAAATCAACTCGATTCCGATCGTCTCCGCCCCGGCCAGGCGCTCTTTATTCCTTAAAATTGCCTAAAGGCCGGAATTCATATTCGAATTCTTTCTAGAGGCCCTCTCTTTAGGAAGATCAACCCCACCCGGGTGCCATGGGCCACACTTTAGAAGCCTTTTGGTCGTAAAATACCACCCTTTCCAGAAGCCATGATCTTTTAGAGAAGTAATTGCGTAGTGTGAGCAAGTGGGGTAAAAGCGGCAGTATTCTCCTATCATAGGGCGGATCAGTATCTGGTAAAGACGGATAAGAAAAATAGAAAGTGTTTTCATGCTTGCTTCTTTTTTTAGAGATTCTCTATGATATTGCCTTTTCCTAAAAAGCGGAAGTGGCGAAATGGTAGACGCGCTACTTTGAGGTGGTAGTGGGAGAAATCCTGTGGGGGTTCAAGTCCCCCTTTCCGCATATCTTATGGACCTCTCTTGCAAGACACTGCTTATATCTATGGTGGTCCTGGCGCTTCTTTGCAAAGCATTAGTCAGACCATCGCTAGTTTAAAAAACTTCTTTCCAATAGATAAGATTAAAAAGCTCTCTCCTAAACAGCTTTTAGAGGCCTCCTGGGAGAAAGATGCCGCTCTTTTTGTCTTACCAGGAGGGTTAGATCTTCCTTATGCAAAAATTTTAAAGGGAGCGCGGCTAGAGAAGATTCGAAGCTACGTGGAGGAGGGCGGCCTTTATATAGGGATTTGCGCTGGAGCCTACTATAGTAGCGCCTTTGTCGACTTTGCGAAGGGAGAGCCTTTAGAAATCCAAGAAGCGCGTAAACTCGCCTTTTTTAAGGGGACGGCTAAAGGTCCTATTTTAGCCCCCTGGGTTCCTCAAAGCGAAGAGGGGGCTAGATGTGCAAGGATCCTCTGGGGGGATAACAAAGGGTTTCCTAAAGGAAAGGAGTTTTTTGTCTATTATAATGGCGGTTCCTACTTTGTAGAGGCAGAAAAGAGCCCTGGTATCGAGGTTTTAGCCTATTATGACCTCAAAGCCCCTTTTCCTGCTATTATTGCATGCTCTATTGGAAAGGGGAGAGCGATTTTAAGTGGGGTCCATTTTGAGTACGATCCTCTTCTTTTGGATGGTAAAAATTTATTTTTACAGGCCCTTCTCCCTGGACTTACAGAGGGTAATAGGGATCGCCTTTCTTTATGTAATTATATTTATAATCTTTAATATATAATATTTAAAATTGATTTATTGTATTAAAAATGTTATGATTTTTTAATCATTAATTATAATCATAAATTACAATGAGCTCTATAGCACCCGTATATATTCCTACTTTTACTTCTCCAGTTGAGGCGCCTTTAATAGCTACCTCTTTTAAAGAGCAAATAGAGCTCTTAAGGAGTAGGATAGCTCCTAGAACTATCTCTAAGGCTTCAGTAGTCATTCTGGGTGCAGGACCTGCCGGTTTATTAAGAGCTATTGAAGCTGTAATGCATGGAAATCCCGTACAGGTCATAGAAAAGCGCTCGGAGGGTGGAAATGGTCGCATAAATACAGTAGCTCTGACAGAGGCTGCCATTTCCAAGTTAAAAGACTTTGCTGTTTATCAATATTTGCTCGAAAACAGTTTGATAGACGGGCTTTACAAAGATGGTTCAATTCATGTCCGTTTAACAGATCTAGAACTTGCTATGAAAGAGGTGTTAAGTAGGCTTAGTCCCGATCCAGTGATTACCTATGATGCAACAGTTACCGCAATCAATGATCAGGCTGAAAAAATTGCTGTGGTTATTGCTTCTAAAGGCGAAGAATTGCTTATTAAAGATGTAGATATCCTCGTTAACACGGAGGGGAGTCGTAGCACCACAAATGCTCTTTTAGGAATAGACCGCATACAAGTACTGCCATCTTTTCCAGTTGTTGCTGCTATATATAGAGATATAAGGCCAAAGATTACAGGGGCTATCTCGGCAGCAAAATATGTTGGAAGGAGTATGGGCGATATTGCTAGAACGATATATTACCAAGTACAGCTTATCTTTTTATTCATCGTATTGAAAAATTTTAGACGTCAAATTATAGGGGCTGTTACTCTCAGTACCCCTAAGCAAGCATACTTAGGTGGGGCTTTTTCTGATGGGATTAATGCTAGAATACTTACGCTGCAAGGAAGTTATCTCGAAAAAAAGAGAGCTCTAGAAAAGGCTTCAACTCCTGATGAGATAGCAAGATGTAAAAAAGATCTTAAAAGTGCTGAGGCTGCTTATTGGAAATTTGCAAGCCGCTGGCTTCACCTCTCTCTTGCTATGGCGAATTTGATAGCCATTCTCCTGCGATCTGAGTCTCGTTATCGTCCTATGGCTTTGCATAGATCTCTTAAAAAATTTGAAGTAGTTATGATTGGAGCTGATAGAGCTGCTGTTTTTTCTAAAAGAATAAAAGGGACATTTGTCTTACTAGCTGGAGATGCTGCAGCAACCGTAGATCCTGCCACCGGGCTTGGTTGTAATACAGCTATCAGTACAGGAAGTTTTTTCACGGATCTTCTCTCAGGCTTTGAAGAAGGCTCTATAGATAAAGAAACCCTCCTTTTGCAGTACGAAAATAGAATGGCTGAGAGAACAAAGTCTATTCATCATGAATCTAAGCGGACAAGAGCTCAATACAGGCCACAGGATGTGTCTCTAATAGGCTAAGTTAAACAGTTTGCAAAAGGTGTAATTTCTCAAAAAGATTTTACGCTCTCTCCCACATGCGCGTTTAAGCGCTCAATAAGAGAGGGGGCTGATAACTCTTCCAGGGCAGAAAAAGAGCGGCTGTGGGCTAAGAGCTGTGAAATAAGCCACTCCTCTTCAGAAACAGGCAGAAAAAAATCTTCTCTCTCTAACGGGAAAACCCCTTCGTGTTTGAGAAGCTTTAAAGAGAAGCTTGCGGCTAGAAGAGAGGGATTTGAAGACTCTTTTAGACGTAACAAATAAGCCTTAAAGAGAAGAAAGAGCTGTGGGGAGGGCTTTTCCGGGAAGTGTAAATTTAAGAGAAGCTTTGCCATATGAGCCCCAGCATTAAGCCTTTCTAAGGACTCCCGTATTTCTAAAATAGGGTCTAGTAAAGAAAAATCTCCCAGTGTGTAGTACTCGCCTTGCCCCTTTTGTAGGTGGATTTCCATAAGCGTAAGGGGAGAGAGGTTATTTGCTGTAGATTTTCGTATATTAACACGGACAAGCCCTTTTGTCTCCGTAAAGAAGGTAGCGGTGCGCCCTTGGTTATAGAACTGCATAATCTTTAAAATAACGGCTTGCATAAAACTGGCGCGATGACTCCCATGTTCCTAGCAAAAAAATACCACTTCTTCTATTATTTTGGGTATAAGCATCGATAGCTCAATGGATAGAGCACCTGGCTTCGGACCAGGCGGTTGGGGGTTCGAGTCCCTCTCGATGCGTTTACACTTTTTAAGCTATGCTGCAGTTCACTTTTTTACAGATTCCCGTTTACATACAGCCGGCCTTTTGGCTCTTTGCTATCTTTTTTACAGGCTTTTATCGCGACCCATCGATGCAAAGCCTTATTGTAGGCTTTGTCTTATTTATCAGCCTTATGGTCCATGAGTATGGTCATGCGCTGACAGCGAAGTATTTTGGGGCAAATCCTACAGTAACTCTGGAAGCTTTTGGTGGCAAGGCGGAGTATAATGGCTTTCGGATAAAAAAATGGCAAGATTTTGTCATCACAATGAATGGGCCTCTCTTTGAAAGTATGCTCATTTTGATCTCCTACACGCTCCTTAAACAAGGGTTTTTCTTAGATAGCTACTACATCCGCTACTTTTTATACGTTACGATGAAAATAAACATTTTATGGTGTACGCTTAATCTTTTGCCGATCGCTCCTCTCGACGGAGGTCGTATGGCGGCCTCTATTTTAGAGACGCTCTTTAAGTTTCAAGGCTATAAAATTAGCCTTCTTCTCGGAATGGCAACTGCTGTTATCGGAGCGCCTCTTCTTTATCTAAAGGGCTATTTTTTCTTTGCAGTCCTTCTTCTTATATTCGGTTTCCAACATATGCAGAAATGGCAAGAGGCGAGTGCCTAGTCCTGTATAACGTTTGACAGGTATCTAAGAGCGTGCTATTTTGGATCTTTACGATCAAGGAGGTAGCGTATGAAATCTTTAGATGAGCGACAAAACGAAGAGAAGGTATCGATTGTTAGCAAGAATGTAGAAGTAACGGCCGCTATGCGGAATCACATTCTTACAAAGATTAAAAAAGTAGAAGAGATCACACCGCCTGTCATTGAAGTTCACATCCTCTTAGAGATCCAAAAAGGATTTCATAGAGCTGAGATCCTCTATAAATTCTCCCACTTTAGAATTACGGTCCATGCAGAGTTAAATGACCTTTACCAAGCATTTGATCGCGCCTACGACAAGTTGATGCAGAAGGTGCGCAAGTGGAAAGGGCTTATACAGTCACACCACGGCAAGAAGCCCTCTGAAGTTGAAATGGCGATCCACGTCCTCGACCATAAGCAGGAAGCTCTCACAGAGATTAATGATCAGATTGAAGAGGAAAACTTACACAAAGTAGAAGATAGCTTAAAGCCGCCTTCTGTGGTTAGACGTAAAAAGCGTAATATTCCACTTCTTACGGTCGAAGAGGCTTCTATGCGCATCGACCTTTCTAATGACAATTTCTTAGTCTACAAGGCAGAAGAAGACCTAAAATTAAAAGTTTTATACGTAAGACGCGATAAATCTTTAGGTGTGTTAGAAGTTGAATAGGAAGCCCGAAGAGGTAGTAAGGCAAGCTCTTCTCGTAAAGTTAGAAAAAGAGTATGGTTTTCCAAGCTCTTGTTTGGTAGTAGAGAAAAAGCTCTCTCTCTTCCCTCACATCAAAAAAGAGAGGGTGCCTGATAGACGCTGCGATATCGTTGCTTTTGCAAATGATATCCACGAAGAGCATGCTGTCTACCCGCTTCTTTTAATAGAATGTAAACATACCCATTTAACGCAAGATGTGGTAGAACAAGTAGTCGGATATAACTACTACATGGGCGCCTATTTTATTGCGCTCGCAAACTTAAACTCCTTTCTTCTCGGTTGGCAAGAGGAAAAACAAGGGCTCTACCAGTGGCAAGAGGGGCTTATTAGTTACAATGAGCTTGTGGCATTCGCAAAAAGGTATCGAAAATCTCCTGTGGTTTGAGGAAAAAAATCCTCTTGTAGCCCTTCTCTTTATAAGCCTTACCAAAGAGAAGGAGTTTCACTTTCCAAAGATCTCTTTCTCTATCCCAGCGGGTACTGAGGTCCTCTATATCGATAGAGTACGGCGCTGTTTCTCTGAAATCCTTCCCTTTCTTAATGCGGGTGGCCATGTTGTATTTGTTGAAGAGGATATCAACAGAATTTACGCCTTTTTGCATCTAGAGGAGTTTACTCCCCATCCAAATCTAACCATTATCACAAAAGATCTCCTTGCCTACAAAAAAATAGCCCACAGCTACGCCTTTAAAAAATCCTTTTTTGTAGGGACGCTAAGAGAGCTAGAAGAGGCTATAGATGGCATCCATATGGCTCTCTCAGACTACAGGCTTTTAGGAGAGGAGATCTTACCCAATATGCAGGCAAATCTTCTCTACGCCGATCCTTTTATAGATGGCCGCTCTTTAAAAGATGCCTATAAAGGTACTCCTGCTGTGATTGTTTGCAGTGGGCCTTCTTTAGAGCGCTCTTTTACAGCGCTAAAAAACATTGGTAACAGAGCGCTTGTCTTCGCTGCAGGTTCCAGTATGCGGCGTTTAGAGGTTGAGAATATCCCATTTCATTATGGCGTTGCCATCGATCCTAACCCGCCTCTACAAAAGGGTTCTTTTCCACTTTTCTACCAAGGCAGAGTTAGTGAACATCTTCTTGCGGCTCACAAAGGGCAAAAAATCTGGATGGGAAACGCCAGCGGCTGGCCTATAGAGGAGTGGCTCTACAGGCAAAGCGGTATCGAGCCGTGGTCTTTTGACACCGGATGGAATGCTGGCACCTTTGCTATTGAAATAGCCTCTTTTCTTGGCTGCGATCCGATTCTTGTCGTTGGCATGGATGGAGGAGAGAGGCGCGATTTAGAAGCTGGCTGTAGATGGGCTGATAGTTTGCCGAGTGTGAAAAGAGTTTCAGAGCTCTTATTGAGTGACATAAGTAACGACTCTTTTAAAGAAATTTCTTTACAAACTACCGGGGTTAATAAGACAAAAGTTTTGCAAAACCTCTTAGTTCTTAATGACCCCACCATCCGAGAAGAGATAGAGAAATTCCTTCTTTTAAAAGAGCCCACAGCAAGGGATAGGCTTCTCTTAGAGATGGTTTTTTTAGACCATCCGCTCTATCAATATTTTCTAGCCCCCTTGTGGCAGATCTTTCGCCCTCTTTATGAGGTGGAAGGTGATCTCTTTTTACAAGAGATCCTTTTCTACCAAAAAGCCCTTGCTTGGCAGGACAAGAAGAGCTTTGCTGTGAAAGATGGCATTTTTTTTCGCGGTAAAAAAGAGGGGGAGTTTATTCGTAAATACCCATCCGGTAAAACCTATGCGATAGAGAGGTATAAGAAGGGGGAGCGGGAGGGAAAATGGACTATTACAAGCGAGAGTGAAGATCTTTTAAGCTCTGTAGAGTATAAAGAGGGTAAGTGTCACGGGGAATATACACTCTATGGAAGGGACTGTAAGAGGCGAGAGGGGGAGTATAGAGAGGGAGAAAGAGTTGGCCGGCATAAAATTTATAAAGAAGAGGGGGAGGTTTTATGGGAATCGAAGTAAAAATCCCAGAGTTTATCTTCTTGAAAGCTTTCGCTCCTGCGATAAGGGAAGTTGTTCTTTATAAAGAGCTTGAAACAGCTTCGCCCTCACCTTTTACCGATACCGTTTATCTGATTGGCTACAGCGCCAAGATAGAGCCTCTTTTAGCGTGGGCTCGTGAAAAAAAAGGAAGAGCTCTTGTCATCATAGAAAAGCGCTTTTCCGTTTTATTAGATATCGAAGAGGAGGGGCTTACCGAGCCCTTTTTAGAGGAGAATATCCACTTTCGCTTTTATCGAGAGGAGATCCCCCTTGAAGATTTTGCCTTTGCTTTAGTACGAGAGTTTTTTGGCAAAATAGAGATCTTTAATCTACAGGAAGATCCTCTCTTTTTTGAAGAAATACGACGTACGCTCTTACGAAAAGGAGCCTTAACCGATGCTATCTATACAGAGATGCTTCGCTATCATCAGTTGTTTGCTAATCTTATTGCCAATTTTCGTAAGCTACCCGAGGCTTTTGCTCTTGACGGATGGCAGGGGAGTTTTAAAAATACGCTGTGTGTGATTTGTGGGGCGGGGCCAAGTCTAAGCGAGGCACGAGAGCTTCTTAAAAGAGAGGATGACCTTCTTATCTTTGCAGGGGGCTCTACGATTTCTGCTTTAAACGCTATCCATATTACGCCGCATCTCTTGTTCGCTGTTGATCCCAATCCAGAGGAGTTTTCAAGGCTTGCCTTTCATACATCGCAAGGGGTCCCTCTGGTTATAGCCCCTCGCGTAGAGCCGCGTGTAACGAGTGGCCATATCGGCCCGATTGGATTTTTTCCGACGGGAACGGGAGGCGCCATAGAGGCGTTTTTCTTAGAGAGGCTCGGCATTAAAGATCCTAAGATTTTAGAGCATCTTGGCGAAGAGGCGCTCTCTGTTACCTGTATTGCTCTTATGACAGCTATCTATCTTGGCTGTAATCCGATCATTTTTGCAGGGGTTGATCTCTCTTTTACTGATGGCAGGCGTTATGCGAGCGGAGTCTTTGCAGAGGATGTCATCCAAGAGCCTCTTTTAGAAGAAGAGGGAAAAAAGACGCTTATCCGCTGGATTATGGAGAGAGACACTATAGAAGAGGTGATTAAAAATCATCCCGATACGACATTTTATCTGGCGACAGAGGGAGGGCTTACCTTTAAGGGGGCAGGGCGGCTACCTGCCGATTCTCCTCTTGTACAAAACCCACGCGACTTACGAGGGGAGATCTATGATAAAGTCTTTGCCTCGCCTCTTTCTGTTACAAAAGAGGCTGTAGAGGGGGTCCTTTTAGAGTTACAAGAGAGCTTTCTTCTTGCAAAAGAGATCTTAGGAAAAATGCTTCTCGCTCTAGAAAAGGAAGATACTATGGCAAGTACACTTCTTTTTATGGATTTAGAAGAGACACTCGCCTTTAGGGTCGCTCTTAAAACCTCTCTTTTTGCCCTTGAACAGAGACTCTCTTGTAAAAAAGAGGTTTACAAACAGCTTAAAGAGATAGGAGAGGCGTTTCTTTCATGTTTTTAGCGCGTATTTTGCTTCTACTTAGCACTCTTCTTTATGGATGCTCTGGTGTAGAGTCTTCTGAGAATCGCCGGATTCGTAAGTTGCACGAGAAAGAGGAGAAGATCTATCGGAGAGATAAGGATCAATTTTTTCCAAAGCACGAGATACTCCTTAAAAGACAAGAGCCGTATCCATGGGAGAGAAAAAAGAGCGGCCCCTCTAAGATTACGGAAGAGTTTTTTCGATGCCGTGGTAGCTGCATCCATCCTAAAAAGAGGGTAGTCAATGAAAAGGGGCGCGCCTCTGAAATAGAGGATTGTGCAGGCGAGGAGAACCACAGTACACCCCTTGGAGAGAAGAGGATCGCTATCGCTCCTATTTTAATCCATCTTTTAAACTATATCCAAGAGAAGACAAAGGAGAGGGTTATTATTACAACAGGCTACCGTTGTCCTGAGCATAACCGCTACTCCGATCTATCGAAGAAAAATGAGGCCTCTAAACACCAAAAGGGATTAGAGGTAGATTTCTATGTAGAGACGTATGAAGAGAATCCAAGAGAGATAGTTCTACAGCTTATGCAGTACTATGGGCCACGAGAAGAGGGGCTGTCCAATTTTATAAGACAGAAAAATAACGAGCGCAATTTACGCCATCCCGGTTTCTACAATAAAGAGATCGCTCTTTTTATCCATGAAAAGGATGAGGGGCGCGATTTTGATAACCGCCATCCTTACCCGTATATCACCATTGAAGTTAGAGACGGGAAGTAGTGTACATCGGGTGAAAGAGGGGGCTTATCTTTTGCCACTAGTATCGGTAGAATCTCAGCTGCCTGTAGGGCTTGTAGTCCTTTTAAAGAGTCTTCAAAGCCAATCACCTTCTCTTTAGGGATATCCGGGAAGTGGGCCTTAGCTTTTAAATAGCCATCGGGTGCCGGCTTTCTTTTGTCATACTGCTCTTTTGTGATCCAAAGAGGGATGGCTTGTAAGCAAGGGGTGTGGGGGAGGATGAGGGCGATCTCTTTTTCAACAGAGTTTGTAACCACACAGAGAGGGGTCTTTTTTTTCTGAAGAAAAGAGAGGATCTCTTCCACACCTGGCATTAAAGGAGCGCCGCTTTCTTGTAAAAAAGAGCGGTAGATCTCTTTGGTGTGGGCTCTTACCTCTTCCCAGGGTGTGGTAAAGTTTGGGTATTTATTTAGGACAAACTCTTCTAAAAGATTGCCCCGAGCATGATTTGCAATTGCTTGGTAGGAGGGGAAATCTAGCTCTAAGGGGATTTTATACGCCTCGCACGCCTCGCTGTAGGCGCGGTAGTGAAGCGGTTCTGTATCGACAAGAAGACCGTCGAAGTCAAAACAGGCAAGTGCAGCGGTTTCTAAAAAAGATGCCGACGACCGGACTTGAACCAGCACCTTATTGCTAAGAATAGAGTTTGAGTCTATCGCGTCTACCATTTCGCCACGTCGGCTTATATCGCTCTTCATGCAAGAATCGGGTTTGGCACCTTCTTGCCGCATTCCAATTCTTACATTACTGTCGCTATAAGCAATATATTATAAGGAGCTTTTCTCTATTAGTACACTACTTTTATTAAAGTAAGGCCTAAGGCGGGAAGAGCTCCTGGACAAACTCTGCGGTCTTCTGCAGCAAAGAGAGCGGGCAGGCTAGAAAGAGGGAGGCGATTGGTGCCGATAGCTAAAAGAGTGGCGCTAAGGTTCCGCACCATTTTATAGAGAAAACCGCTGCCAGAAAAGGTGAAAGAGAGGATCTCGCCCTCTTCTTTTATCTCTATGTTGTAAAGGGTCTTACAGTAGTCTTTCTCTACGTTATGAGCTTCATTTGTAAAGCTTTTAAAATTCTTTGTGCCAAGAAAATGGGGAATGGCTTCTTGTATAGCATCTATGGAGATAGGATGCGGATAGTGTAGAGAATCTCTTCGATGAAAGGGGTTATGGATTTTATGGCGGTAGAGCTTATAGCAGTAGATTTTTTCTTTGGCAGAAAAACGGGCATGAAAAGAGAGGGCGACCTCTTCTATAGATAGGATACGGATATCTGGAGGAAGAAGGCCATTTAATCCCTTTAAGAGCTTTATAGGCTCTATTTTTGTATCTAGGGTGATATGAGCTACCTGCCCCTCAGCATGGACGCCGCTATCGGTTCTTCCAGCCCCTGTAACTGGAATTTTTTTTTGTAAGATCCGTAAAAGGGTATTTTCTAACGTCTCTTGGATGGTAAGGCCATTTTTCTGAATCTGCCAGCCTTTATAACCATCGCCCTTATAGGCAACTGTAAGCTTGTATCTGGTGGGTGAGGAGGGCTGTGACATAGGTGATGTCTTCTGGATAGGTAATTTTTATATTAGGAAAAGAGACCGGGACAAGGGTTGCTGGAAAATCGCCGAGTTTTTCTAAAAGGGCGATATCATCTGTTACCTCCCATCCCTCTTCTTTAGAGCGGCTAAGGGCTGTGGCAAAGAGATCGTAGCGCACCATTTGTGGGGTGTAGACTTCCCAGAGATCTTCACGGGCAACCGTTTCATGGACTAGAGGATAGGGAGAGGGGTCATAGATTTTTTTAAGGCTATTTCTAACAGGAGAGGCAAGGGCTGCCGCATAGGTCGTCTCACCTACAGAGAGGAGTTTTAAGACATCTTCTCTTACGGTAAGGGGTCTTGCGGCATCATGTATAAGGATATAATCTAAATTCTTAGAGAGCTTTTGAAAACCGTTCATGACGGAGTCTTGTCTTCGTAAGCCAGGCGAAGCTGTAAGGCAGCCCTCTGGAAGAAGGCGAAGATTTTCTTCATCTCCGACAACAACAAGCTCCTCTATAGCCTCTATACTTTGAAGAAGTTCAAAGCCATAAAGAAGAACTGGTTTGCCTAAGAGTGGAAGAAGAGTTTTGGAGCGGCCCCCCATTCGACTGGAGGTGCCCCCTGCTAGTAAGATAGATCCTATACGCATCGAGAAAGGAATTATAAAATAACTCCCTTCTCGATAGCAAGAGAGAATTACTTAAGGTGCTTGCTGACAAGTTTTGTCATCTGAAACATATTAACAGATTTTTTACCGCCAAAGACAGCCGCTAGTTTTTCATCAGGATTGATGTTTCTTTTGTTTTTAGCATCCTGCAATTTATTTTTTTTGATGTAAGCCCAAAGTTTTTTTACTACCTCTGTGCGTGGCATCGCAGCTTTGCCCACAACTTCTGCAAGAGCAGAGCTTGGTGTCAAAGGCTTCATAAAAGCAGCCGACGGCTTTCTTTTAGTAGCTGTTTTTTTAACAGCAGGTTTCTTTGCTGGGGCTTTTCTTGCTACAGTTTTTTTAGCAGGAGCTTTTTTTACAGCAGCTTTTTTAGGGGCGGCTTTTTTAGCAGTGGTTTTTTTGGCTTTTGCCATGTGACGTTCTCCTTCAAGGTTAGAATGTTGATCTCCTTGTGCCCGAGAGGGAATTTATTCGTCAATAGGAAGACTTAAAAAAATAAAAAAACCCTTACACAAGGTAAGGGTTTTTACTAAACAGTACCAATTTGCTGCAGTTATTTTGCTGCTGCTGGTGTTTCGGCTGCTGGAGCTGTTGATGGAACTACCGCTGCGCCTGCTGGTGGAACTACCGCTGCGGCTGCTGGAGCTGTTGATGGAACTACCGCTGCGCCTGCTGGTGGAACTACCGCTGCGGCTGGAGCTGCTGGCGGCTTGTCTTCTTTTTTGCGGTTTACAAGGGCTCTAATGCCTAGAGCTGTAAGAGCAACTAATGCAATAATAGCAACTGTTCCTACAGAACCGATGATAAGAGCTCTACGGAAGCCTGGATCTCTGTTAAATCTAACAGCGATATCTCTGAAGAAATCTCTTACGAAAGTCGCTGTTGTTCTGATGAAAGGGAGAACGTGGCTTGTAAAGGCGTTGCTAATCCATGCCCAAGCTCTACCGAAGGCTCTGCCTACAGCTTTTGCGCCTGATTGGATGGCGTTTCCTGCGTTTACAAAGAATGATCTAGCAGCGCTCTGGCTGGGGTGTGAAACAACCACGATTGCTGGTGCTAATGCTGTTGATCCTGTCATAAAATCTCCTACAAAAAATGTTTTGGTTAAATTTCTGTGTTTTTAGCTCGGAATAATTATATGAAAAAATGGATTTGCGTAAAGAGTAGATTAAGTTCTATTTAAACAGAAATAAAAACTTGTCAAAGATTTTCTAGAATAAAATCCAAAAGATTTGACAAAACAGCCTCTTTTTGCGACTATGAGTATATGCAAAAAGAAGATATTACGATTTCGTTAAAAGAGTGTGAAAAGCGTATTCTAGACCTTTCGAGGTTTCTTTGACATTGCTCGGAAAGAAGAAGAGCTAGAAAAGTTCGAAGAGATCATGGCGGATCCCGCTTTCTGGGATGAGCCGCAAAAAGCCCAAAAGACCATAAGCCAAGTAAACCTTCTTAAAGAGTGGGTCTTTCCTTTTCGAGAGATTAAGAGAAGATTTTACGATATAAAAGATATCTATCCCGAAGCTTTAGAAGTTGGCGATAAGGTTTTTTTAGAAGAGCTTGATAAAGATTTTCTGTCGATGCAAGAGGCTTTAGAGGCGCTTGAAGTTCGCAAGATGTTCTCCAATGAATTGGATGCGAAAAACTGCTATTTGAGTATCAATGCAGGGGCCGGTGGTACGGAGTCTTGCGATTGGGCAGAGATGCTCCTCCGTATGTATCAGAAATGGGCGCTTAAGAAGGGGTGGGCCTTTGAGGAGATCGATAAGTTAGAAGGAGAGGTTGCGGGGGTTAAGAATGCTACCTTTAAAGTCAGCGGCGCTTTTGCATATGGCCACTGTAAGGCTGAAAAGGGGGTTCATAGATTAGTTCGTATCTCACCCTTTGACAGTAACGCAAAAAGGCACACAAGCTTTGCCTCGATAGAGGTGGTCCCAGAGATCGATGAAGATGTTGTCGTAGAGATTCGTCCAGAAGACCTTAAGATAGATACATATCGCTCTTCAGGCGCTGGTGGTCAGCACGTAAATACGACAGACTCTGCTGTGCGGATGACGCACTTACCTACAGGCCTTGTCTCTACCTGCCAAAAAGAGCGTAGCCAATTGCAAAATAAAGAGACTTGCTTGAAAATGTTAAAGGCAAAAGTCTATGAGCGGCAATTGGAAGAGAGAAAAGGGGAGCTTGCTAAAATTAGCGGAGAGAAAAAAGAGATTGCCTGGGGCTCTCAGATTCGCAACTATGTCTTTCACCCTTATACGCTTGTAAAAGATGCGAGGACAAAGGTAGAGACGAGCGATGTCCTCTCGGTTATGGATGGCGCTATAGATCCCTTTATTATTGCCTACCTAAAGGAGTTTGGTTGACAAAGAGTATAGTAACAGGAGAGACGGGATATGATATTCGATTTTCCGAAGTCTCTGATGAGCCATATTTAAAAGAGTGGCTCTCCTCTAAAGCTGTTAGAAAATGGCTTCCGCCCTCATCAGATGCTGATGTGGATCTTTTTGTTCGCAATTGGATAGGGTTTTCGCGCTACAAGAGTAGCCTTACAGCCACCTATAATGGCCAAGTTGTAGGGGTGGCAACCATCTTCTTGATGCCCTATCTAAAGGTGGCCCACCTTTGCATGATGTATATTGCTGTTGATCCTCGGATGCAGAGGCGTGGTATCGGGACTTCTCTTGTCAAAAATATCAAAAATTTAGCCAAGACACGCTTTCGCTTAGAATCGATGCATGTAGAGGTCTTTGGTAACTGCCCTTTGATTCCGGTATTAAAAAACCAAGGCTTTGTAGAGATTGTAAGGCAAGAAAATTTTGTCCATCTAGAGGACGGCTTTCATCCTCGGCATATTTTTGAGGTGGTGTTATGAAAAAAGAGCCCTTTAAAGATAGCGAAGTCACCTTTCGTCTTTTAACGGAAGCCGATCTTCCTCTTTTAGGAGAGTGGCTCATGGATCCTGTTGTTTTAAACTGGTTTCCTATGAGCAATGGACGAGAGGTAGAGGATGCGGTAAAGATCTGGCAGACCTTTGCCAAGCAGAGTCTTGCCTATACAGTAGAGGTAAACCATAAACCGGCAGGTATGGCGATTCTCTATGTTAACAATTTTGAAAAGCTAAAAGAGCAGGCGCTTTTTGCTATTCTTGTGAATGAACATTATCGTGGTAGGGGTGTTGGTGGTAAGTTTTTGAAATATCTCATCCACTCTGCAAAAAATTTAGGAGTTAAACTACTCCACTTAGAAGTGTATGAAGGTAATCCAGCTTACAACCTCTATACAAGACATGGCTTTAAAGAGTATGGTAGACATAAGAAATTTCTTAGAGATGCAAGCGGCGCTTATCACACAAAAGTAATGATGCAACTATATTTATAGGGATATATGGCAGGGCATAGTAAATGGGCAAATATTAAACACAAGAAAGAGCGGGCCGATGCCAAAAAAGGAAAGGTCTTTTCTCGTGTTACAAAAGAGATTATTACAGCTGTTAAATTAGGTGGCAGCGACCCTAAAACCAATGCTAGATTGCGCCTTGTTTTGCAAAAAGCCAAAGCTGTAAATCTTCCGCAAGATAATATTGAAAGGAATATCAAAAAGGCGACGAGTGCGACCGCTTCAGATTATGCCGATGTGATGTATGAGCTTTATGGTCACGGTGGTGTTGGCATCCTTTGCGAGGGGCTTACCGATAATAAAAACCGCACAGCAAGCGACCTTAGAATTGCGACAAATAAACGCGGTGGTGTTATAGCCTCTCCTGGAGCTGTTAGCTACCAGTTTGAACGTAAAGGTGTTATCCAAGTGGCTAAAGAAGGGCTCTCTAGTGATACCATTTTTATGCTTGTTTCAGATCTAGGTGCCGAAGATTTTGAGGAGATCGATGACTCCTTTATTGTGACCACAGCCCCAGAGGCCCTCTATACGATCAAAGAGGCTTTAGAAAAAGAGAACTGTCGCTGTCTTGAAGCAGAGCTCGAAATGATTCCGAAAGTTTGGGTAGAGTGCGATGCCGAGGCCAAAGAGAAGAACCTTGCCCTTTTAGAGTGGCTCGAGAACCTAGAAGATATAGATATCGTTACTCACAATATGAAGTTAGAAGAGTAGGGATAATCTCTTTTATTTAGAGGCTTTTTGAAGCGCCTTAACCTCTTCTAAAACGAAGTTGGCCCGCGCCTTAGGAGTCATGTGAGCGGGGACTATGATAAGGGGCATCGGGGTCTTTTCATAGATCTCTTTGATGTGCTTGGCTTGCTTTTTGGCTTCAGCTGTATCTTCGTGGCGATGTTCTGTAACGGTGCTTGTAAAGTCTTCTCCATTATAAGGCTCTATATAAAAGACAGCATCGTAGCGGGTATCGGAGTGTAGCTCCTTTAAAACTGAGGCGATGGTTTCATACTCTTTACTGCTCTTTTTTTGATTAATCTCTAAGTAGTAAAGCGAATCTAAAAGGCCGCGATCTGTAAAGACGGTACTCTTACCTTGGTCCTTTGCTAAGAGAGAGGCCTCTTTTTCTCGCTTGACCTTCTCATCAAAGATGCGAACTTCAAACCCCTCTTCTGTCCACGGTGTTGTGTTCCCTTTACGGCGCTCTTCTAAGATAATATCGGTTGCGGCTTCCTCGCAGACGATCTCACCTTTATTTTTTAATTCCTGGATAATGGAGGTCTTTCCAACAGAGGGACCGCCAACGATTGCATAGAGAGATACGCTGATTGTAGATAAAATGGATAACATCTCATATTCTATATCCTAAATGAGATTTTCCAAGCAATTGAAATTTTACAGATGTATTATAGAGGTGTAGATTTATTATGAAGTTCTGTTATTATTATTCACGAATTAAATCTTTTTATTAATATGATTATTTTTTTAAATGGAACGAGTAGCGCTGGTAAAACCAGTGTCGCTAAAAAAATACAAGAATTGTACCCAGAGCCACTTTTACACATGGGGATAGATAGCTTCTTTTTTTCTATAGATCCGTGATTTGTAGGAGAGGGGAAAGAGGCAGATCTTGGCTACCGATTTATCAAAGTAGATGATGCTTTGGGTTCCAAAATGATAGTTCAAAATGGCCCCTATGCAAAGAGCCTAAGCTATGCTATGCGGCGAGCTTTTAAAGCGATGGTTGATAATGGCATTTCTCTGATCATAGATGAGCTTCTTTTTTCAGAGGAAGATTTTCAAGACTATTTAGAGCTTTTCCAGGACGTCGATGTGGTTTTTGTTGCCGTAAAACCATCACAAAAGGTCGCAGAAGAGCGAGAAAAGATGAGAGGCGATAGAAGCCTTGGGCTTGCTAGAGGGCTTTATGAAGTTGTCTACAAAGATCGCATATTTGATTTAGAGATCGACACAGGAAAGATCGATCCAAAAGAAGCAGCTGAGGCTATTTTAGCCTTTACAGCTTCAGAGAAGCCCACTGCTTTTAAAGAGAACTTTCAGAAGAGAGCCTCTCTATGCTAAAAGAGAAATCCTTTTACTTTGCGCGCCATGGGGAGTCTGAGCACAATGCTCGCGGTATTTGTGCGGGAGGAAGAACTGATAGCCCACTAACAAGTAGAGGAGAGTCTGAGGCATATCTTCTACGAGATAAAGTCTTAGAGGTCGGTATTGAGCGCACTATTTGTAGCCCCTTACTTCGCGCTAAGAGGACGGCTGAGATTGCAGGGGGCCCCTCCATTTTCGTAGAGGAGGATCTCAAAGAGATAGATATTGGAATTTTCGAAGATCAAAAAGAGCCAAAGATTATCGACTATGTAATGGATCTTCCTTGGGAGGTGCCTATAAGAGAAGGCGAATCAAAGGCAGCCTTTACTCAGAAAATAGGAGAGGCTGTAAATAAATGGCTCTCTAAAGAGGAGGGCACACTTCTTTTTGTAGCCCATGGCTTTGTGTATGTGGCTCTCTTAACTCTTATTGGAAGAAAGGTTACTAGAGAAGATCTTAAGGTAAAAAATGCATCTCTTATCCACTTTCATCACGATGGTACTAGCTGGTACGTAGTACCATCGTAGATTGCCTTTCTTAAAACGGGCAGAGGTTTTTAAGCTCTAGAGGTGAGGTAAGAATATAGGTTGGCGCAGAGTTATTTGAGCCTGTAACCAGAATCGCTATACGCTTTGGATTTGTCCGCGTCAGTGGCTCTGAAGCCGCTAAGAAATCGTCGTAAGAGAGAGTCTCAAGAGCGCCTTTGATCTTAGCCTTTCTTCTAAATTCTTTATTGTGAATGAAAGCGTAGCTGTTAAGCTCTGAGACCTTTTCTTGGAGGTTCGATGCGGGCTGTGAGTAAGTAGTGATAAGGGATTGCTGGATTGCTTCAAAGCGTTCGAGAGGAACGTGGATGGCAATATTGCGCTCGAAATCCTCTAAAAAGAGTTCAAAGCGGTTAAGGAGTTCGGCTGCATTGTGTGAGGTGGAGTGGGCTCCAAAAAAGAGGTGCAAAGATTGGCACTTCTCTACAAGCCAGCTTTTTGCAATATAGGCAGTCTGCTGTTTTGTTCTAAGCTCTGTGAAAAAAGCCTCCGATAAAGCTTTTCCAAGGACAGAGGAAGAGGCAATCTTAGGATAAGTTGTGCCACCAAGTTGGAGTGTAAGGAGAGCGGCGTTTCCTTTAAGAGGATTGACCTCTGTCAAGATAAAGGGGCCTTTACCATCGGGGAGAGCTAATACTTTTTGTTCTGGATGGTCTGCGACTGGATAGGAGGTATACTGGAGGCTCTCTTTCATCTCTTTCCAGATGTTTTTAGCTCTTGTTTCATCGAGATTACCACCGATCATACCTTCTAAGTAAGCGGTTTGTAAAAATTTTTCTTGATAAGAGATGAGATCTTCATAACGAAGAGCTGTTAGAGCTTCATATAAATCTTTGCCGGTTTGTGAATCATTAAAGAGAACGCTCTGTAAAATAGCGCGCGCTTGTACAAAGGCAAGAGACTTTTCTTGGCTATCGTAGAGGTTCAAAAGCTCATCTTTATACTGCATGAACTCTGCTTTAGAGGGGGCCTCTTTCTTCATGCTGTCAAAGATGGTGGCCATAAAGACATCGGCCTTTTCATCAAAACCAGCTACTTGGATGACAAAGCGCAATTTTTCTTGTGAGAAGCTTACATGTAAGCCACCTCTCTTAGCGCAAGATATTTGCGGAGATAGCTTATTCATAAGGTGGAGCGTGTATAGATCTAGAAGAGCGATATTTTGAGGCTTGTTATTGATGAGGGGTGATCGTACGCTCATCGTTATAGCAACCTCTGGGACGAGATAAAAACGATCTTTTAGGAAGTAGCAGCGACCCATCGCTTCATCCGAGAGAAGGGCTGGTTCAAACTCTTCACTCTCTTTTACTTTGGTAAGAAGAGTGAGCTTCTCTGGTATGAATTTATTCGGAGCAATCGTATGGGCAGAGCTGTTCGGCTTTAAAGAGTTCCACTCTTGTAATCTATCCTCTTCAATTTTTGTTGTAGAGTAGAGGGCTCCTAGCCACTCTTCTCTTTGCGTTGGCTCCTGTTTTGTTAAAGCAGGTGGCGCTATGACAAAGAAGACAGCGTTTTCAGCTGTCATAGAGGAGAGAGCCGTTTGTATAGCGTTTGGTTGGAAGCGAGAAAAGGTTATGACCTTCTGTGGGAAGGTGTCTAGAGGTTCATCAACCATGCTATCAGCTAAATCTGTTACGTAACTAAAAGAGTTACTTCTTGATTGCCAAGCGTAGTTTATCTCCTGCATCCTTCGGCTTTCATGAAAAAGATGTGGTGGAATACCACGCGCTTTGAGGGCATGGATTGTTTTAAAGGTCTCTTTAATGATGTGAGAGACAGCTTGGACACCTTTCTTTGTCAGCTGTACTTCTAGTGAGAGAAGCATCGTATCTTTAGCAAAAAGATGAGCCCCTGCAGAGAGATCTTCAGCAAGCCCCTCTTTGCGCAGGGTCTCATAAAGGCTATTTTCACCTTTGTAGGAAAGGGCGTAAGCAATGAGATCAGGGACTTTGCTATTTAGATCATTTGCAATATCAGCTGGCATCTGCCAGGTCATTCTAAGGTTGCGGCTCTCTTGGAGCGGTTCAATATAGAAGATATGACCTTTTTGCCCCTCAGAGAGAAGCTTTGTTGGTACCTCGCGCGGGGCGGAAAGGATCATCGGAATAGGAGAGAAAGAGTTTAGGACCATCTTCAAAGAGGTATCTAAATCTTGGTTGGAATAGATAACAAGATGCATCTTGTGAGCAGAATAATTCTTTCTAAACCAAGTTCTTAAGGTCGATAATTCAATTTTGCCAAGGGTTTCACTAGATCCTGTAGAAAACTTGCAGAAGGGGTGATCAGCTCGCGAAGTCATCTTTAAGACCATGTGAGCGCGCCAAGCGTCGCTGTCGATATTCTTTTCATACTCTTGATTAACAGCTAAGAGTTCGCGTTTAACCGCATTTTCTTTAAAAAGTGGCTCTATGAAAAACTGTGCATAGATATCTAAGATCTCTTTGAAGCTATCATGGTTAGAAGAGAACATGTAGACGGTGCGATCTTCTTTTGTGTAAGCATTTGCTGTGCCGCCGCTATTGCTAATCTTTTTCCAAAAGCCATTCTCATCGGGATATTTTTTAGAGCCCATAAAGAGCATGTGCTCACAGAAGTGCGCCATACCTGGATACTCTTCCGGATCATCAAAAGAGCCTGCTTCAATTGCAATCCCTGCAGCAGAGGTGTTTGCATCGGGATCGGAAATAATGAGAGCCTCTAAGCCATTTTCTAAACGCACCTTTAACTCTTTACGCTCTTTTAGAGAGGGGGTTAGAATCTTAAGGCTGTTTTTGTTTTCAACTATCTCATATCCTGCGCTCTCGCTTTGCAAAGGAAGAGTAAGAGCTCCTAAACAGAGAGCTTTTAGGCAATGGTTGATCATGGCTAGACACCTATTTTGGAAAGGTTTCGTACATAGCGCGGACAAGTGACCAAATGCGCTCTGTTCTTGCTTCTTTTATTTCCTCTCTTGTAGCAGATTGTGGGAAATCTTCCATAGCAATTTCTTGTCCAAAGGCGATATGGACAGGGGCTTCTTTAGCAATCCGTTTTTCACCTAGAGAGATCTGCAGCTTATTAGGAGGTGGTAGAAGATCATGGGTTTTTAAAGCAAGTGGATAAAAGTGGGTCTTTTTTTTGGCCTTTCTGCCAAGAAGATAGAGGAGTTCTATACTTTGTTGATCGAATGCGGCTAAGTTGATCTCTTTGGGGTTGTCCGGATTCGGACGGTCACGTCCACCACTTGGGGCAATATAGATACATTTGCCGCCTTCATGTAGATGGTGGGCGATGTGAAGCATGGTGCGCTTATTTTGCTCTAACATTTCGGCTTTACGCTCTGCATGTATTTCAAAATACTTTTTAGAAAAGACGCAGAAGAGGTTGCAGCCGAGGCTAAAAGGTACAGCTAAAGGATCTGTTACAACTCTTTCACCGGCTACAAATAGCATATCTTTAGCAAGGTTTGGAAAAGAGTCTTTTAGAAAGATGCTTAGTACTTGAGGGTCAGCTTCGATTTGATGATTTGCATATAAGATGACATTCTCGCCCTTTGCGATAAATTGAGCAATCTCTTCTACATTCTCTTTACCGGTAAAGGTTGCTTTTGCAAAGTCTATAAGAGGTGTGAAAAAGTCGATGCCAAATTGATAATAATCGATCGGGGAGCGGATAGCTTCATGAAAAGAGCCAAATTTATAAGGCTCTTTTAGTTGCGCTACGATAAATTTGCCATAGCTTACAAGTAAGTTGTAGTAGAAGTCTCTGTCTAGCCCCTTACGCTCTATGATAGCGCCGTAAGAGGTCATGAATGGTTCTAGAAAGTCCCAAGCGGGGTGCGGAAATTTTTCTCTGAGCGGCGTTAGAAGGTCTTTAAAACTATTAGCTGTCGAGTCTTTTTCCATTCGCGCCAGAGTAAATTTCAAAAGCATTTAAGTGGAGCGAGTCGTTTGTTTTAAAAGAGAGGGTCGTATTCATCTTTTGAGCCCACTTCTCGAAAAACCTCTTCTCACTCTCTTCTAAATAGCGGTCTACTTCTGGATGGATAACTATATCCAACGCACCGTGCTGCCCGTGGGTTAGCTCTTTTAGAGAGCGTTCCAGTTCGATAGATGTGCTTTCCATATTTTTGATCATCCCTTTACCATAACAGTAAGGGCAATCTGTAAAGAGGGTCTGGATTAAAGATTCACGATTTCGTTGGCGTGTCATCTCTATCAGGCCAAACTCGCTCATACCTAGAATAGTGCACTTAGCGGAGTCCTCTTTCATCACTTCTCGTAAATGGTCCAAAAGACGTCTTTGGTTTTTGCGAGAGCGCATGTCAATAAAGTCGCATATGATAAGACCACCGATATTTCGTATCTTCAGTTGGCGTGCAATCTCATCAGCTGCTTCCATGTTAATATGGAGAAGAGACTCTTCAATGTCAGAAGATTCTCCCCCCTGGCTGCGGCCAGAGTTGACATCGATTGTATACATCGCCTCTGTGCGATCAAAATAGAGATACCCGCCACTTGGTAGCCAAATCTTGCGTGAAAGCGCTTTTTCGATCTCTTTTTCTACGTTAAATCTTTTAAACATAGTCATTTTATCGCGATAGAATTCTATCTTAAGCGTTTCATTAGACTCTTTATAGCGACTAAAAAGACGGTTGCAAGAGAGATAGGTAGGGTAGTGGTCTATTAAAATGCGGTCATACTTCTTATCAAGAGCCATCATCAAGGCTTTTTTAATGAGGTCTGATTCTCTATAGAGACAGGTAGGGCCTGTAGCTTTTTGAAAACCATCGATGATTTTATTCCAGATGTCTAAAAGTTCATGGGCCTCATCGATCAATTGATCAGTAGAGGCTAGCATGCTAGCTGTACGACAGATAAGTCCCATGTCTGATGGCATCTCAAAGGCTTTAATGATCTGTTTTAGACGATCTTTTTGCGCACGATCTTCAATCTTTCTAGAGACGCCCCTGTGCGGGTTGTTAGGTAAAAGAACAAGGTAGCGGCCAGGGATAGAGAGGTTAGAGGTTAGTCTTGCACCTTTACTGCCGATCGGTTCTTTCACCACTTGGACTAAAACCGTTTGATCGATCTTCAAGATTTTTGAGATGTCGGTCTCTTTTGGCTGCTTAGCGTAATCTTTTAAATCGCAGTTCCAATCGAAATCCATATCGAAGAGGTCTTGGAACTTTTGGGTATTCTCTACGATGTCAGAAATATGAATGAAACCATTTTCTCCCTCACCGATATCGATAAAAGCGGATTGGATGTTATGTAGAATATTGGTAACGCGGCCACGGTAAACATTGCCGGTTAGCTGCCTTGTCTTTTTACGTTCTATGACAAGATCCTGCAGCTTTTTTTCCATAAGAAGAGCAAAGCGCGTCTCTTTTGTTTCTACATTTAAAAGAATTTCTTTCATTAAAACAGCGATTCCCTTTTTGGAGACCCTTTTTAGGATCGTATGTTACGAAAACTGCATCTCTTTATGAAGATGCAGTAGCTTCCGTTTTACCGTAATTACGTCCTTTATAATGGCCGCAAGAGGCACATATATGGAAGGGTAAAATGCTGTTTTTGCAATTAGCGCAAGCCGTTAAAGGCTTTGCTAAAATGTGGTGGTGTGATCTGCGGTTGCCTTTCCTATTACGAGAGGAGCGGTTACGTGGGACGGCCATGGTTGTTCTCCTAGACGGATTGTTTGAAATATTCTTTAAGAGAGGCCCGTTGTGGGCAGCTCCCTTGACATTCGGTATATAAAGGGATTTCTAACAAGATAGCGTCTCTTAAAGGAGTTCTAAAATCGTACTCTTTAAGGGCGCCTTTTTCAAAATCTTCGGTTATATAAAGACCTTCTAATAAAAAAGGGGTTGCTATCTCTTCATTGCAAATCTTGCAAAAAGAGATATAAGAGGTTGTGACATCTAGATGGAGAATTAAGTGGTCATCTGCTAAATAGGCAGAGCCCTTTATTTCGATAAGCTCTCTAAAAAAAAGCCGTCCATCCGCTACCTCTAAGAAATCAGGGTTTACAGAGCCTTGAATCTCTTGTTGGGGGACAAGGCGTAAACGGTCTAAGTAAATTTTGAAAATATCTTGCGTCATTTGCGGATAATTTTAAGAGAAGAGAGGTTAAATTGAAAGCAAAGCTTTTAGCCTATCGCAAAAAAGCAAAGATGAGGGGGTGTTAGGTAGTATTTTCTTTAATTTTTGACACTGCAGCTTACACTCTCTAATGCTGTCTAAAGAGAAAGCAAACCTTTTACAATTTTCCTCTAATTCTTCAAAAGAGGCTCTTGGAAAAAGGTGCTCTCTAAATATTTCTTCGTTAGCAACGATATTTGGAAGAGAGTAGTAGGGCAAATTTACCCGAAAGAGATGTTGTAAAATAATTCGTTCGAGAGAGGGGAGTGTAAAGTGTGTGATCGTTGCTGTTTCTAGAAGAGAGAGCTCTAAATTGATTGTTCCAAATTTTGCTAAGGCAAACTCTGCTTGTTGCATAAGGCCATAGCGGTTTTCTGCAGAAACAAGAAGAGGGGGAGATGGTTCATCTTTAATAAGAGAAGTGATGAGCTCTAGGTGGGCATTGCTACTCATGCCGATCGCTCTTGTAAAGCCTGTAAAGCGCGTTGCTTTAAGTTGAAGAGGTAGGTGTCGCAAAATTTCTCCTTTGCGACTGCCAGGAAAGAGTGCGATAACCCGTTTATTTTCTAACTCTGGAAGTAGCTCTATTTTTTTAGAAGAGAGTGCTTCGACAAGAGGGTGTCCGATGCAAATGGCTTCGAGCGTAGAGTCTTTAAAAAGATCTCGCTCAAAGGGGAAAAATGTAAAGAGAAGGTCGAAATTTTTCTCTAAGGTCTTTTTCCGGCCCTTTCGCCAAGCCCAAATAGAGGGGCAAACAACTTGGATGATTTTTCCTTTAAAGCCATTTTTTCTTAGAAGATGGGCTAAAAAAAGATGAAAATCAGGCGCATCAAAAAGGATAACTATTTTTGGCTTGTTTTTGAGGATGTAATTTTTTACGTTGTGGATAAAGAAGAGAATCTTTGGCAATTTTTGCACAATAGCTGATAAACCCATAACTTGGAGGGTTTCCATGGCAAAGATCTCTTTAAAACCGGTGCTTCTCATATTGGGGCCTAAGACCCCTTCGATTCTATACTCTTTAGAAAGCGGCTCTAAGAGTTTGGCTCCTAGTAGATCGCCGCTTTGCTCGCCACAAGAGACAAAAATATCTATCATACGAAGTTTGTCAATACCTGTATGGTAATTTCAAAGACAACATAGAGGAATAGAATCGCTAGAATCGGCTTCCCGCCAGGAAGTTGTATGTAAAGATGCGAATAGCCTTTTTTATATCGTCCAACCCATGCCATAACAATAGGAAGTAAGCCCAAAAGAAGAGCGCAACCAAAGCCGCCCGCATAACCGAGTGCATCTAGAAAAATCCTCGGGTTGATAAAAGTGATCAAAAGCGTTGGTATATATACAAGAGCACATAGGAAAAGCTTATTAAGGCTTGTCTTAGCAATTTGCAGAGAGTCTGAAAGAAAATCTAGAAGACCTAAACTCACCCCTATGAAAGAGGTTGTTAAGGCAAAAAAGCCAAAGAAATTGCCTATTATGTAAATACGAGAGCCTCCTAAAAAGTAGCTTAAAGGCGCTATTGCTGAAATACCGGCCTCTTTTGTTGCTAAAAGGCCATGGGCTCCTTCGATCGGAATAATCCCTTTGATGAGGTAATCCCATAAAAGGTAAGTGATAAAAGGTATTAATGTACCGAAGAGAATCGCGATCCGTACTTTTTTAGGATCTCTTTCAAAAAACTCTAGAAGGCTTGGGATGATACCTTGGTAGCTAAAGGATGTAAAAATAATCGGGAGTGCAAAAATGGCTTGTCCCCAGTTAAAGAGACGCCAAGGGTGTAGCTCCGTATTTCCATAGATCTTAGGGAGAGCTAAAGAGACGAAGCCAAAGAAAGATACGATAAGACCTGTCATCAAAACTGCATTACATTTGCCAGCAATCTTTGTTCCTGCGTAGACAAAAGAGCCGAAAATCAAAGTAAAGAGGATCGGGGCTAGAAAAAGTATATGGTCTAACGAGAAAAAGACACCTAAGAGTCTTCCTCCTTCTGCAATGTAGGCGATCGTTAAGCAGTAAAAAAGAAAGATATAAAGAATCCAAGCAAGGAGCTTGCCAGGTTTTCCTAATATACGGGTTGCCATGGAGACAATATTAGCATGCCTTGGTAGCCAAAGACCAATCTCTACAAATAGAAGGCCTGTGGCCATGCTAAAAAGCCAGGAGAGTAAATAAACAATCCAGGCTGGGATAAGGCCGCTTGTTGCAGTTGCAACTGGAAGAGCAAGCATTCCTGCCCCGAGCGCTGTTCCCGCTACCAAAAGAATACCCAAAAAAGTTTTCATTGCGCTATACTCCATACTCAAGTGAACTCTAAAATTTGGTTTTGCTGTGATCTTAAAAAATAAGATTCTGGCAAAATCAAAATATAAGTTTTTTAATCTACGCGAGTATACGGGAAAAAGAGGAAAATTGCAGCCAAAAATCTACACCGCCAGCGAACATAAGATTTCAAAAAGTCAAATTGATCCCGATGCCCTTACTGTAGTAGAGACCCTTATCCGAGCCGGTCACAAGGCTTATTTGGTCGGAGGCTGCGTGCGAGACCTTCTTCTTGGCCAAACCCCCAAAGACTTCGATGTGTCAACCTCGGCTCTGCCAGAGGAGATTAAACCTCTCTTTAGACGCTGTTTTCTTATTGGTCGACGCTTTCGTTTAGCCCACGTCCAATTTGGAAGAAAAATTATAGAGGTCTCCACCTTTAGAAAGGGAGACAATGAAAATGAGTCTTTAATTCTTCGTGACAATGACTGGGGTGATGAAGCAGAAGATGTCATAAGACGAGATTTTACTATCAATGGACTTTTTTACCACCCTCATGAAGAGACGGTGATCGATTATGTCAATGGCTTTGAGGATGCTAAAAAACGTACCCTTTGCTGCATTGGAAGCCCTTTTGTCAGATTTAAACAAGATCCTGTTCGGATGATACGCCTTCTTAAATTTAGAGCGCGGTTTGGTTTTGCGATCGATAATGAGGCCATAAAGGCTTTGGTCGAGTGTCGAAAAGAGATTTTAAAGAGCTCACCCCCACGCGTTTTAGAAGAGTTTTTACGTATGTTAGAGCTCGGCACAAGCGAGCGCTTTGTAAAGCTTTTAGCCGAGTGTGGCTTTCTAACAATTTTAGTGCCGGGGGTTTCGAGCTTCTTAGAAAAACCAGCCGGTAAAGAGATCTATAATTTTTTAAAGCATGTGGATGCGATACATCGCAGAGGGGAGCCTACTTTTGCTAGAAGCGTTCTTCTATCTTGCTTTGTCTTTCCTATTTTACGAACCCATTTACAGGCGCTCCATCGCCAAAAGACGATGCACCTAGGAGAGATCCAAGAAGAGGCGCGTTTTATCGTTGATGAGACCTTTGGCCCCTTCTTTCAAATCCCTAAAAAAATCGCAGCCGTGATGGTGTCTCTCTTGACATCGCAGTTTCGTTTTACCCCTCTTATAGAGAAAAAGACCCCTAGAAATCCTAAAATACCTGCCTCGGATGAATTTGCTCTGGCTCTCGATTTTTTAAGGCTCCGCGCTTTAGAAGAGCCTGAACTTGCCAAGCTCTATGAAGAGTGGAACTACTTTTGGCGCAAAAAAGAAAAGCAGCGCAAAGTCTCATCTGAGCGTGTTCGCACCCAGTAGATTCTGCGACTCTTATAATAGGCGACCTTCCATATGGCAGGTGCTCTTAGGAGAATTTACGCAGGATGTGCTCGCTTGAAACCCAAGTGCATTAATTTTGTCTTCGAAAGCTGCTGCAGCGGTGCTAATAGCTGATAACTTAGCTACGGCTGGGCTGCCTTCTCCTACCATAGCATCTAAGATAGGAAGCTTTGGTGGCGCTTCACTGCTTGGAGGTAAGAGGACAGCGAATTTTACCGGGCCACGTACACCTACGCTTCGTAGCGTGCTTAATGCTTGATAAACAGTATCGGTTGCTATAGGTTCCTTGTCAATTTGAAAAGTTTCGCGAAGCGAAGGACGGTTTGCCAGTTTAACAACTCCTGCAACTAAAGAGATTGGAAAGAGGACGATAGCAGCTATTTTCCAAGCTAGCTGGCGAAGGGCTGTATGGGTTTTAGGTGCACTTCTTTGAAGGGTTACGCTGTCTGCATTAAGAATAACTTCTACGGTTGTTCCTTTAAAAGCATTACGGTGAGGCGTTAGGAGCCAGTCAGCCCGTTTTGCTGCAGAGGTTGTGTGTAAAGTTGTGCCTTCGATACAGGCGGTGTTCATAGCTGTTCTTAATGAAAAAGATTGTGTTGACATGAGTTATCCTATAATTAAATTTTATATATTCATGTATTATATAATTAATCGATGTTTTTTGGGCGGTGGAATTAAGGTTAGGCTAAGTGATAAAGCATTCAATAACGTCAAGGTCATCTAAGAATTTCTCATAAGCCCATTGGTTATAATGATTCAAGAAGTACCGAATAGCTCCTATGTGATT
>JAFEGE010000064.1 GCA_018240105.1 Verrucomicrobiota bacterium | reverse complement strand
AGAAGTTATAATCTAAAGATTACTTCTTGTTCTCGTCTACCACTTCGGCTTCTGCTTCATCAGGGCCTTTGGCTTGCGCCTCTGGGCCGGCTTCTGAGCGCATAGATTCGCCGATCTTTTGGATCACGCTATTGAGGTGATCTTTAGCAGAGCGGATCTGTTCAATATCATCCGTTTTGATCGCCTCTTTTACCTTTTCGGCGGCCTCATGGATCTCTTTTTTAACAGCTTCCGGCACTTTGTCGCCATAGTCTTTAAGAGCTTTTTCAGATCTGAAGACTAAAGCGTCTGCTTCGTTTTTAAGATCGATCTTCTCTTTGATCTTTTTATCCTCTTCTTTGTGGGCTTCTGCATCTTTAATCGCTTTATCGATATCACTGTCAGAGAGGCCAGAGGAGGCTTCAATACGGATCTTCTGCTCTTTGTTAGACTGCTTATCTTTCGCAGACACATGCAAGATACCGTCAGCATCGATGTCGAAAGAGACTTCGATCTGTGGCATGCCGCGTGGTGCTGGCGGGATATCCGTTAGATCAAATTGTCCGATCTTACGGTTGTAAGCTGCCATCTCACGCTCGCCCTGTAGAACAGAGATCGTTACGGCTGGCTGGTTATCGCTAGCTGTTGAGAAGACTTGCTTTTTCTGCGTCGGCACAGTGGTGTTACGCTCGATAAGCTTTGTCATAACGCCCCCTAGTGTCTCGATACCGAGAGATAGAGGTACGACGTCTAAAAGAAGAACGTCTTTTACTTCGCCTGTTAAGACAGCTCCTTGGATAGCAGCCCCGATAGCGACCACTTCATCAGGGTTTACCCCTTGGTGTGGGTCTTTACCGAAGATCTCTTTGACCTTTGCTTGTACAGCTGGCATACGTGTCATACCACCGACTAAGATTACCTCATCAATTTGTGAAGGGGAGAGGCCTGCATCTTTTAGAGCTTTTAAGCAAGGCTCTTTACTGCGCTGGACAAGTGCCTCTACAAGGCTCTCAAGTTTAGCGCGTGTTAAAGTGAGCATAAGGTGCTTTGGTCCATCTGATCCCATAGTGATAAAGGGAAGGTTAATCTCAGAGGAGGCTGTGCCAGAGAGTTCAATTTTGGCTTTCTCAGCAGCGTCACGGAGGCGCTGGAGAGCCATTTTGTCTTGGGCAAGATCGATCCCTTGCTCTTTTTTAAACTCTGCAACTAACCACTTCATGATCGCCTCATCGAAGTCATCACCACCAAGGTGGGTGTCTCCGTTTGTTGCAAGCACTTCAAAGACGCCATCACCGATCTCTAAGATCGAGATATCAAAAGTACCACCACCTAAGTCATAGACAGCGACTTTATGATCTTTACCTTGTTTGTCAAGACCGTAGGCAAGAGCTGCGGCTGTTGGCTCATTGATAATCCTTTTTACATTAAGGCCTGCAATTTTACCGGCATCTTTGGTGGATTGTCTTTGTGAGTCGTTAAAGTAGGCAGGTACTGTGATAACAGCCTCTGTTACCTCTTCGCCAAGATAGGCTTCTGCTGTTTCTTTCATCTTGATAAGGACTTGCGCACCGATCTCTTCTGGTGTAAGAGCTTTATCGTTTACACGAAATACAGCAGAGTCGCCTTTGCCGCGCTCTACTTTGTAAGGAACGGTTTTACTCTCGTTTTGTACTTCTTCATACTTACGGCCGATAAAGCGCTTTGCAGAGTAGATCGTGTTCTCTGGGTTTGTGATCGCTTGTCTTTTAGCGGCTGTTCCTACAATACGCTCTGAGCCTTTATAGGCGACAACTGATGGCGTTGTGCGCATCCCTTCTGCGTTTGTGATGACTTTTGGCTCTTTTCCTTCCATGATAGCGACGCAAGAATTTGTCGTACCAAGGTCAATTCCGATGACTTTATTGCTTTTTTTCTTTGTCATAATTATTCTCCTGCTTCATTAGTATTTGCTTGTTTTGCGACCACGACTCTCGCATGGCGTAAGATACGGTTGCCATGCTTATAGCCTCGAGCGATCTCTTTTATGATCTGGCCGGGGCGATGATTTGTACTCTCGACCGTCTCGATAGCTTCGTGGAAGTGTGGGTCAAAAGCCTCTCCTTGTGCGGAAAAGCTTGTTACCCCTTGGGTTTCAAAAATAGTTCTAAATTGGGCTGCGATCATTTTAAAACCTAAAGCCCAATTCTTTAATTCTGGTGATAAGTTTTCCGTGTGAGAAAGAGCGCTCTCTAAGCTATCTAAGGGAACAAGGAGTTCACTTAAGATGTTATCGATGGCATAAGAGATCATCTCTTGCTTCTCTTGCTGGAGGCGTCTCTTCATATTCTCCATTTCAGCAAGGGAGCGAAGGTATTTATCTTTAAATTCCTTTGTCTCTTCGATGCTTTTACGAAGGCTCTCTTCTAAAAGAGTGTTTACAGAGAGTGTCTCTGCTTCTTCTGTATGAGGTTGTTCTTCATTATTAGATGTCATATTTTTTCTCTGTTTGATAAGGAAGGCCAATGATCTCGCTTCTTTGGTCGCGAAGATCGATCGCCTTAGGGTTTTGTTGTCTAAAGGTTAACTTAAATTTATACATGCTCTTTGTAAGATTCTCAGATAGATACTTGGAGGTGGCATTTAAAAAGCCAAAGATTTTAGGGTATGGAATCCTGTTTGGGCCAAGAACAGCAATGCTACCTACGATCTTTTGATGGATTCTATAAGGTATCACAATAACAGAGGAGAGGTAGGGGGTTGGCATGTACTCTTTTAGGTCATCGCCAATCCAGTAGACCATCTTCTCTTTAGTAAAAGACTCTTGGAGGAAGAAGCGAATAGCATCTTTATTTTCAAAAAGGGAAAGGGTGTGGGTTAAGATCGCAGGGTCATGAAATTCTGGGTAGAGAAGGAGTTTAGAGAAGCCGCCTTTATGGATCTCCTCAGAGCTCTTATTGGTGTGTTTAATAAAATGTCTTAAAACAATCTCATTGTAGCTTTGTTTGGCAAAGTGCTCTTCATCATGGCTAAGGGCCGGTCTCTCGCGATTATGGAGCCGGGACTGGAAGTACTCCTCGATCCTTTTAAGGGAGAAGTTACTCATCTTTTTCGGTAGATAGAGGATCTGGGTGTGCACAAGTCCAAAATCGGTTACTAGAGCTGCAAGAACGCGTTTATCATCGACTTTGAGCAGTTTAATATCGGTGATAAAGTCCTGGTCCAGGCGGGGCGCCATTAAAAAGGTGGCAAGCCCTGTTATTTCGCTTAATGCCTCTGTGACCTCTTGGAGGTAGGAGGGGATCTCCTTTGTCTCTTGGAGGAGAAGGGATGAGAGAAAAAGGTCATCATCGCGACTAAGGAGGGGGGTGCTCTCCATAGCTTCTGCATAAAGGCGGTAAGCTTTATCAGTGGGTATACGGCCGCCAGATGTGTGGTGCTGTATAAGGAGGCCATCCTCTTCCAGTTCTGCGCAGTAGTTACGGATGGTTGCTGAACTTAAGTGGTCAAAGCCGCTCTCTTTTAAGGTGTTAGAGCCAACAGGACGCCCCTCTTTAAGGTAGAGTTCAATCAGGCCAAAGAGGACCTCTCTCTCCTTTTCTCTGCGTTTAGATTTATAGGGGGTTACTATTTTGCTCATATGAGGGTCATTATAGCAGAAAGGATTTGTTTCGGCAATATTTTTTAGCACTTAAAAGTAAAGAGTGCTGATAATAATCACAAGTTGTTGTTTGTTAAACTATTAAGATTTTAAAAATCACCGGATGTTTAAAAGATTTGAAAGCCGCCGCTTCCTGTTTTGACGGAGAAGAGGGCGTCCTAGGTACTACTATTACCGGAGATAGCTAGCTGGCTATATTGCAAGAGTTTTATAGTAAAAACCTTAGATGACAATTTTTTGTAATTCCTTAAGAATTTAGGAATTACCTTCCTTATTCTATCTTATTGAGATAATATAGAAGGACTTAAAATTTAGGTGATGTATGCAGGCTTTACCCGTTTTATCCGCTGCCCCCTTAGCGCTTACCTCTTTTCCTACCGCTCCAGCCATGAAAAACTACTCTTTTCTCGAACGGATAGGCCGCCTTATCTTATTAATTTTTGGTGCTCTTTTTGCTCTTTGTCTAAATAAAAAAGATTGGATTTATCGTAACTGGACGATCGTTACAAAGGGAGAGACTCTCTCTTTAGAGCAGCACTCTCCTGTTGTTTCCTCTAATGTCGCGGCAATGCCTGTAGAGGTTGCCCTTCTTCCTCCTGCTGCACCCGTGGCCGCACCTTTAGAGAGCTCATCGCCTCCTTCCGTAGCGCCGAAAAGATGTTTCATAAGATCCAGAGAGGTGGGGTTGTCCAAAAAATTTTCTGATAAATTTTTCAAATCGGAAGCCGATCTGATTACCTATGTACGAGACCATCCCACAGACAGATCGCAACCTGTAGAAATTAGAAACAGAGGGCGTCGCTTTCTCTATTATTTTTATCAGTCTAAGAACTCTTATGTATATATCTCTGATGTAGAGCGAAATACAACCGTGAGTTTAAGGCTGAAGAGAGATGGTGTTGTTGAGAATTATGGGATCCTCTTAGGAGGTAGTAAGAAGCCTAATAGAATAGACCTTGATCCGCCTCCAGAGTGGGCCGAGTGCTTAAGATTTTTGCTTGAAACGCCTCCAGCAGCGGAGGGCGTCGCGCTGCCGGCTGTCCCTCTAGACGATACTGGAGTTGCAGTTATAGGTGCAGTAGCTCCTATTGCGTCCGTAGCAACAGGGGGTCCACCCGCTGATGTAGATGTGGGAGTGCCTGATATAGCAGCCGCTCCCCCTGCGCTAGATACCGCACCTGTTACAGCAGCTGTGCCACCGCCTCCTCCACCGACCCATGTCTCCTTTGGAGCTGCCTTGATAGAGGCTTTTATGGGGGATGTGAAAGCCGTGGCTCCTAGTAAAACCGCTGCAAAGACTCTGCAAAGAGGTGGTGACACTTACGAAGTCTGGTATGATAAGAGAAAAGAAGCAGTCTGTTTCCAAACAAAAGCAGACGCCGCCCCCTTATTCAGTATAACGCTAGATGCACAGCGCGACCCCGTTTATTATCAAGACGGTGTGCAATGTGAGGGTTTATTATACCACTACCAAGACGATTTTGCTTTTATAAATGACCAAATCAGTTACGCCTGCCGTTTAGTCACAGAAATGGATAGATTAGAGGGGTTAGATACTCTTTTAAATTATGTAAGAGGCACCGCTTCACCCCTAGTTCTGCAAGATGATCTCTTACAGACCCCTTTTCGTCTATCGAGTACTACGGAAGGAGCCCTGCAGGTCTTACACATAGAAGCAAGCGATGGTAAACTTTCTGTAGCGTTTGACATAGCAGAGAGCAGACTTAGTTCTGTGAGTTTAACAGGTGTCGATACGTTTTCTGCGCTCTATGAGACGATTAAGCCAGGTTCGATTTGGGGCGACCTCTTGCAAAGGTTAGTAACGAAATTTTTACGAGAAAAGGCGGCTCGCGCCGAAGGTGGTACATTTTATATCTCTCCCGATGCATGTAAAATCATCCCTGAAGAAGTTTTAGAAAAATTTGTGGCAGCAGACTCCAGGAGCGTCCGATTTTTGGATGCGCGCATGCAAGTTGACCCTGGCATTGATAATGGAGGGCCTTCAAGGCAGTTTATCACGATGCTAGGAATGTATCTTGGTGATGGTGGAGCCAAGAGAGGGTTACAAGTCTCTGAGGGGGTTCTTATTTTACCGGAAGGAAAGAGAAGAGAGTCTGAAAAAACTTATGAGAATTTTGGAAAATTTCTAGCAAAAGTAAGCCAGTGGAATGTTGATAGGGGTTTAGGAGCTGTAGTCGGCCGTATTTTAGCTGACTCTTTTTTTGAAGCGCTTGTGGCTTTTCATAGAGCTTCCGATAGGTCGGAGGCGAATTTAATAAAAGTTGTAGCTAAAGCTTTGGATGCAGAGCCTTACCGACCGATTGTTACTTTTCTTGAGAGTGGACGTGCTGAAGCGGCCGCAAGAAGGGTCTTAGAAGATGCAGGCTATGACCCTGTAGATTTAACAACTACGCAAGCTCTAAGAAGAGAGGCCCTTGCCTTGCTAACAGAACAATATAGAGGAGTAGTGACAGCTGTTACTGCGGTCCATAAGGGTTTGCAAACAGGCAGAAACCTTATATTGGCTTCGGATACGGGTAGAAGTCTCAGTGAAAGATTGCAAGGAGAAGCTGTGAGTCCGGATCTTATTATCCGTAAATTGCACAAGGTTGGTATTTTAGATCATAGTCCAGAGTCTTTAGTTGTAGGTTTTTTAGAGGCGATTATTCGAGATAAGGGACGGCGCAATGGGGGTATCGCTTGGCTCGAGCGTTTTGTATATTGTGTCACGGGTAAAAGAGCTATGACGGCTGAAACAAAAATTTACCTCCAACCGATGCGCACAGGCGGCTCTATACCGATTGCCCATACCTGTTCTTCTACTATGGAAATACCCGTAGAGAGAGCTCGTAACGAGAGGCACACTAGGGAGACTTTTGAAAGGGCTTTAGAAGAGCTTCTCGCGTTAGCTAATAGTGGCTATACTAGAGCTTAAACTCTCTAAAGCCTCTCTGCGTAAGGTCGGTAAGCTTTATCAGTTGATATACGGCCGCCAGATGTGCGGTGCTGTATGAGGAGTCCATCTTCTTTGAGTTCTGCAGAGTAGTTATGGATGGTTATCCAGCTTAATGATATAAATTTCTCTCTTTTAATGTGCTAGAGTCAAGCCGGCTCGTATCTTTTCCCAATCAGCCTTATAATTTTGCAATATAGCGCGATCGCCCGTTAAACAATGGTGTTCTATGGCTCTAGAACGCTTTTGAACTCTTGCAATTTCTTGTTCTGCTTGTCTTCGGAGGGTAGCCATAGTTGACCAAAGACTATCGCCCCACAAAGCCTGTTGAATGGTTGGATAGCCAGTTTTTCTGACTAATCTTGAAGAGACTCCCTTCAAGCTATTGACTAGCTTGGAGACAGATATTTTCGGCGGGTAATT